>CAINDO010000624.1 GCA_903847385.1 uncultured Myxococcales bacterium
CAGCCCGTCGGGCGGCGCCGGGGGCGAGGTCACGGGGGGCGCCGGCGGGGCGGTGAACGGCGGCAGTGGCGGCGACCCGATCTCCGAGCCCGACGCCGCTGTGGGCGTCGAGCCCGATGGCGCCGTCGCCGTCGAGCCGGACGCCGCCGTGGCGCCGCCGGTCCTGAACGAGAGCTGCGACGACGCGGCGGCCAACGGGATCACGCTCGGCCTCGACGCCGCCGATCCGGTGCAGGGCACGCTGGCCCCCGTCGCAACGGCACAGCGGTTCTTCATCCTGACCCAGGACGGCGGGGGCGACCCGGCGCCGGGCACGCCGCTCGCGCTCTTCACGGACGCCAAGCCGGCGGACGACGAGTTCTCGGCCGCCTACCCCGACCTCGTCGTGACGCTCTACGCGCGCCAGGGCGGACAGTGGACCCCGGTGGCGCAGAACGACGACCCCGAGCCGCGGTTCTCCAACGACAGTGAAGTCTTCACCTGGCTCCCGGCTTCGGAGGACGGCCGGTACTGCGTTCGCGTCGCCGAGTGCACGTCCGTGTTCGGCGCCGAGGGCTGCGCGCCGGCCGCCGACATCACCCACGACGCTTTCGCCCTCCAGGCCGTCGCCTGGAGCGCCGATCGGCAAGAGGTCGAGCCCAACGAGGACGCCGCGAGCGCGTCCCCCACGGAGTACACGGCGACGGGCATGGGCGGCTACTACAGCGTCATCGAGACCGGGGCCTTCGCCGCGCCGACGGACGTCGACACCTGGTCGTTGAGCGTCCCCGTGGACGCGTTCGCCGGGATCGAGCCCGCCGCCGGTGAGGTCGCCGGGGCGTGTCGGTTCAGCTTCTTCCGGCCCGGGGCCGAGGGCAGCGGCTCGAGCGCAGGCACCGGCGTGTTTGCGGCCGTTGCCGACGCGGCGGACCCGCTGACGCTCCTGGCGCGCACGGACGTCTTCGCGGATCCGGCCAACCTGGCCGAGGTCAGCTTCCTTTGCCGGGCGGGGGGCAGCTACGTGCTCTCGGTCAGCCGGGCCCCGGACGCGGCCGCCGGTGCGAACGACTTCTACTTCTGGCGGCACGGGCTCACCCAGAGCAACCCCCTCGAGGCCGAGGGCCGCACGGGCGGCACCCCCGACTCCAACAACCTCGGCGCGATGGCCGAGGCGCTCACGGCGGTCCAGAACGACGACGGCTCGGTGAGCTACTTCATCGAGGCCGCCATCGACCATGCCGACGATGCCGACTACTTCAGCGTCGAGGTGCCCGCCGGCATGACGAAGTTCAGCGCGGCCTGCGCGGGCCAGCGCATCGGTAGCGGCGTCCGCAACCTGACGCTCCGGACCTTCACCGGCGCGGATCTGAGCGTGCCCGTGGACGGCGCCACGGGGACGGAGAGCGCCGCCGAGGACCTCGGCGTCACGGACGCGGACATCACGGGCAACACCGCGCTGGTCCTCTCCGTCACCGCGCAGAGCCTCGACCCGGGCGTCCGTGGTGGTGGCTACCGCTGCGGGTTCCACCTGTCGCCCTGAGGCGCGGTGGCCCCGCTCAGCGCCGCCCGCGGGCCGACCAGCCCTGACCGTCGGCGTTGAGGATCTCCACCCCCGACCAGCCGGCGAACCAGCGCGCCAGCGCCTCGCGCGTGATGTAGTGCGTGATGGGCGGGTTCAGGCGGTCGAACATGCGGCGCTGCTTGTACTTCCACTCGCGGTGCGCCGCGTCGTGGTAGGGGATGCGCTTGGCCAGGTCCTCGCGCCCCAGACGTTCGAGCACGCGCGCCGGCGTCCACAGGCCCACCTCGACGGCGGCGGTCATGCCCGTGGCGAGCGCCATCTGCGCACCCCGCGGCAGGCGGTTCGTCAGGGGGCGCAGGAACGTCAAGTGGCTCAGGCGGTAGGTCAGGCGCATCTCGTCCAGGCCGTAGACCCACACGGCGGCGCGGCCCCCGCGGCGCACGAGGCGGGCGGCGGCCTGGAAGCTCTCCTCGGGCACGGGCGTGTGGTGCAGCACGCCGTTGGAGTAGAAGGCGTCGAAGACCTCGGGCCGGAACGGGGCGCGGCGCAGGTCGCCCTGCACGTAGAAGGCGTTGGGGCGCGGATCCCGGCGGCGCGCGACCTCGACGCCGCGGGACAGATCCAGGCCGACCAGGCACTTCGCGTGCTCGGACACGAGCCACGCGTGGCGACCCTCGCCGCAGCCGACCTCGAGCACCGTCTCGCCGGCGAAGCTCTCCGGCGGCAGGCCCGGCTGGAAACGGTCCCAGGTGGCCCGCCAGTCGTCCACGAGCATGCCCAGATCGGCCAGATCCACGTGCTGGAACGAGTAGTCCAGGAGCGTCTCCAGCACCGCGGGCTCGGCCGGGGGCGCGTCGCGCAGCCAGGCCTCGACCTCGGGGTGGCGGCGCGTGAAGTCCGGGAAGTGGGCCTGCAAAAACGGCGCGAGCAGGTCCGGCGGCAGCAGGCGCGGCACCCCGCCGATGACCGGCCACGCGCGGCCCGAGGGCGAGCGGATGAGGCCCTCGCCGGCGGGGTCGCCCTCGAAGGTCAGGCCGGTCTCGCCGGTCACGGGGCAGGCGAGCAGGGGCAGCAGTGCGTTCATCGTCGGCGGGCTCTCGGGCAAGCGTGGGGCGGCGAGGGTATCAGCCTTCGCCACGGGGTTCATCGACAGTCGGGATCGGCGGCCTCGCAGGCCAGGGCCACCAGCAACTCCGCGCCCGTGCCGCCCTCGAGGCGCAGCGTGTACGCCCCTGCGGGCAACGTGGCCTCGAAGACGCGCGGATCGCGTCGTTTCGTCACCACTTCGACCCCGGCGGCGTCGGAGATCTTCAAAGTCGTGACGGGCTGACGCGCTCGGACCGGCGTGAGGGCCAGCGCGCGGAGGGGCGTGGGGGCGTCCAGGGCGAGCGCGTACACGCGCAACGTGGATTCTGCCGGGGCCGGCGCCGGCCCCGCATGGGTCATTGGCAGGGCGTCCACGCGCCAGGGGTCCTCGGGGGTGCCCGCGCCGGCCAGGGGCGGCAGCGGCGGCGCGTCCGGGGCCGGCTCGGCGGGGTCGAGCACCGTGCGTCGCAGCACGTCGAGCGTCGCGAGCGTGTGCAGATTCCGCGCGTTGTAGCCGAAGCGCAGCCCCTCCGGCGTGAAGACGCAGGGCGTGGCGATGGTGCCCGTCTTCAGGGCGTTCGCGTGCATGCCGTCGTGCCCCAGGCCCTGCCCCGGCAGGCCCCGCAGCGCCTGCCACAGGCTCAGGTGGGGCACCTGCCGCGCCTCGGCGAGCCCGCGCGTCACGGCGTCGTAGGTGGGCAGCCACAGGCTCGTCGCGGGCACGTAGGCCCGGGGCCCGACGCCCGTGACGACCGGCACGACGCCGGCGCCCGTCAGCGTGTCCAGCACGGCGCCCAGGCGGTCGGCGAAGGGGAACAGCGCGGCCCGCGGCGTCATGGCCATCACCATGTCGTTCGTGCCGAACTCCACCACGGCGAAGCGCGGGTGCAGGGCGTCCAGCTCGGCCCGCAGGGGCGGCGGGTCGCCCCGGAGCGCCCAGGCGGCGGTGCGGCTCGTCTCGGCGGCCTTCGACCAGCGGCTGAACACGTTCGGCTCGCCGGGCCGCTGGGGGCGGAACCACGCGAGCGTCGGCTCGAGCGCGGCGTGTTCGCCCAGGTCGACGCGGTGGAACGGCCCCTCGCGCCCGGCGAAACACCCAAGGAAGTGCGGGTTCACCGTGCCCGAGCTGCCGGCCTTCAGGAATCGGCGGGCGTCGAGCGCGGGCCCGCGGGCGGCGATGGCGCGCAGGGCCTCGACCACGGCGGGGGTCACGGGCGAGCGGACCGCGTCGGCGGGGTAGCGCGTGGGGCCGGGCGGGGGCGGGGGGGTGACCGGGACGACCGACACGGGCGCGGCCGGCGGCTCGGTCGCCGGGGCGGACGGGGCCTCGGTCACGGGCGCCGGGGCGGGCGCCGGCGCGACCGGGATCACGGCCGGGGGCGGCGGCGCGACGGGCGCAGCACCGCAGGCGGTCAGGAGCAGGGCGAGGGGGATCGACGGGGCGAGGCGCATGCGGCGCGCGGAGTTTCCAAGCGCCCTCGCCGCGCGTCAACTCAGGCTTTACAGTGTCGCCCATGCCGCACTTTCCCGCCGAATTCGACGAGGCGCCCGGCCCCCGCGCCGACCGCCTGCGCCTGAGCGCGCTCGACCAGGCCGCCGCGATCCGCGACGGCGCCTTCAAGAGCGCCGAGCTCGTGGAGATGTACCTGGAGCGCATCGCCCGCCACGACGGCCGCGTGGGCGCCTTCGTGCACGTGATGGCCGAGCGCGCCCGCCGGGACGCCGCCGAGAAAGATCGCCTGCGGGCGAGCGGCCGCGCGCTGCCGCCGTTTCACGGTGTGCCGGTGGCCGTGAAGGATCTCCACATGCTGCGGGCGGCCCCCGTGCGCTTCGGCTCGCGGGCCTGGCGCCACCTGTGGAGCCCCGTGGACGACCTGACCGTGCGCGCCCTGCGCCGCGCCGGTTTCGTCATCGTGGGCAAGACGGCCACCTCGGAGCTGGCGCTCCTGCCGGTCGTCGAGACGGACATCCACCCGCCCTGCCGCAACCCCTGGGCGCCGGACCACACCTCGGGCGGCTCCAGCGGCGGCGCGGCGGCGGCCGTCGCGGCGGGGCTGATTCCCATTTCACCCGGCAGCGATGGGGGCGGCTCCGTGCGCATTCCGGCGTCCGTCTGCGGTCTGGTGGGGCTCAAACCCACTCGGGCGGCGATCCCCAACCCCCACGCGCCCGTCGACTTCCTGGGCATGACCGCCATCGGGCCCCTGGCGCGCTCCGTGGACGACGCCGCCGGCCTCGCCGACGTCCTGTGCGGGCGGCCGCCGGGCACGCCGGGCAGCTGGCTCGCCGCCGCGCGCACGCCCCCGAAGGCCGGCCTGAAGATCGCCCTTTGGCTCCAGTGTCCCCTGGACGTGGAGACCGCGCCGAGCCACGTCGCCGCGGTGCGCAGCGTCGTCGCGCGGCTGGAGGCGCTGGGGCACGGCGTCACGCCCATCCCGCCCGTGCCCGTGGCGCTCGACGAGTTCCTGCCCATCTACCAGCGCCTGTTCACCAAGACGCCGGTGATCTTCGAATCCAAGCTCCAGCCCGTCACGGCCTGGTTCCGCACCGAGGGCAACCGCCACACGGACGCCCAGGTCCGCGCCGCGCTGACCCGCCTGGCCGGCCTCGCCGACGCCGCCGATCACGGCTTCGACCTGCTCGTGTGCCCCACGCTGCCCATCCAGGCGCCGTTCATCGGCGCCCATGGCGACCTGGGTCCCGAGGCGTACTTCCGGGCGCTGGCGCCCATGGGCGGCTTCACGGCGGCGTGGAACGTCACCGGGCGGCCGGCGCTCACGCTGCCCTGGGGGTTCGACTGGGATGGCCTGCCCATCGGCGTGCAGTTCGTCGGTCGCGCCGGGGACGACCCCCGCCTGCTGGCGCTCGCCCGACAGCTCGAAGGCGACCCCGCGCGTCGCGAGATTTACCCGATGGCGCCCGGGGCGTAAGGTTCGGACCTCTGCAGTTCCGGAGGTGTCCATGGTCGGCGGCGGTGTGATTCTGATGTTGATCGGGCTGGGTCTGCTGGTGGCCTACGGCTTCCAGCGGCGCAAGCTCGTCACGCTCACGGTGGCCAAGGCGCGCACCGCGGGCGAGCTCGCGCAGACGGCGAAGTCCATCGGCCAGGAGCTCGGCGCCGGCGGCTTCAAGGAACTCGTCGAGATCAGCGGCGAGATCCGCTGCGGCCGACCCCTGAACTCGCCCCTCGGCGGGCAGCCCTGTGTGCACTACAGCATGTCCGTCGTGCGCGAGTATGAAGAAGACTACGAAGAGCGCGACAGCAAGGGCAACGTCCGGCGCGGCACGCGGCGCGGGTCCGAGACGGTGTCCAGCGATTCGCAGAGCGTCGAGTTCGAGGTCCAGGACCAGACCGGCACCTGCGGGGTCGCCCCCGGGGACGCCAGCTTCGACACGCTGGTCCAGAGCGTCTCGCGCTTCGAGTCGGACACCAGCGGCGGCGCGACCATCCGCTTCGGCGGCTTCAGCCTGCAGGTCGGCCACGGCGGCGGGCGCCGGCGCACGCTCGGCTATCGCTACCGCGAGGAGATCCTGCCCGTCGGCCGGCGCGTGACCGTGGTGGGCCAGGTGGACGACCAGTCCGGCGCCCTCACCGTGCGCAAGGGCGAGGACCACTTCATCATCTCCACCCGCACCCGCGCCGAGATGATGGGCAGCGCCAAAACGAACGCGCAGATCCTCTCCATCTGCGGCGGCGTGGGGCTGTTCGGCGGCCTGATCGTGCTGGTGATCGGCCTGATCAAGGGCTGAGCCCCCGCCGCTCAGCCCGCCCCGCGGCGCCCCAGCAGCCAGTCGCCGACCTGCACCAGGCCGCGCAGGTCGTGGACGTCCTCGGGCAGGAGCGGCACCACCTGCAGCGCGGGGCCGGCGACCTCGGCCAGGTCGGCCAGGCTCAGGGCGTCGCGGTCGGCCATGCGGTCGTGATCGCCCACCAGGCCGGCGAGGTCCTCGGCCAGGGGGGGCACGAGGCCCGAGGCCACACCCGCGGCGACCAGCGCCGGGCGCAGCTCCGCGGCCGTGGTGGGGGTCATGGGCAGGTGCACGCGGTTGCAGATGAACCCGCCGAAGGGGAACCCCCGCTCCACGAGCTGCGCGCGGAAGTTGATGGCCTCGCGCACGGTGGCCGGGTAGGGGGCCGTGACCACCAGAAACTGCGTGGACTCGGCGCGCAACAGCGCCTGCACCGCGCGGCTGCTCACGCGGAAAGCCTCGAAAAGACTGGAGAAAGCCTGCAGGAAGGTCGCCAGGTCCTCGAAGAACGGGCCGCCCGTGAACTTGTTGAGCGACTTGAAGACCATCTGCCGACCCTTGCCCAGCAGGCGCGCGCCGTACCCCGGATCGCGCGTCGTGGCCTCCTTGGGGCGGTAGAGCCAGTTGATGGCGCGGTTGTCGAGCGCGTTCAGCAGGCGCTCCGGCGCGTCCAGGAAGTCCAGCGCGTGGGTGGCCGGGGGCGTGTCCAGCACCACCAGGTCGAACTCGCCGGACTCGAGCAGGTCGGCCACCTGCTCCACGGCCATGTACTCCTGGGTGCCGGCCAGCGAGGTCGAGAACGCCTGGTAGTAGGGGTTGGACACGATGCGCGCGGCGGCCTCGGCGTTGGGCGCGTAGCGGCGCACCATCTCGTCCGCGGTGGCGCGCATGTCCAGCATCATGGCCGACAGCTCGGCCGGGGGCGCGAGGCCGGCGGCGGTGAACAGGGCCGTCGGGACCTTCTGGGCGCGCCCCATGAAGGCGTCCAGCCCGAGCGCGTTGGCCAGCCGCCGCGCCGGGTCGATGGTGAGCACGGCGGTGCGGCGCCCGGCGAGCGCGCCCTGGAGCGCCAGCGCCGCGGCCGTGGTCGTCTTGCCCACGCCGCCCGTGCCCGCGGTCACGATCAGGCGGGCCTCCCGAACCATCTGCTGGATAGGCGTGAGCGCGATCGTCATGGGGTGCCCTGCGTCCGCGCGGCCGCCAGCAGCTCCATCAGCACGCCGTGGTCGAAGTCCCGGCGGTACATCACGGGCAGGTGGCGCATGGGCATGCCCAGCGAGGCGAGCTGCGCGGCGTAGCGGGTGGCCTGCGCCTCGCGCTGCCGGCGGATCTGGGCGACGGTCCACGCGGCGCTCAGGGCCGTGCCCTCGGCGGGCCGGGGCAACGCGGCGGCGGCGGCGCGCGTCTCGGCGGTGCCCCAGGTGGGCGGCACCTGGTTGAGCCAGAGCGCGCCCATGGGCATGCCGAGCTGGGTCGAGAGCGTGGCGTGCAGCTCCAGCGTCTCCTGCACGGGCAGCTCCTCGGGCAGCGTGACCAGGTGCACGGCGGTGCGCGCCGGGTCGGTCAGCAGATCCCACATGCCCTTGGCCTCGTCGTGCATGTTGCCGACGGGCACGTGCTCCAGAATCACCTTGGGCAGCCGGAAGAACGTGACGCCGTGCCCCGTGGCGGGCGCGTCGATGATCACGCAGTCCCAGGCCAGCCGGCCGCGGTCGTCCCCGGGGGGCACGCGCTCGCGCTCGTGGTTGAACGCCTTGCCGAGCAGCAGCAGGTCGTTCATGCCCGGCACCATGCCCACGAACCGCTGCACCAGCGGGTTCTCGAACACGAGCGAGTACACCGCCTTGAAGCGCAGCTTCATCAGCGCGTACTCCTCGAGCGCGGCCGCGGGCTCGATGTTCACCGACCACAGGTTCTCGGCGATCGAGGTCACGCGCGGCCCCGAGGGCGCCCGCCCGAACAGACCCGGGATGCGCTCCTGGGTGTTGAGCTCGCACACGAGCGTGCGGCGTCCGGCCGCGGCCGAGGCCGCCGCCAGCAGGGCCGTCACGGTGGACTTGCCCACGCCGCCCTTGCCCGTCACGAGCACGAAGCGGCGGTCCATCAATGCGGGGAGTTCAGACAAGCGCGCTCAATACTTGTAGAAACCCTCGCCGCTCTTCTTGCCGAGCTTGCCGGCCCGGACCATGCGGCGAAGGATCTGTGGGGGGCGGAAGGTGTCGGTGCCCAGCTCGCGGTGCAGGTGCTCGCTGATGGCCAGGCGGACGTCCAGCCCAACGAGGTCCGTGAGCGCCAGGGGCCCGATGGGGTGGCGATAGCCCAGGACCATCGCCTTGTCGATGTCCTCGGCGCTGGCCACGCCCTCTTCGTACATGCGCATCGCCTCGTTGCCCAGCGCGATGCCCAGGCGGCTCGTGGCGAACCCCGGCGAGTCGCGCACGATGATGCAGGTCTTCTCGATCCGCTCGCCGAAGGCCCGCACGGCGGCCAGGGTGTCGGCGGACGTGTGCTCGCCGCGCACGATCTCCAGCAGCGGCATCACCGCCACCGGGTTGAAGAAGTGCAGGCCCACGACCCGCTGCGGCGACTTCGTGGAGGCGGCGATCTCGGTGATCGACAGGCTCGACGTGTTGCTGCCCAGCACCGCATGGGCGGGCGCGGCGGCCTCGACCCGGGCGAAGAGCTCGCGCTTGAGGTCCATCTTCTCGGGCACGGCCTCGATGATCAGGTCGGCCCCGGCCACGGCGCTCTCGATCGTCGCATCCAGGCGGATGCGGCCCAAAGCGGCCTCGGCGTCCGCCGCGGCGAGTTTGCCCTTGGAGACCCCGGTCTGGAACACGCCGCGGATGCCCTCGAGGCCCTTCTGCACGCGGGCGTCGTCGACGTCGTTGAGCACGACCGAGTAGCCGAACCGGGCGGCCTGCCCGGCGATGCCGTGGCCCATGGTGCCGGCGCCGAGGACGGCGATGGTCTTGATCTCCAGGCTCATGCGGGGTTCTCTCCGGGAACGAACGGGGGCGCGATACTAGCAACCTCGAGCATCGGTTTGAAACGACAGGAGCACAAGATGACCCGAGCCGACCACTTCGGTGATCCCGAGAAGCGCCGCGTCCAGTACGAGAAGCGCGGCCCCGTGGCCCTGCTGACCCTCGAGGACGACGACCTCAACGGCTACACCTTCCGCATGTTCCGCGATCTGGACGACTGCATCCTGCAGGCGCGCTTCGACCCCGAGGTCCAGGCCATCGTGCTCACGGGCGCGGGCGAGCACTTCTGCGCGGGCGCGAACATCAAGATGCTCGAGCAGGCCGATCCCACCAGCAAGTACTACTTCTGTCTGCACGCCAACGAGACGCTCTCGCGCCTGGAGCAGACGCCCAAGCTGGTGATCGCCGCCATCAACGGGCACTGCGTCGGCGGCGGCTTCGAGATCGCCCTGGCCTGCGACCTGCGCATCGCCCGGCGCGGCGGCGGCATGGTGGGCCTGCCGGAGATCACCCTCGGCGTGCTGCCCGGCACCGGCGGCACGCAGCGCCTCACGCGCCTGCTCGGCCCGGGCAAGGCCCTGCCCATGATGCTGCGGGGCGAGAACCTGGACACGGACGCCGCCCTGGCCGCCGGCCTGCTGACCGAGGTCGTCGGCGAGACGGAGACGCGCGAGATCAAGGGCAAGGCCCGCGTGGTGCCGGCGCTCGGCCGGGACGCCTTCATCGACCGCGTGGTCGAGATCGCCCAGACCTACTGCACGCCCGGGCGCGCCGCGCTGGCCGCCGGTCACATCAAACGCGCCGTACAGACGGGCGGCGAGCTGCCCCTGGAGTACGGTCTGGCCCTGGAGCGCGAACTCCAGGCCAAGCTCTTCGCCAGCGACGACGCCCGCGAGGGCCTCAGCGCCTTCGTGGAGAAGCGCAAAGCGGTCTTTTCCGGCGCCTGAGTGGGGCGCGCCGGGCGCAATCCCCTCGAATTTTTCCACTCCTTCTGGAAGAATCCCGGGCCTTCGGTCCCGATTCCGGATTCGTCCTGACAGGAGAAGTGGCTTGCCGCTCCATCTGCGTACCCTGCTCGTCCTCGCCCTGACCTGCGCTCCACTGGCCGCATATGCCGTCGACACGGACGGTGACGGCGTCGACGACGCGGTGGACAACTGCCCCGCCGCTCGCAACCTCGACCAGCTCGACGTCGACGCCGATCTGCTCGGCGATCGATGTGACAACTGTCCGTATGTGTCCAACGCGGACCAGGCGAACACGGACGGCGATCTCTTCGGCGACGCGTGCGAGGTCTGTATCGAGGACCCGCGCAAGGCGATGCCGGGCACCTGCGGCTGCGGCGTGCCGGACGACGACACGGACGGCGACCTCGCCCTGGACTGCGAGGAGTCCTGCCCCAACGACCGCAACAAACTCGCCCCCGGCGTGTGCGGCTGCGGCGTGGCGGACGTGGACACCGACCTGGACGGCACGCTGAACTGCAACGACGCCTGCCCCAACGACCGCCTGAAGGTCGCCCCGGGGGCCTGCGGCTGCGGCATCGCCGACACGGACACGGACGCCGACGGCACCGCCAACTGCAACGACGCCTGCCCCAACGACCGCAACAAGATCGCCGCCGGGATCTGCGGCTGCGGCATCGCCGACACCGACTCGGACGCCGACGGCACGGCCAACTGCCGCGACGCCTGCCCCAACGACCCCGGCAAGATCGCCGTGGGCGTGTGTGGCTGCGGCTCGCCGGACGTGGACGCCGACGGCGACGGTACCGCCGACTGCCGCGACGCCTGCCCCAACGACCCGGCCAAGCTCGTCGCCGGCGTGTGCGGCTGCGGCGTGCCCGACACGGACTCCGACCTGGACGGCACGGCCAACTGCCGCGACGCCTGCCCCAACGACCGCAACAAGATCGCCGCGGGCCTCTGCGGCTGCGGCGTGGCCGACACGGACACGGATCGGGACACGACCCCCGACTGCCGCGACGCCTGCCCCGCCGACCCCCGCAAGATCGCCGCCGGCCTTTGCGGCTGCGGCACCGCCGACACGGACGCGGACGCCGACGCCACGCCGGACTGCAACGACCGCTGCCCCGCCGACCCGGGCAAGATCGCCGCGGGCATCTGCGGCTGCGGCATCTCCGACGCCGACACGGACGCCGACGGCACCGTGGACTGCGTGGACAGCTGCCCCGCCGACGCGGGCAAGACGGCCGCCGGCCAGTGCGGCTGCGGCAACGCCGATACGGACACGGACGCCGACGGCACCGCCGACTGCAACGACCTCTGCCCCAACGACGCCGGCAAGCTCACGGCCGGCCTGTGCGGCTGCGGCACGCCCGACACGGACACCGACGACGACACCACGCCCGACTGCAACGACGCCTGCGCCGCCGATCCCTTCAAGACCGAGCCGGGCCTGTGCGACTGCGGCACGCCGGACACGGACGCCGACGCCGACGGCCTCGCCGACTGCCTGGACCAGTGCCCCGGCGACCCCAGCAAGCCCTTCGCCGGCGCCTGCGGCTGCGGCGTGGCGGACACGGACTCGGACGCCGACGGCACCGCCGACTGCCTGGATCTCTGCCCCGCGGACGCCGGCAAGGTCCTGCCCCGCGCCTGCGGCTGCGGCGTGGCCGACACGGACGCCGACGCCGACGGCACGCCCGACTGCAACGACGCCTGCCCGGCCGACGCCGGCAAGCTCGAGGCGGGCGTGTGCGGCTGCGGCACGCCGGACACGGACACGGACGCCGACGGCCTCGCCGACTGCCTGGACCTGTGCATCGACGACGCCGCCAAGGCCGACCCGGGCCTCTGCGGCTGCGGCGTGTCCGACGCCGACACCGACGCCGACGGCACGCCCGACTGCGACGACGCCTGCCTCGAGGACGCCGCCAAGATCGCCGCGGGCCTCTGCGGCTGCGGCGTGTCCGACGCCGACGCCGACGCCGACGGCACGCCCGACTGCGACGACGCCTGCCCGGCCGACGCCGCCAAGATCGCCGCGGGCCTCTGCGGCTGCGGCACGGCCGACACGGACTCGGACGCGGACGCCACGCCCGACTGCCGCGACCTCTGCCCCGCGGACGCCGCCAAGGCCGTCCCCGGCCAGTGCGGCTGCGGCGTGGCCGACGCGGACGCCGACGCCGACGGCGTGGCCGACTGCGCGGACCTCTGCCCGAACGTGCCCGACCCCGCGCAGCTGGACGGCGACGCCGACGGCATGGGTGACGCCTGCGACGCCCTCGGCGGCGAGGCCGACCTGGTCGTCACCGCCCGCGACATCGAGTTCTCCAACCGCCAGCCCGGCCGCGGCGAGACCGTGTTCATCGACGTGACCGTGCACAACCAGGGCGAGGCCGGCGCCTCGAACGTGGTCGTCGAGATCCTCGCCGACGGCGAGGTCATCGGCACCGTGGTGATCGACGAGCTGCCCGCCGGCGGCGAGGCCACCGTCGGCGTCGAGCACACCGTGCCCGCCGAGGCCGGCTTCGAGATCATCCAGGCCGTCGTCGACGCCGACGAGGCCGTGCCCGAGAGCAACGAGAACAACAACGCCGCCAGCGCGTTCCTGCGGGTGGCCGTGCCCGCCGCCGCGTGGGGCGAGATCGTCGTCGGCGGCCTCACGACGGTCGGCTGCAACGGCATCGCGCCGCGCGTCTACGGCGACGCCACCTTCAGCGTCTTCGCCGACGGCGGTACTTTCGAGTTCCCCGTCCAGGGTGGCCGCGTCACGGTCCGCCTGCCCGCGCTCGACCGCACCATCGAGGGTGAGACGGACGACGACGGCCACTTCGACCTGAGCCTGGGCGACGCCCTGCCCCTCGGCCGCTACGAGGTCACCATCGAGGTCACGGACACGGCCATCTTCGGCCGCATCACGACCGAGCTCCTCGTGCAGGAGAGCTGCTGCAACGCCGGCGGCGGCTGCGGCGAGGCCGAGGTCTGCGACGCCGGCCCGGCCATCTGCGTGCCCGACTGCCGCGTCCACGGCGACTTCTGCGGCGCGGACGCGCCGTGCGGCGCCGGCAGCGGCCTGTGCGAGCCCCCGCCGGGCCCCGGCGGTGGCGGCCCCGACGGCGGCGACGTGTGGCTCTACACCGAGGACCTGCACTTCTTCCCGACCGACAACCCCGAGCTCGGCCAGCCCATCACGTTGGGGGCCGAAATCCACTACGGCGGCGTCGAGCCCCGCCTCGACCTGCCCGTCGAGTTCCACGTCCACCGGCCCCTGGGCGGGCAGCTCGTGGACGAGCTCGTCGGCGAGACGACGGTCAGCTTCCCCGCCGGGCGCGACAGCGGCCCGATGCTCACCACCACGCCCTGGACCAACGAGGCCCTCGGGCCGCACCTGGTGCAGGTCATCGTGCGCCCCGACTTCCGCGAGCCGCGGTTCAACAACCGCGCCGTGCGCCTGATCGGCGTGGGCGAGTACCCGGCCATCGCCGCCCTCGTCGACGTCGCGCCCGCGCCCTACGACACGCTCTGCGCGCCGGGCCAGGTCTTCCTGCACCTGCGCCTGCCCGAGGGCTTCGACATCGCCGAGGTCGACTTCGCCGGCGAGGGTGTCTACGTGGTCGCCCCGGCCGAGCCCGTCGACCGCGACGGCGACGGCACGACCTTCCTGCGCGCCCGCCCCGACACGGTCATCTACGGCGGCGACAACGACGCCACCTTCGAGGTCGACGCCGCGGCCTTCGCGGCGCTCATCCTGCCCGGGCGCCCCGTGGAGATCACGGTGGCCGGCTTCACCGTGGGCCACCGGGCCTTCACGGCCACCACCACGCTCGACACCGTGGCCGCCGACGCGGACGGCGACGGCATCGGCGACGCCTGCGAGATCATCGACGGCGCCGGTGGCGCGGGCGGGGGCGGCGGGTCCGGCGGGTCCGGCGGCACGGGCGGCTTCGGCGGCTCGGGCGGCGCGGGCGGCAAC
>CAINDO010000625.1 GCA_903847385.1 uncultured Myxococcales bacterium
CGGCAACACGACGACGGCGCCCGTCGCGGCCGCGGCCGTCGCGCCCGCCGCCGCCACGCCGGGGGCCAAAGAGGCCTCGATGGACGTGCTGCCCGTGGACATCGAGGCGCTGCTCGGGTCGAAGCTGGGCTGATCGTCTCGATTGTGTCGGTTTTGGGGCGTTTGTTTCCGAGTTGGCACGAATCGTGAAACGTGGCCGGGCATGGCCACCCGACCGACCATGCTCGCCGCCCTGCTGCTCGCCGCCTGCGCCTCGAACGCGGGGGGCCCCGAGGGCGCCGCGGGCGACGCCGCGATCAGCGTCGACCCCTACGGCGATGCGGCCGACGGCAAGGTCGACGGCGGCGCCGCGTTCTTCGCCGCGACCGTGCCCCACGCCTTCGCCCTGAAGGGCACCACCATGTCGCTGGGCGAGACCACCCGGTACGCCGGCGTGCGCCGCGCGACGGGACCGGCGGGTGCAGTGACCATCACGCTGCGCGAGGGCGAGCCGCTGGCCGGCATGACCGCCGTGCAGCTCGTGCCTGCGGGAGACGCCGCGCTCGCCCGGTTCGCCGAGGCGCGTGTGTTCGGCGCGCTCGGTGTCGCGGCGTCCCGGGTCGTCGCCGCCACGCTGAGCGTCGACGCTGGCCCGGCCCGCCCGTACCTGGTGGTCGAGACGCGCGACGCGCGGTTCCTGAAGCGCCGCTTCGAGACGCCGGACGGCGCGCGCTTCGCGCCCGGGGAGACGCCCGAGGTGTTGACGCCGGCCCTGGCGGCGCCCGGTCGGCGCGCGTTCGAGGCCGTGCTCGACACGGAGGCCACGCTGGGGTTCCTGGCCGGGCGTGTCGTGCTCGGCGGCGAGGCGGGCCTGGGGCTGTACGACGCCTGCGCGGGTGCCGCGACCGGCTCGACGTGTCTGGCCCCGCTGGTCGAGGCGCCGGCGGGCGAGGCGAACCCCGACGCCCTGAGCCGCGGCCTGCGCACGGTGCCCGCCCTGAACGCCCGCTACGCCGCGCGCGTGGCCGAGGCGCTGGACTGCGTGGAGCGCCCCGCCTGCCTGACCGCGCAGTTGAAGGCCTACGCCGGCCTCGCGGGCGTGGACGCCGCGCCGTTCGCCCGGGCGCTCGGCGAGCGCGCGGAGGCGCTGCGTGCGGGGCTGAAGGGCCTCGGCGGCGCCGACGCCCCCGACGGCCGGCCCGACTACCGCAGCTTCACCCGCGACGACGCCGGCTCGCTGACCGCGCACTTCCGCTGGCTGCCCGTGGACGAGCGCCCGGCGACCTCGGTCGCGCTGCGCCTGGGCGAGCGGCGCGTCGCGCTCACCTTCGACGCCGAGACGAACCTGTGGTCCAGCGAGGTCACGGGGGTCTCCGGCGCGACGGGCTACGAGTTCGAGGTCGTGACCGCCGACGGCGGGACGCGAAGCGTGGCCGACCCCACCGGGGGCGCGGGCCACCTGGACCCCGCCGCCGTGGACCGGCTCGTCGCCGAGGACGACTTCGGGCTCGACTTCCCCGAGGCCTCCGGGCTCGCCTGGGTCGACGACGCGCTCGTCGCCGTCAGCGACGCCAAGGGCGCCATCTACGGCGTGGATCCCGCCGACGGCGAGCGGCGCGCCCGGCTCGCCATTGCCTTCACGGACCTCGAAGCCATCGCCTTCGACCCGGTGACGCGCGAGTTCCTGATCGCCCCCGAGGGGCGCGGCGCCATTCTGCGGCTCTCCGCCGAGGGGACACAGGTCTCCACGAACGGCGTGAAGTGGGCCGACGATGGCAACAGCGGCCTGGAGGGCCTCGCCGTGCGCCCCGACGACGGCCACGTGTTCGCCGCCAAGGAGAAGGCCCCGGCTCAGCTCGCCGAGTACGACGAGAACGGACACCGCGTGCGCCGCGTCGATGTCGGGTTTGCGAGTGATCTCAGCGAGTTGACGCTCGGTGACGACGGCTTCCTGTACGCTCTGAGCGACGAGGACCAGGCCCTGTTCCGCCTCGACGCCGACCTGGACGTGCTGCGCACCTGGCCGCTGCCGATGCAGAACCCCGAGGGCCTGGCCGTGCACGCCGGCCGCGTGTACGTCGCCAACGACGGCGAGGACCGGCTGTACGTGTTCCGGCTGGAGGGGCGCTAGGCGCCGGGCGCGGGCTCGAGTCCGAAGAGCGTCGACACGTCGAGCGTGAGGGCGTCGAAGGGCTCCAGCCGCAATTGCTGGCCCGGCTGCGCGAGCTGGGCGACCTCGTAGACCTTGCCGCCGAAGCGGTAGACCGTCAGCACGCCGTGCTCCAGGTCGACCAGCCAGTAGTGGGGCACCGCCGCCGCCTGCAAGGTGTGGAACTTGGTCACGGTGTCGTGCGCCCAGTTGCTCGGTGAGACGATCTCGCACACCCAGTCGGGGCGCATGGCCAGGCAGCGGCCGGTGGGGCGCTCCGGCACGCGGTCCCGGCGCCAGCCGGCCAGGTCGTGGCGGTAGATGCTGCCGGAGCCGTAGTCGACCTCGGCCTCCACGGCGATCCACCAGCCGCCGGGGCCGACGCTGGCGCCGATGCGAAGCTGAGCGTATCCATGCTCGAACGGCGCGCCCTCGCGCTCCACGAGCACCCCGCCCACGACCTCGAACACGCGGTCCTCGGGCTGCTCGAGCAGCAGCGTCCGTGCATTTCGAGACATGTCCCGACGATACGAGCCGCGCCGCCCGACCGCAAGGCGCGGCCCGTCAGGGCAGGAGCAGGTCGCGCGTCGCGTCCAGGTACCAGCGGTTGACGGGGCGGCCGTCGAAGTCGGTGTAGTCGGCCGTGCGGTCCGCGCCGGCGGGGTCGTGGGGGCGCGTGTTCACGAGCGAGATGTGGAGACACATGCGGGCGTCGGCGTGGCAGCCCGTCTCGGCGGCGTCGTAGGTCAGCAGGGCGCTCTGGTCCGGCCAGCGCTCGTGCGCGGCGACCATGCTCGCCGATTGCAGCGACACGCCGTCGCCGAGCACCGCATGCGTGAAGTACAGGCCGCGGAACGCGTCGATGGCGGCCTGGGGCAGGCAGCTCCCGATGCCGTCCAGGTCGTAGTAGACCACGCGGCCCTGCGCCTCGCCGGCGGGGTCGAAGCCGCCCTCGAAGAGCTGCTCGAACAGCTCGCAGGCGACCCATGCGCCGGAGGAGTGGGCGGCGATCAGGATCGGCGCGTCGTGGCCGGCGAGGCGGGGCACGAAGTCCCGGGCCATCCGCGAGTTCGAGAGCTCGCGGGCGTCGTACTGCACGTCCCGCGGGCCGCGCACGGCGTACACGTAGCGGACGCCGTACTCGGCGAGGGCGGCCTCGTAGAGTGCCGAGACCCAGGCGCGGGCCTCGTCGTCCGTGACCTGGTAGCCGGCGTAGCCGATGAACACGGCCTCGCCGGCGGGGTTCTGGCTGTCTTTGAAGGCGACGCCCGTGCCGAGCTCCGTCCAGGGGAGCGTGGCGAAGGGCGGGGGCGGCGGCGGCGGTGGTTCCCCCGCGGCGTCGGGTGGGGGTTCGGGGGCGGCGTCGGTTGGCGGTTCGGGGGCCGCGTCTCCGAGCGGTGGTTCGACGGCCGCGTCTACGACCGGGGCCACCGCGTCGGGCGTTGTTTCGACGGCCGCGTCCGGGTCTTCGGAGCCCCCTGCGTCCCCGGAGGCCCCCGCGTCGAACGCGGGCACTTCCAGCCAGCCGCCGAGCTCGCCCTCGCCGCACCCGGCGATCAGCGCGGCGATGAGCAGGACCAGCGTGGGGCGGCGCAAACACATGCGCACGATCTGTACCACGCAGCGCGGTTTACGGCGCGCCGCGCGGCCCGCACAATGCCGGCATGACGCCCGACCAGCTCCGAGATCTCCGCCTGTCCTGCGCCGACCGCCCCGCCCACGCGGCGCTCGTCGAGCTGACGCTGCTCTACGAGGCCACCGCGGGGCAGATCGCCGCGCTCACCGTCGGCGACGTGCGGCCCACCGCCGTGAACTTCGTGTCGTCGCGCCCGGGTGTGTCGGGCAAGACGGCCGTGCGCCTGGTGCCGGACGTGGCCGCCCGCCTCGCCCCCCTCACGGCCGACCAGCCGCCGACGGCCTCGCTCTTCGACGCCAGCGTGGCCGAGATCGACGCCGCCCTCGCCGATCTGTTCGAGCACGTGGGCGCCACGCCACCGCGGCCTTCGGGCGCGGAGAGCGTGCTCTACATGGACGCCTCGGAGTTCGGCGTGCTGCGGGTCGTGCGCGACGAGCTCGGCCTTTGGGCCATGACGGACGTGCTCCCGCAGGGCGTGGTCTACGCCAGCGGCGAGCCCCCGGCCCATGTGTTCCTGTGGACCTACCTGGACGCGCTCGTGCCCCAGAACCCGCGCATCCTGCTGCTGGGCGGCGGTGTGTTCGTCGGCGCGCAGTTCCTGGAGGAGCGGCTGGAGCCCGACCGCCTCGACGTCGTCGAGATCGACCCCCGCTGCCCCCGCGTGGCCGAGATGTACTTCGGCTACCGGCCCGGCCCGACCACGGAGATCCACCGCACGGACGCCAAACGCTTCGTGCGCGAGGTGGACCTGACCTGGGACGCCGTGATCCAGGACGTCGCCGACGCCAGCGGCACGCTGGACTGGCTGACCGAGCCCGAGCACGCCGCCGCCGTCGCCGCCCGCGCGCCCGTGCTGCTGGCCAACCTGATCACCTCGCTGGACTCGCCCCTGCTGGAGGAGGTCGGCCGCACGCTGACCGCCGCCGGCTTCACCGAGGTGCGGCGCGTGCCCCTGCGCACCTGGGTCGACCGCGACCGCGCCCAGAACATTCTGGTGATCGCCACGCGGCCCGTGTAGGTGTCAGTCGCACGAGGCCTTCCCCCGGAGCCGACCCCATGACCGAATTCGAACCCAAGATCGCCGCCACCCACGCCGAGCTCGACGCCGCCGAGGCCGAAGCGGGCGAGCTGGGCGCGCACTTCCTTCGGCTGGACGATCACGAGATCCGCGCGGCCTGGAAGCGGGGCAACCCGTTCTTCACCGCGGCCATGTGGGACCACGTCGCGGTCGGCGAGCCGACGCGCCTGTGGTTCTGGGTCACCAACCCGGCGAGCGGCTGGGGCCTCGGCGCGCTCCACATCCACACGTTCTTCGGGCCCGGGTTCCTGTCGCCCACCACCGAGGGCGCGCTGGAGTACCGCGATCAGCTCTGGCCTGTGCTCACGTCGGCGGGTTTCGTGGTGCCCGTCGGCGAGACGCGCCGGGTCGAGCTGGGTTTCAACGCCCCCATGGACTTCGCCACGCGCCCCATCCGCGGGCCCCACGCGCCGTTCAACGCGCTGCTCTACGTGGGCGAGCACACGGGGCCGGCGGCGGCGCTGGCGCGCCTGCACGTCCACGTGCCGGTCCGGGTCACCGCCTGGGGCCTGTAAGCGGCGGGATCTTCAGCGCGATCCGCCCATCCGGGAAGAAGTCGGCGAAGGCCGCGGGCCGGCGCGCGACGAGGCGCTGAGCGACGGCGTCCGCCCGGCTGAAGTCCAGCGCCAGGCCGTGGGTGCCCAGATCGCCGGCGACGCGGTGCGCGATGTGCTGCAGGCGCGCCAGCGTGCCCAGGTAGGCGCCCCGCCAGATCTCCAGGTAGGGCCGGTGGTCCATCGGGTTGGTGGAGATGAGCTGCCGCAGGCGGTTGGGGGGCACGAAGGTGTACGAGCTGACCTCGGGGTGCTGGCGCAGCACGCTGTTCCGCGTCGTCTCGTAGCGGGTGTACGAGATGGTCCGCACGTCCTGGTCCAGGTTGTACAGGATGCCGCGCCGGTGGTTCAGGCCCGGCGCCCGCGAGATGTAGGGCAGGAACGGGTCGAGCACGAAGATCAGGTCGGCGCCGCGTCGGATCGCCTCGACGAAGTTCGAGGTGCGGGTGATGGCGCCGTCCTCGAAGTAGCGGCCGTCGATGCGCGTGGACGAGAAGGCCGGGTTGATGCTCAGCGAGGCCTGGATGGCCCGGCTGATGGGCACGTCGCGGTGGTCCTCGTCGCCGAAGAGCACGTGGCGGCGCTCGTCCTGGTCGGTGGTGCCGATGAAGAGCGGGCGCGGGAGGCGGCGGAAGTCGTTGGTGCCGCCCGGGGCCTCGAGCACCGCGCGCAGCATCTGCTCCAGCCGGTCCGTGCGGAACGGCGGCGCCACCAGGTCGGCGTAGTCGAACAGCAGCTGGTCGCGGGTGTCGTCGTGGTCGCCGCCCCGCAGCAGGCTGCGCACGCCGCCCGCCGCGGTGCGCAGGGCGAGGCCCGCGCGGCGGGCGAACCCCGGCAGGTCCACGTGCCCGAGCTGGAACAGGCGCAGGTCCAGCGGCGCGATGCGGCCCCCGGGCACGTGGGCGATGGCGGCCATGAACTCGTCCACGGAGTAGCCGATCACCAACGGGGCGGTGACCACGGCGCCAGCGCTGATGCCGAAGTACAGGTCGAAGTCGTTGACCCCGCCGCCCACCAGACAGTCGTCGAGGCACTTGAGCGCGCCGAGCTCGAAGAAGATGCCCGTGATGCCGCCGCCGGCCGCGCAGAGCGCGCGTTTGCCCGGCGTGCGGGTCTGCACCATCGTCGTCACGCGGTCGAGGAGCGCCCGGGCGAAGACGCTCGGATCGACGGCCGGATCGCCGAAGCCGGGGTCGCGCAACACGGCGCCCACGCCCCACTGCCCCAGGTCGCGGACGAGCGCGTCCGAGGCGTCGTCCGCCGGGCCCCCCACCAGGGCCAGGATGCGGTGGAAGGCGTAGCGGTCCTCGACGTCCTCGGTGCGGTCGAGGGCCTCGAGGAGCGTCCGGGCCCGCGCGTGCACGGTCGTGTGCGCCCCCGGCGTGCGCGGCGCGCGCAGGTCGAGTACGAGCAGGTTCACGTACTCGCGGGCCACGGCCGCGAGCAGGGCCTCGGGGGCGGCGTGGCAGTCGCAGCTCAGGCGCAGACCGCCCCAGGCGATCGGGTCGTCGGGGGCGTCGCCGGTGAGGGCGCGCAGGGCGGCCTGCAGGGCATCGAACTGGCGGAGGTCGGGGCTGTGGACGAGGACGCGTTTGGTGGGGGCGGGCATGGGGGGCTCGTTCGAAGCGTCTCCGAGGTGAGGTCAACCCGCTTGGGGTGCGCGCAGGGCGGCGTCCAGGGCGGCGCTGAAACGCCAGGCGTCGCCCGGCCAGCGCGAAGAGAGATAGCGGCCGTCCTGCAGAACGAACCCGCGGCCGAGCCTGCCCGGTGCGTCCCGCAAGAGGGGCGTGGGGCCCGCGACGAAGTCCTCCGGCGCGGCGAGCGCGGCGCGGACCTCGTCCTCCACGGGGGTGGGGTAGGTGCGGTAGTAGTCGCCCAGGTATCCCCGGGTCAGGCGCCAGGCCAGCATCTCCTGGCGGCGCAGCAGGCTCGTGGTCTTGCGGCCGTGGAGCACGCTTCGGCCGTCGGGGGTGCGCGCCCGGGCCAGCACGACGGCGCCGTGGCAGATGGCCCCGACCACGCGGTCGGCGGCGAACGCGGAAACGGCGAGCGCCTGGACACTCGCCGACTCGAGGTAGTCGCGCATGGTTGGGGCGTGCCCGCCGGGGAAGACCACCGCGTCGAAGTCGTCGACCCGGACCGCCTCGACGGCCCGCGTCGCGGCCCAGGCGGGGGACGCCCGCAGGGCCTCCCAGGCGGCCCGGCCCCGGGCGTCGGCGCGCAGCACGGGGGCCCACAGGCGCAGGCCCTCGCCCGTGAGCATGGCCCGGTCGGCCTCGGGCGGGCGCCCGTCCGCCGTGGCGAGCGCGACCCCATGGCCCGCCTGCGTCAGCGCGACGTAGGGCACGCCGACCTCGGTGGGATCGCAGTCCACGGCGGCGGGCACGAGGAGAACGCGGGCCATGGGGCGGGGTCTCCCGGGCCTCAGCCCTTGGCGATGAGGGCCTCGAGCGCCTTGCGGTCCGTGGAGAGCAGCTCGTGGACGCGCGCCTGGTGCACGTCGGCCACGATGATGCCGACCTCCTGCGCCACGGTCTCGAACAGACCGTTGGCCTTCATGCCCTCCGTCTGCCGGCGGTTGTCGTCCGTCGGCGTGACATAGTGGACCGAATCCGCCTTGTAGCGGTGGATCAGGAAGAGCTGGGCGAGCGTCATCAGGCGCTTCTGGCGCAGCGTGGTGTTGAACGTGTTCTGGTCGCGGATGGACAGGATGTTCCGCCCGCGGCGGTCCTGGATCGTCGCGAAGATCACGTTGGCGGCGGTCTCGGTGCCGATGATCAGGCGCAGCTCGAGCAGCTCGGAGCCGACGCTGTGGGGCTTGAGGCCCACTTTGATCTTCGTCCCGATGTCGTGGCGACCGCGCCAGATCTCCAGCCACTCCTCGAGCACCTTGGGCGGGACCTCGGTCTGGACGAGGTGCTGGAACTGCGTGGAGCCCTTGCCCATGGCCTTGGTGGTGCTGGTGCGCCCGCTGAGCGACATGAGCGCCGCGTCCGCGCGGGGGCCGCCGACGAGCGTCTGCGGCGTGCGGTAGGGCGACTCGAGCAGGCGGAACTTCCGCTGCAGCTTGGCCAGGGCGAGCATGCCGTCCTGCTTCAGGGCGGCGGCGAACTCCTCACCGGCGAGGCCGTCGATCTGGTGGCCGCCGTAGGTGATGAAGTTGAACACGAAGCCCATCTTGCCCAGGTCCAGGGGGAACTGGCGCATCTGCTCGTCGGTCATGCCCGTCGTGTCCCAGTTGAACGAGGGCGACAGGTTGTAGGCCAGCAGCTTGCCGGGGAACTTCGCGTGGATGGCCTCGGCGAAGTGTTTGGCCTCGGTCAGGTCGGCCGTCTTCGTCTCCATCCACAGGATGTCGGCGTAGGGGGCGGCGGCCAGGGACTTGGCGATGGCGTACTCGAGGCCGCCGCGGACCTGGTAGTAGCCGTCGGGCGTCTTGGCGTGTTCACAGTCCCAGATGACGCTGATGCCCATGCCGCGGGCCTTCTCCTTGGCGGCATAGAACGAGGCCGTGGCCGACCAGGTCAGCCACTGGTCCTCGGTCATGGGGAAACTCACGCCCTCGGCGGCGCGGAAGCGCATCACGTCGGCGACGGCCTCGCCGTAGGTCTTCACCCCGGCCTCGGCCTGCCACATGTCCACCAGGCGGTTGAAGACCATGTCCAGGGCGGCGTCCACGCCCCCCGAGAGGCCCTTCTTGTAGGCCGCCAGGGCCTCGACGACCATCCCGGCGAGGCCGGCGCGCTCGAGCCAGGCCTTGGCCGCGGCGTACTCCTCGGCGCACACGGCGTAGAGCTGGTGGCCGCTGAGCTCCTCGATGCCGCCGTCGAAGAACTGCTTCAACATGGCCAGGAAGGCGGCCTTGTAGGTGGGCAGGTTGACGTTGGTGGCGCCCAGAATGAACGGCTGATCGCGCTCGTCGCTGCGGCCGTCGAGCAGCGTGGCCGACTCGGCGTCCGTGCGGGCCACGATGAGGCCGGGCACGCCCATGATGTCGAGCTGCAGGCGGGCCGCGCTCAGGCGCTTGATCTGCTCGTCCTCGGAGACGAGCACCTTGCCGCCCTGGTGGCCGCACTTCTTCACGCCGGGCTTCTGGTCCTCGATGTGGTAGCCGGGCACGCCGACCTCGACGAAGCGCCGCACCAGGTTGCGCACGTGGGCGTCGCCGCCGTGGCCCGTGTCGGCGTCCGCGATGATGAACGGCCGGAAGTCGACCTCGGGCGTCGACTTCCGCTGCTCTTCGGTCATGCGGGAGCGGGCGAAGTACTGGTTCTTGTCCGCCGTGAGCAGCGCCCGCACGATGGGGGCGGCCTCGTCCGGCACCTGGCTGAGCGGGTAGCTGGCCAGATCGGGGCCCGGATCCTCGCGGCTGGAGCCCTTGGCGCTCGTGGCCCAGCCGCCCAGGTAGATGGCCTCGATGCCGGCGCGTTTCATGGCGACGGCCTGCCCGGGCGAGTAGGGCCCGAAGGTCGTCACGGAGAGCCCCTGCTCGAAGAGCTCGCGCAGGCGGTCCCAGAACGCCGTCGCGGCCTCGCGGGCCACGGTGTAGTCGGGCCGGATGTGGCCGCGCTGCTCCACGATCTCGCGCGCGGAGTGCAGGCGCTGGATGCCGGCGAAGCGGGGGCTGTCGAAATAGGCCCGCATCTCGGTGACTTGCTGTTCGAACGGCCGCTCGGACGATGCCATGGGGTCTCCTGTGGGCGGGACGCCGCCCTTCGGGGTGGTCAAAGGCTCGCTAGACGACGAAGTCCAGATTCTCGGTCAGGCGCGTGCCGTCCCGGCCGAACGCGTCCATGTAGGCCGTGATGCGCTCCCGCGCGCGGGCCAGGTCTTCGTTGTCGAGGTTCAGGTTGAGCAGATCGATGTACCAGGGGGCTTTGATCGGGCTCTGGACGTAGCGCGAGACGATCTCGGCGGCGATGGGCAGCGTGGTGGCCTTGGAGTCGTCGTGGACGTCCCGGTTGCTCGCACGCTGCAGCTTCTCGACCTCTTCGTTCAGCAGGCGCTCGAAGAGCGCGCCATCGAAGTGATCGCCGGCCTTCACGCCGGTCTCGGCGTCGTCCTCCGTGAAGGTGGCGCCCTTGTGCAGCCACTCCCACAGGATGCTCAGGCGGATCTCGCCGGTGGCCATGTCCTCCATGAGGTAGAGGACGTCGTCGTTCCCGAAGAAATCCGCGGGCTTGAGGGCCGCCGCCTGGAAGCCGCGGCCGAAGGCGTTGCCGTACTGCACGGCCACGCTGATGAGATCGCGGGCGCCCCGGACGGTGCGCGGCGCGGGCTCGAGCAGGGCCAGGCCGGCGGCGTCCTCGGGGGTGTAGGTGAGCGCGGGGAAACCGCGGCCGAGCTGGTTGGGCGCGCCGACCTTCTCCCAGATGGGCCGCACGATGTGGACCATCTTCCAGTGGGCCACCCACTTGCCGCTCGCCCCGGCGCCCTGCTCGCGCTCGCCGCCGCCGACGGCGCGTTTCATGCCGTTGGCCACGCCGACCTCGGAGCCCACGGGGATGTTGGGCTCCATGCCGCCCTGCCACAGGGCGCAGCGACCGTTGCGGTCGGGCGTGTTCACGGCGCGGCGCACGCGGTCCTCGTAGTGCCGCATGTAGCCGTAGGTCATCGTCACGGCGTCGATGTTGGGGTCGATGAAGCTGCGGTCCCAGGAGAGGGCGTCCGACACGCTGTTGATGTAGTCCCACCGGCCCGTGTTGAAGCCCACGAAGCGGGGCGACAGGGCGGCGCGGATCTCCATGAGCTGGAAGCTGGCCTCGAGCTGCTCCACGAGCACGTACGCCTTGATCGCGCCGGGGGGCAGGCCCACCTGCACCTCGAGCGCGGTCAGCATGCGATTCCAGAGCGCGGCTTCTTCCGCCGTCTGGATCTTGGGGAGGTACAGCACCACGGTGCGGCCCTCGGCCACGAGCACCGGGGCGTTGTTCACCACGTACAGCACCGCGTCCACGATGCTCGCGCTGAACGGGCCGCCGTCGTGGGCGCGGATGTGGCGGTCGGCCAGGTGCAGGCCGCGCGCCCGGAAGATGCGAGTCGTGAAGTCGAGCTGCGTCTCCAGGTTGCCGATGATCTCGCGCCCCAGGAACCCGCGGGCCCAGGCGTTCATCTCGTCGGCCACCTGCGCGGCCACCTGCCGGAAGATGGGCGCGCGGGCGATGGCCAGCTTGAGCGTGCGCTGGTTGTCCAGCGACATCGTCGAGACCTGGCCGAGGGCGTCCTCGCCGTCGAACATCCAGCCGTCCGCGCCGGAGAGCAGCGCGTACGCCACGTTGCGCAGGCTGGTCTCCACGCTGGCGCGGGGGCGCGCGGCGGGGCCGGTGCCCTGGATCCACTGCCGCTGCAGGTCCCAGGGGATCTCCGAGCCGTCGAAGGCGCCGGCGCGGGCCTCGGCGACGGTCAGGTCCGTGCCGCCGATCGTCGCGTCCGGCGGCAGGAAGTCGATGCGCCGCCCCTCGCGGATGCGGGTGGCCCGGCGCTCGATGCGCGAGGCCATCAGCCGGCGGCGGTCCGCCTCGAAGCCGCTGAGCGCCTCGAGGGCGTCCCACGCGGCGGGTGTCAGGATGTCGCCGTAACGATTCTGCAGTCCCTCCCGGAGTCGTAGCCGGCCAACCAGGGGAATAGCGCCACTGAGCCTCGGACGATCGGACAAGGGAGCCTCCATCGCGCGCGTGTCGACGCGAAGAAGTTACGCACATGACGCAATGCGTCAAGGGCTTGGGGGCCGGTTCTGTCGACCCCGCGAGCCGAGCGGCCCCGGGCTTGTCCTAGAGCAGATCGTGCCGGCCGGTGGCCTCGAACTTCAGGCCCGTGAAGGCCGGGAAGTCGCGGCAGACGCCGCCGACGCACTTCAGGCCGCCGCGCTGGCTGCCGCCCGTGGTGCGCAGGTTCAGCCAGTCGGTGGCCTCCCAGGTGATGATGCCGGCCACGAAGAACTCCCGCTCGCGGGGCTTCTGCGTGTCGTTGCCGATCTCGACGCTCAGGCCGCCGAGGCGCTGCCGCTCCACGCCGACGATGGCGCTGCCGCGCACGTAGTCTCGGGAGTTCAGCGTGCGGAACTCCTCGTTGGCGGTCAGGTGCAGGGCGTGGGGCCCGGGCAGGCTCTGCACCAGGTCGATCTCGCCGTGTTTCATGGACTTGGTCGTCTCGCCGCCCTGGGTGTGGCGCCGGTAGCCGCCGCTCACGTTCACGCGCGACGCGCCCTCCTGGTACGTCGCCTCGACGCCGCCGTAGCCGTGGAGCTGGTTGAGCGGCTTGTCGGCCTCGGGTTCGTTCTGCCGCAGCATCACGTTCACGTAGGGAGACAGGTTGCCGTCCAGGAACCCGTAGGCCAGGCGCAGGCGGGCGCCGCGGACGTCCGTGTTGGGCTCGAACTCCTGGTCGATGCGCTCCAGCGTGGGGGGCTGGGCGTACTCGAACACGATGGGAGAGCCCTCGACCGCGCTGCCCTGCACCTTCACGTCGTCGATGAGCAGGCCCTCGGCCAGGGCGGAGAAGCCGCCCAGGTTCAGGTCGAGCGTGCTGTAGAAGGCCTTGCCCTGCGTGCGGCGCTCGCCGCTCTTGCGGCCCTGCCAGTCGGCCTCGACGTAGATGGCCAGGGCGTCGAGGACGTCCGGGAACTCGACGAATCCGCCCGAGGCGCTGGTGTGGTCGAAGCCGGCTTCGTGGATGAGCGGCACGCGCAGGCGCTGGGTGTAGGCGTAGGTGCCCAGGTTCATGAACCCCAGGTCGCGGAACGTGTACGACCCGCCGGCCATCACGTCGCTGGCCTCGGGCACGTAGAACTGCGTCGGCGCGTCGTAGGCGGAGACGTTGGTGCGCCCGGCGAAGACCTCGAACTCGTGGTCCTCGGGGGCCCAGAGCATGCGGCCGCCCTGCAGCGTGGTGTCGAGGCCGAGCTCGTCCACTTTTCGCAGAGACAGCACGATGCCGCGGCCGAGCTGCTTGTGGAAGTCGCCCGCCGTCAGCGTCACGGTGCCGAGGGTGTACTCGGCGAACATGCGCTCCAGGCGGGCGTTGTTCACATGGCGGTCGTCCTCGGCGGAGTAGAAGGCCTCGCCGTTCACGTCCGCCCCGGCCGTCAGGTTCTCCGCGCTGCCGGTGACCGTCAGGCGCTCGATGAGCGTGCCGTAGTGGTCGTCCGTCTCGTCGCGGTTCCCGTTGTCCAGGTGGTACTCGAGGATGAGCCGCTCGTTGGTGCGCACGGCGGTCCCCTCGGCGGCCGCGGCGGCGGGGAGGCTCAGCGCGCAGAGCGCCAGCGCGCGTCGGGTCATGGCTGGGCGGGCGCGGCCGGGGTCTCGGCGAGCAGGGCGACGATGCGGGCCTCGATGTCCTTCTCGTCACCGGGCTGGAAGCCCTCGTGCGTATGCGCCACGCGGCCCTGCCGGTCCAGGTAGAGCGTGTAGGGCATGGCGTTGGCCGGGTCGAGCTTGCTGGCCACGGCGCCCTCGCCGTCGAGCAGGACGGGCAGCGTGAGCTCCTTGGACTTCACCACGCGGCGGACCTCGGCGACGGTCTTGGGGGCGTCGGTGTTGATGGAGAGCACCACCAGGCCCTTGTCCGCGTACTTCTTGCCGATGGCGTCCAGCAGCGGGAGCTCCTGCTTGCAGGGGCCGCACCAGCTCGCCCAGAAGCTGATGACCACGACCTTGCCCTTGGCGTCCGAGAGCTTGACCTTCTTGCCGTCCAGCGTGGGCAGAGAGAAGTCCGTCACGGGCTTGCGGTCGGCGGGGGCGGCGGCCTCCGCCCGGGCGGGGGCGGGCACGGCGGCGGTCAGGCTCAGCAGCGTGGCCGCGAGGACGGCGGTGATACCGGGGCGCATGTCGGGTCTCCCGTGGGTCAGAGCAGGGTGTCCACGAGGCTACGGACGTCCGCGTCCACGTAGCCATTCATCACGCGCCGGATCTGCATCGTCTCCAGGTCCAGCAGCATGGTCATGGGCGTCTGGTTGCGGTCGTAGTAGTCGCCGAGCACGAAGTCCTCGTCCACCAGGACGGGGAAGGTGAGGTCGTAGCGGTCGCGCCAGCCCTCGGCCAGGCGCGTGTCCGCGGGTTCGTAGTTGTCGTCCTCGAAGAGCGTGACGATCACCACCACGCCGCGGCGCTCGTAGTCGTCGAAGAGCGCCTGCAGCTTGGGCTGCTCCTCGCGGCAGGCCGTGCACCAGCCCGCGCTCGTCGTGACGACGGCGAGCTTCCAGGTGCAGTCGGCGCGCAGGGACTGGAGGTCCACGGGCGCCCCGGACGTGTCCGTGAAGCCCAGGTTCTCGATGACGTCGTCCTGGCCCGTGTCGTAGGGGCCGGCGGGGTACGCGGCGCGGCGCTCGGGGCAGGTCGGGGGGCGCACGCCGCCGTCACCCTCGCCGCCGGCGCCGCCGCTGGCCATGCCGCCCAGGGGCAGCGCGGCGTCCGGCTCCGGGGCCTCGTCCGCGGGGTCGTTGGTGTAGATCCAGCAGCCGGGCAGGAGCGCGGCGCACAACAGCAGCGCGGGCATCGTGCGTCGCACCATGCGGGTCCCTCGGGCTCTCAGTTGAGGCGGCGGTAACCGAGCCAGGTCAGGCAGGGGAGGCCGACGCCGGCGTCGCTGTCGATGGTGCTGGCGTCCGCCGACACGGTGCCCGTGCCGAAGACCTGCCAGCCGGCCTCGGGGATGGCGCTGCCATCGGCGAGTTTGCAGTCCAGCCCGCCGAGCACGTAGAGCTGCACGGCGGCGCCCGCGGGCAGGCCCGTGGTGTTGGGGATGTGCACCGGGAACCCGGGCGCGGTGATCTGCCCCTCGGGGTAGAGCGCGTACAGGCCCTCGGGAGCGTCCGCCTCGCCGAAGAAACACAGGCCCGGCGAGGCCGGATCCACGCGACGGCCCCCCAGGTCGCCGTACTCGCCGCCGCCGCTGTAGTAGAGGTCGGGCGTGAAGTCGACCACCAGGCCGTCGTCGAAGGTGATGGGCCGCGAGGCCATCTCGTCGCCCTCGGGGGGCAGGTCGGTCACGCGGCGCGTCTGGAAGACCACCAGGGGCTCGTCCAGCACCAGGTTGGGCTCGGTGCCGGCCACGCCGACCGGGCAGTAGGTCGAGGCCTTGCCCACGCCGGGCTGGATGACCCGCAGGGCGGCCTTGGTGATGCAGCGGGCGTTCTCCGGCATCTCCACGGTGAAGATGCCGCGCTCGTCCGAGTCCCCGGGGCGCAGGCAGAGCAGCGACTCCGAGGGGAAGAGGTGCACGCAGACCTGACCCTTGGCGCCCACCAGGGGGCGGCCGCCGGGGGCCGTGATGTAGCCGCGCACGGCGGTCACGTACTCCGCCGCGCAGTCCGCCGGTTTCGGCGCGGGCACGGCGGGCAGGTTCTCGCGCAGGTCCGCGGGCGGGGTGGGCGTCCACGGCGTGTCCGTCTCGTCGTCCCAGGGGGCCACCGCGCCGCCCTCGCCCGAACCGCCGGCGCCGCCGGGATTCTGGCCGCCGGCGCCTCCGGTGGGGGTGCCGCCCACGGGCGCGCCGCCGGAGCCGCCCGAAGGCGCGCCGCCGGTGCCGCCGGTGGGATCACCGCCCGCGGGCGTGCCGCCGACCTGGGCGTCCGGGGTGCCCGAGGCGCCGCCCGCCGCGTCGTCCGAGGACGCGTTCGAGCACGCGCCCGTGAGGAGCAGCAGCGGCAGGGTCTTGCGGAGGAGAAGGGGACGGCGCGAGAGACGCATCGCGGACCTCGGGATCACTGGGGCGTGAGCTTGATGTCGTAGGGGGCGCTGGCGCCCTGGTAACCGGCGATCGCGATGACCTGGGGGCCGCGGTACACGAACTCCTCGTGGCCCGTGCTGCCGGTGCTGCCCACGATGTTGCCGCCCTCGGAGAGCGGCTGGTTCTGCGCGCGGTCCCACACGTACACGTCGATGTCGGCGATGTCGGCGTCGAAGTCGACCTCGAGCTTCCAGTCGCCGGCCTGGTCGATGGCGTAGAAGTCGGCGAACTCGTCGCAGATGCCGCCGTGGAACGAGCCGGGGGCCAGGGGCGTGGCGCCGTTGGCGTCGTCGTTCGTGTCCTCGCCGACCTCGTCGTCGTCCGGCCCGCAGTGGTTGGAGAACGGCGGGGGGCCCGGGTTGGACCAGTCGGCGTAGGGGTCCTGCGCGATCTGGAGCAGCGGCAGGTAATACATGCTGTGGTTCGAGTCCGTGATGACCTGCATGTCCTCGGTGCGGACGGCCACGACGGTCGGGAACGCGTTCAGCCAGGCCTGCTTGTGCCAGAAGTCGGTGATGGGCTGCGTGTCCTTGTCACCGAGGCGGTAGGCGTAGGCGTCGCCGATGATGTGCTCGATGTGCCGCTGCGCGTAGGCGTTGTCGGCGGGGAGGAAGTCCTCCGTCTCCGTCTCGATGATCGCGATCTCGCCCCCGGCCTCTTTGATGAAGCGGTACTCGGGCTTGAGGCGCTGCGCGTAGAGGGTGCAGGGCGTGCACCAGCCGGCGCTGATGATGAAGAAGAAGACCTTCACGTCCTTGAAGGCGACGTCGCAGTACACGTCCTCCAGGCGGAGGTCCAGGTTGGAGCCGTCGGCCTGGAAGGCGTCGTTCCAGAAGAGGGGCGGGATGGTCTCGCCGTAGGCGATGGCCCGGGCGTAGCGGGGGTAGTCGCAGGTCGTGGTCGCGTCCAGGGTGACCGTCTGGTCGCCGAACGTGGCCGTGAACTGGACGGGGCCGCCGCGCAGCGGGGTCACCAGGCCGGTGTCGTCGATGGTCGCGACGTCCGGGTTCGAGGACGTCCAGGTGACGCCCTCGCTGATGGGCTGGGTGTCGCCGTTGTCGTAGGTGCCGGTCAGCGTGAGCTGCTCGGGCTCGCCGCGCTTGAGCTCCATGAGCTGCGGCGACACCGCGATGCCCGTGAGGGCGGGCACGGCGATGCTGAACGACTGGCTGAACGTCTTGCCCTGGTAGGTGGCGGTGATGTCGGCGCTGCCCGGGGCGATGCCCGTGAGGCGGCCACCATCGACCGTGAGGATCGCGGCATCCGAGGTGGTCCACTCGGCGTCTGCCGTGACGTCCTTCTCGGTGTCGTCGTCGAACTTGGCCATGAGCATCAGCTCGGCGGCCTCGCCGACCTTCAGCGTCTCCGCGGCGCCGTGAAAGTAGATCTCGGAGAGGGCGGCCTCGACCGTGCCCTCGCCGCCCGCGCCGTTGCCGGCCTGACCGCCGCTGCCGGCGGGATCCGGGTCGGCGCTCGAGCCGCCGCCGTCACCGCAAGCCATCACCGTACCCGCGGCCAGCGCGAGCGCCCATCCGTTGCGAATCCACATCCGGGACATGTCGATCTTCTCCATGGTGGGCGCGCGGCGCCGGGTCGTGCGATCAGTTGGGGGAAAAACTCAGGGGCCGGTGACGGTCAGCGTGAAGGCGCCGGGGAACTGGCCGTTGTAGCTGTCGACGAAGATGTAGAACGTCTGGCCGGCCTCGGCCATGAAGTCCACGGAGCTGGCGAAGTTCATGCCCTGGGTGTCGATGTCGTCGCTGCAGCCGACCTCGTTGTTCTCCGCGTACAGGGCGCAGGCGTTGCGGACGTACATCAGGGAGTCCACGTTCTCGCCGAGGCGGCTCGTGGTGGCGCTGTAGTTGCCGGCCGCGGGCGTCGTGAAGCTGAACACCAGGCTGGGGCCGCCGCCGCCGCAGGAACCGCTGCCGTGGGCCTCGGTGCCCTCGGCCGCGTTGTTCGCCGTGACCGTCCAGGGGCCCTCGGCGTTGTCGGCCGTGAGGTCCGTGGCGTTGTAGTGCTCGGGGCAGGTGGTGCTGTCCGAGGTCACGCAGGTGTCCCACTCGAGGCCCGGGGCGAAGTCACCGCAGGCGTAACCCTCGGGGCAGGCCCCGGTGGCCTGGAGCGCGTCGCAGGCGCCGCCGGCCTCGCCCACGGGGGGCGCGCCGATGTTCACGTCGAAGGGCTCCGTCTCCTTCAGCGTCGCGTCCACGGCGACGACGTTCAGGCGGGTGATCGTGGCGGCCGTCTCGCGGTTGCACATGTCGAGGATGGCGTTGGCCTCCTCGATGCAGACGTCCTGGGGGCGCATGTTGCCGGCGCACTCGTCGAAGTGGGCCTGGGCGCCGGGGAGGCAGAGGCCCTGGAAGAACGGCGCGAAGGCGAAGTGCGCCTCGAAGTTCCCGTCCGCCTGCTGAGCCTGGTACAGGCCGAGCTGGACCGCGCCGGGGGCGTCACCGAAGTAGACCTCCTCGCCGGCCGCGTTGTAGGCCGTGAAGCGGATCGCGGCGACGTTGTTCTCCGGGTCGGTGCCCACCAGGCGCACGCCCATGCCGTTCGTGGTGCCGTTGTAGAAGCCCTCGGAGGTCGTGACCGTCGGGGCCGTGGCCGTCTCGCAGACGAACTCGCCGTTGCTGTCGGCGTCGGCGCACGCGTCCGTCTCGGGGCAGGCGTCCAGGACGCGGCCGCCGTCGCAGGTCTCACCGTGGGCGCGGATCACGTCCGTGGCCTCGATGTCGCTCTCGACCGTCTCGCCCCACAGGCCGTTGGCGTCGCCGAGCTGGAAGCTCTGCTTGGAGAGCGGGGGGAAGGGGCCGTTCTGGGGCACCGCGATGCCCTCGATGGAGAAGCTGCCGTCCTCGTTCTGCAGGAGCGAGAAGAGCTGGATCATCGGGTCGTCGAAGGCCGCCTCGAGCTCGGGCGTGCCGGCGCCGATGCCGAGTTGCATGCCGTCGGCGCCGAAGACGCCCCAGCGATACTTGGTGATGTCGCCCTCGGGATCCGTCGCCTTGACGCGGATGCCGGCCACGCCGGTCACGTCGCTGTAGTAGGCGTGGAACTCGGTGATGCTGGGGGGGGCGGCGTTGATCTTCTCGGCGTTGAGCTTGAAGGCGGACACGCGCTCGGCGCCGACCTGGTCGACGAAGAGGTAGGTGGTCTGGCCCTCGGCCATCTCGAGCAGGATCGCGCTGCCGTTGTCGCCCGCGCTGAGGTCGTCGTTGCAGGTCAGCTCGGTGAAGCCGTCGTTGCAGTCCTCGAGGGCGTACAGGACCGTGTTCCACACGGTGCCCTCGGTGGTGAAGCGCCAGTACCCGGCCGCGGGGGCCGTGAACTTGACCACACCCTCGGAGCCGGCCATCTCGGCCGGGGTGCAGGAGGCGAAGAAGGTGTCCTCGCCGCCCGTCTGACCCTCGTACACGCCCGACTCGCCGTCCACCGTGAGGACGCCGACCGTCACGCCCGCGCCGCACTCGTCCGTGGGGACGCTGCCGCCGCCGGCGCCGCCGGTGCCGCCCGCGCCGCCCGCGCCGCCGGTGTTCTCACCGCCGACGGGCGTGCCGCCGACGGGCATCCCGCCGCTGCCACCCACGGCCTCGCCCCCGGCGCCGCCGGCGGCCTCGCCCCCGGCGCCCGCGTCGACGTCGGCGGCGTCGTCGGAGGCGGACTTGCCGCAGCCGACGGTGAGGAGCGCGGCACTCGCCAGGGTGGCGCCCAGGAACAAACGTGAAGACCAGCAATTGCGCATCGTGAATCTCTCTCGGATAGTCGCCAGGTTCACTCAGGCCGCGCGCGGGCCCTCCCCAGGGTCACCGTGACACGGCTGAAACAAAACCGCGTCACTGTACCGATCCCCGGAGTTCATGGGTAGTTCATCCGATTTTTCCCCGGCACGTGCGGGCGCGAACGCCCTCTTCGGCTGGCTGGCCGCGCAGGCGCGCGACGGCGCGCCCTTCGTGCTGGCCACGGTGACGGACACGGGCGGCTCCACGCCCCGGCTGGCCGGCGCCATGATGGGGATCACGTCCACGGGGCAGTCGGGCACCATCGGCGGCGGGGCGTTCGAGCACCACGTGATCGCCGAGGCGCGGGCGCTGCTGGCGGCGCCCGGTCGGTCGACCTCCGTGGTGGACGTGCATCTGGTGCGCGATCTGGGCATGTGCTGCGGAGGCAAGATGACGGCGTTTCTGAACAAGACCGAGCCCGCGCCGAGCCTGTGGATCTTCGGCGCCGGGCACGTCGGGAGCGAGCTGGCGCCCCTGGCGCAGCGGGCCGGGTTCCAGGTCACCGTGGTGGACGCGCGGGCCGAGTGGGCCGACGCGGTGCGGTTCCCCGAGGGCGTCGAGGTCGTGGACGCGGAGCCCGACGACCTGCTCAAGGGCCGGCGCCCCGGGCCCCACGCCTACGTGGTCGTGACCACGCACTCGCACGCGCTGGACGAGCAGCTCGTGGGCGCGCTCTCGGTCGAACCCCCGGCCTACACGGGGCTCATCGGCAGCCGGGCCAAGTGGGCGCGGTTCCGGGCGCGGCTGAGCGAGCGCGGCGTGCCCGCGGCGTTCCTGGACGCCGTGCGCAGCCCCGTCGGCCTGGACATCGGGGCGGTGACGCCCGCCGAGATCGCCGTGAGCATCGTGGCCGAGCTGGTCGCCGTGCGCCGCGCCGCGCGGCCCGGCGAGGGCTGACGCTGGCCGCGGGGCTCATCCTGGCCGGGGGCGCGTCGAGCCGCATGGGTCGGCCCAAGGCGCTGTTGCCCGCGAGCGCCGAACCCGGGGCGCCGACGTTCGTCGATGCGCTGGTGGCGGCCTTCGCGGCGGCCGGCTGCGCGCCGATCGTGGTCGTGCTGGGGGCGTATGCGTTCGAGCCGCCCTCCGGCGCCGTGGGGGTCGCGGCGGCGGACTGGGCGTTGGGCATGCGCGCGAGCCTGCGGGCGGGGTTGCGGGCGCTCGACGCGCGGGCGCTCGCGGGCGGCGTGTTGATGACCCACGTGGACCGGCCGCGCGTGGCCCCGGAGACGCTGGCGCGCCTGCTCGCCGGTGGGGCGGACACGTCCCGCGTGCCGTATCACGGTGGGGAGCCCGGCCATCCGGTGTTCCTGGGCGCGGCGCTCTGTGCGGCCCTCGCCGGCGCGCCGGATGCCGACCTGAGCCCCCTCAGCGAGTGTCTTTGCGACGCCGGGCGCGTCGAGGTCGACGACCCGGACGTGCTGCTGAACGTGAACACGCCCGAGGCGCTCGCGGCCCTGCACGGGCGCGGGCGCGGCGCTTGAGAGTCAGGTCGACGACGAGCCCGTGTTCACGGTGGGGGTCGTCGACTGCTCGGAGCACAGGACCACGAGCAGGTTGCTGACCAGGGCCGCCTTGCGCGCCTCGTCGAGGTGCACCACCCCGCTGGCGTGGAGCTGGTCGATGGCCTGCTTCACCATGCCCACCGCGCCCTCGACGATGCGCGTGCGGGCGTCGATGATGGCCTCGGCCTGCTGGCGCCGCAGCATCACCCCGGCGATCTCCTGCGCGTAGGCCAGGTGGCTCAGGCGCACCTCGAGGACCTCGACGCCGGCGAGCGCCAGCCGCTCCGTGAGCTGGTCGCGCAGCTCCGCGTTGACCTCGTCGCCGTCGCCCCGCAGCGAGGTCTGCCCCGGCTGCGCCGAGTCGTAGGGGTGCCGGGCGGCGCAGGTGCGGATGGCCGACTCCGTCTGCACGGCCACGTAGGTCTCGTAGTTCTCCACGTCGAAGGCGGCCTGCGCCGTGTCCTTCACGCGCCAGACCACCACCGCGCCGATCTCCACGGGGTTGCCGCGCAGGTCGTTGACCTTGAGGCGGGCGCTCTCGAAGTTGCGCGCCTTGAGCGAGATCTTGGTCCGCGAGGTGAAGGGATTGATGAAGTAGTAGCCCGGTTTGCGGATCGTGCCCTTGTATTTGCCGAAGAGGAGCACGACCTGGCTCGTATTGGGCTCGATCAGGCAGAGACCCTTGAGGATCAGGACGCCGAGGCCGATCGGCAGCGTCAGCAGGCCCAGGAGCAGGAACGGGATGCCCGGCACCAGCAGGCCGTAGTCCTGCTCGAGGTTGCGCGACATCGTCTGCGTGGCGGAGGTCATGGACATGGTCACCTCAGGGTAGATTCGGGCACAGCACTACCACTTCGTCGCCGGGTCGGCCACCGGGCGGGGAATCCGCGCTTGACCCGGCGGCCGGTGCAGGCATCATCCCGCCATGGCCATCACACCCCTCCTCGGCCGGATGATCCTCGGCACCTTCGGCTGGAAGACCGTCGGCGGCCCGCCGGCGGACTGCCCGAAGTACGTGCTCGTCGCCGCGCCGCACACCAGCAACTGGGATTTCCCCTTCACGGTCGCGACCTTCTGGAAGCACCGCGTCAAACTGCATTGGGTCGGCAAGCACACGCTGTTCAAGCCCCCGTTCGGCGGCTTCTTCCGCGCGCTCGGCGGCATCGCCGTGGACCGACGGTCCTCGCAGAACCTGGTGCAGCAGCTCGCCGCGCGCTTCGCCGAGGCCGAGCACCTGGTCGTGGCCGTGCCCGTCGAGGGCACCCGGCAGCGGCAGGAGTACTGGAAGTCGGGCTTCTACCACATCGCCCTGGCGGCCAAGGTGCCCGTGGTCCTGGGGTCGCTGGACTTCCAGAAGAAGGAGGCCATCCTCGGCCCGGCCATCCACCTGACCGGCGACATGAAGGCCGACATGGACCGCATCCGCGCGTTCTACGCCGACAAGGTCGGCAAGCGGCCCGAGTGGTTCGGGCCCGTGCGGCTCAAAGACGAGGAGAACCTGGGGAACGGCGGGGCGGGCGACACGCCGGCATGATTCGTGCTGTGGTGGGGCGCCATGCACACCCCCCCCGACGCCGCCGGGCCGCCGCCCGGACGCCCCCCCGAGTCCTGGGAGCCGCTGCTGCGGCTCGTTCGCCTCGCGCGCCGACCCCTCGACCGGTTCCTGGCCATTCAGGCCGCCAGCGGCGTGCTGCTGCTCGTGGCGGCGGCCGTGGCCATGGCGCTGGCCAACTCGCCGTTCGCCGGCGCCTACGCCCGCCTGTGGGAGACGCCGCTCGGCCTGAGCGTCGGTGACCTGGCGTTCCAGCGCCCGCTGTCCTGGTTCGTCAACGACGGCCTGATGGCCATCTTCTTCTTCGTGGTCGGCATGGAGATCCGCCGGGAGATCCATCACGGCGAGCTCTCGGAGTGGCGGAGGGCCGCGCTGCCGGCCGCGGCGGCCCTGGGCGGCATGGTCGCCCCCGCGGCGGTGTACCTGGCCTTCGCCGGCGCCCCCGAGACGCGCTCCGGTTGGGGTGTGCCCATGGCCACGGACATCGCCTTCGCCGTGGGTGTGCTCGCGCTGCTGGGGCGGCGCGTGCCCCCGGCGCTGCGGGTGCTGCTGCTGGCGCTGGCCGTCATCGACGACCTGGGCGCCATCATCGTGATCGCGGTGTTCTACTCCGGCGGCCTGAACCCGGCGGGGTTCGCGCTGGCCGGAGGCGGGCTGCTGGGCATCGTGGCGCTGCGGGCCCTGGGCGTGCGGCAGCCGAGCGCCTACGTGCTCCCCGCCGTCGTGGCCTGGGCGGGCACCTACGTGGCCGGGATCCACCCGACGATCGCCGGCGTGATCGTGGGCCTGATGACCCCGGTCCGGGCGTGGCTCGGCCCGGAGGGGTATGCGCAGGCCCTCTCGGGGCAGCTCGCCGCGCTCGACGCGCCCGGCGCCGTGCCTGACGACCACACCCTGGCGCTGCGCGTCCGTGGGCTGGCCGAGTCGGCGCGGGAGGCCGTGTCCCCCGCGGAGAGCCTCATCGCGCGCCTGCACCCCTGGGTCGCCTTCGGCATCATGCCGGTGTTCGCGCTCGCCAACGCCGGCGTGCCCCTGGAGGGCATGAGCCTCGAGGGCGCGGCGGGCGGCGTGGCGGCGGGGTGCGCGGTGGGCCTGGTGCTCGGCAAACCCGTGGGCATCCTGGCCGCCTGCGGGGCCGCGCTCGGGTCGGGCCTGGCGCGGCTGCCCGTCGGCATCGGCAGGCGACACCTGGTCGTGCTCGGCGTGGTCGCCGGCATCGGCTTCACCATGTCGCTGTTCATCGCGCAGTTGGCCTTCGCCTCGCCGGCGCTGCTCGGCGCCGCCAAGCTCGGCGTGCTCGCCGGCACCGGCGTCGCCGGCGTGCTCGGCGTCGGGCTCGGGCTGGCGCTGCTGCGGCCCTTGACGAGCGCCGGTCCGGCGAGAACGGCGGACGAGGCCGAGGGGTCGTCGGAGGTGTGAGGGCGGTGGGGGGGGCTGGTGCGCTCGTGGGCGGCCTCTTCGGTTGCGGGGAGACTTGCCGAGCGCCGCCGGCCACACGACCGCGCAGAAATCGACACGATCCGTGCGACACGGGTCCGCCGTGGCCGATGGATCTCTTCGACCATGGCGCCACCGAATCCCCACGATGCGTTCTTCCGCGCGGTCTTCCGCGTGCCGCGATATGCCGCCGGACTGCTGCGGATCGCGTTGCCGCCTGGCCTGCGGGCGTTGCTCGACCTCGACCGGGTCGAGGTCCTCGACGCGAGCCACGTGAGCCCGGCACTGCGGGGGGCGGCATCGGATCTGGTGGTGCAGGTCGCGCGGCGCTCCGCGGAGGCCCCGCCGGCCCTGATCGTGTTCGCCGTGGAGCACCAGAGCGTCGACGAGCGGTTCATGGCACTGCGGCAGTTCACCTATGTGGCCGAACAGTCGCGGCAGTGGCTGCGCAACCATCCGGGCGCGACCCACCTGCCGCCCGTCGTGCCGGTGGTCGTCCACACCGGGGACACGCCGTGGCGCTCGCCCGTCGGCTTTCAGGCGCTCGTCGACCTGGGCGACGCCCCCGAGGACGCGCTGCTTCGGCCCTACGTGCCCGTGTTCGAGTTCGTGCTGCTCGACCTGGCCGTCGCACCCACCGAGTCCCTGAGGCCGGGCGTCGAGGAGGTCAGCGAGACCGCGCTGGAGATTCTCCAGGTCGGACCGCGCGCAGAGGCCGTCACGCGCTTCGACGCGTGGGTCGAGCGGCTCGCGCCGCTGCGGGCCGAGGCGGGGGGCGCGTCGACGCTCGCCGCCATTCTGTGCTACCTGTTGTACGTGAGCCCGGTGCCGACCGACCGCGTCGTTCGCGCCGCGGACGCGCTCCCGGCGTCCATGAAGGAGGAGATCGTGACCGGAGCCCAGCAGCTCATCGAGCAAGGCCGGCAGGAGGGCCTTCAGAAAGGCCGGCAGGAAGGCCGCCAGGAAGCCCTCGCGGCGATGTTGTTGCGCCTCGCGCAGCGCCGCTTCGGCGAGATCCCGGCGGAGACGACGGCGCGCATCGAGGCGGCGCCGACGCCCGACCTGGAGCGCTGGCTCGAGGGCCTGTTGACCGCCGAGCGCCTCAACGATCTGTTCGGCTGAGCGCGGTTCGCCGGATCCGGAAGGTCAGGTTCAGGCGCGGGCCCACGGGCAGGGCCGTGCGGGGCACGCAGTGCTGCCATCGCCGCTGGGTCGTGCCGCCCATCACGAGCAGGTCGCCGTCGGCCAGGGCGAACACATGGCGGTGACCGGGCTCGCCGGCCCGCCGACGGTGGCGCATCGCGAAGCGCCGCGTGGCGCCCAGCGAGAGCGAGGCGATGAGCACGTCGTCCGGCGCGGCGGGGCCGAGCTCCGGCTCGTCGTCCGCGTGCCAGCCCATGGCGTCGCGGCCGTCCCGGTACAGGTTGGCCAGCACGGAGTTGAAGTCCGCGCCGAGGGCCTCGTGCAGCGCCGCGCGCAGGGCGGTCAGCTCCGAGGTGAAGGGCGCGGGCTCGAACAGCCGCCCGGAGTAGCGGTAGGCGCAGCCGGGATCGCCGTGCCAGGCGGTCAGCCGCGGCGTGGGCACGCTGCGCCCCAGGATGGTCAACTGCTCCACGCGCAGCGGCAGGGTCCGCACGAGCGCGTCGAGCATCGGCCCGGGGTCGGCCACGAAACCCGGCCGGTGCAGCACCCAGGCGCCCTCGCCCAGGTCCAGCGCGCCGGGGATCACTGGAGTGAGATGTCCTTCTTGGTGGGCGTGTCCGGCTTGTCCGGGGCGGCCACGGGCGGGTTGCCGCCGCCGTTGCCCCCGCCGATCACGATGGTGCCGCCGCCGGGCGGGTTGGCGCCCGTGGGGCCGCCGCCCGTCTGCGAGATGGCCTTGGGCATGGCCTTCAGCCGCGTCTGCGCGAGGCAGGGATCGGCGGCGAAGTCGAGCGTCAGCTCGGTGTCTTTGTAGCCCGTCTGCCGCAGGATGTACTTGGTGGTCTGCCCGATGCGCACCGTCAGGCCGCCGGGTTTCGTCACGCCGACCTGCACGTCCGGCGCGCTGGCGTCGAAGACTTTGACGCCGGCGGGCTCGGTGATGATGGCGCAGGTCTTCAGGTTGGCGTCCGTGCTGCCGCCCGAGGCGAGCGCGCTGGCCGGCGCCGCGCTGGGGGCGGCGGTCGGGGGCGTGCCCATGCCGGCGGCCACGGTGGCGGGCGCCTCGGGCACGGGGTCCACGGGGCGCGGCGGGGGCGGCTTCAGGGCGACCACGGCGGCCGCGGCGGC
>CAINDO010000626.1 GCA_903847385.1 uncultured Myxococcales bacterium
CGACCGCACCGGCGACGACGGGCCACGGGAGCGCCCCGCGCCGCCGCCCGGCCCCGACGCCCTCCGCCCCGACGACCGCGCCCGCGACCGCGCCGCCCACGGCCGCCGAGACCTTCATGCTGCCCGGCGCCCGCTGACGCCGCGCATTTGGGAATTGCCCCGGCCGCGGCGCGTGCACCATGCTCGGGCCGTGAGACGCCTCTTCTGTCGATGGATGCTCCCGGCCGCGCTGGCCGCGCTCGTCGCTCCGAGCCACGCCGGCGCCCAGGATCCGCGCGCCGAGGCGGACGCGCTCGTCGTCGAGGGCGCGCGCCTCGGTGAGGAGAGCCGTTTCGAGGAGGCCATCCTGCGCTTCAAGGCGGCCGAGAGCCGCCTGCCGCGCGCCCTGCACGACTGCAACATCGGGCTCGCGTATGCCCGGCTGGGGCGCCTCCCGCAGGCGCAGTTCTTTCTGGAGCGGTGCCGGAGGCGCAGCGCCGAGCCGTTGCCCGCCTGGGTCGCGCCGCGGGCGGAGACCACCCTCGCCCAGCTCCGGGCGGGGCGGCATGCGCCGGTGCGGGTCGAGACCTCGCCGGCCATCGCGCCGGTCACGGTGTCCGCGTTTGCGGCGGACGAACCGGTCGACACGCCGGCGGACCTGTGGTTGCCGCTGGACGTCGAGGTCGTGATCGAGGCCGTGCGCCCCGGGCTGCCCGCCGCCGCCGCGCACGTGCGCCTGGTGAGCACGGCGCCGTCTCGGGTCGTCATCGAGCTGCCGGCCGCGCCCGCCGTCGTCGCGGAGCCGCCGGCGCCCGCGGTCGCGCTGGCGCCACCGCCGATCGAACCCGCGGTGAGCCCCGCGCCGCGGCCGGTGTGGCCGTGGATCGTCGCCGGAACCGGGGCCCTGGCCGCCGGCGTGGGCGCCTGGAGCGCGGCCAGCGGGGCTGGTCTGGCCGAGGACGCCCGGTCGACGCGCGACCCGGATCGCTACGACGAACTGAGCGGGCGCGCCGAATTCCGATGGGGAATGGGGTGGGGCCTGCTCGGCGCCGGCGCGGCGACCCTGGCGACGGGCCTGCTCTTCGGTACGGGAGTCTTCGACCCATGAACGCCCGCCGCCTCGCGCCCCTGCTCGCCCTGGCCACCGCCGGCTGCCTGGACCTGGGCACGCGCCCGGAGGCGCCCGACGCCGCGACCGCCGACGCCGAGACCCCGGACGCGCTCAGGCCGATCCACGACGCCTCGCCGTCGAGGCCCGACGCCGTCCGGCCGGCGCCGGACGCCGCAACGACCGACGCCGCGACCGCCGACGCTGCAACCACCGACGCCGCACGCCCCGATGCCGCGACGCCGGATGCGGTCAGGCCGGCCCCGGACGCCGCCCCGCCCGCGCCGGACCTGGGCGCGGTCGCCCCCGGCCTCTGCGGCGGTCGAGGGCCGCTGCCCCGTCGGGTGACGCCGGACGCGACCCGAAGCGACTACCTCGCCGGGTTCGCGGCCCTGCCCCGGGGCGACGCACAGGTCCTGCCCCATCACTTCGGCCGCGTGATGGCCGACTTCGACTGCGACGGTCGCCAGGATCTCCTCCTGACCCGGCGGTCGAGCGACCGCTTCACCCTGCTTTACGGCGCGCCCTTCGCCGACGGCCTCCCCCTCGCCGACGGGCGCCTGGACGTCGTCCTGCCCGCCGGCTTCACGGCCTACACCGCGACGGCGGCGGACCTGGACGCGGACGCCGTGCCCGAGCTCGTGATCCTCGCCCGCAGCGCGGGGGTGGTCGGCGGCCTGCGCCTTCTGACGTACCGCGTGGACCCGGCGCTCGGCGGGTTCGGCGAGGCGCCGCTGGTGGCCGACATCTCCGGGGGGTTCAACCAGCCCGACACGATCGACCCCGCGTTCGGCGGGCCGTTCCCCGTCGGCGTCGTCCGGGGTCTCCCCGGCGCGCGGCCGACCCTCGTGCAGGTCACGCTGGCCGAGGTGTCGCTTTTCCCCCTGCCCGCCGAGGACACGCAGGCCGCCTGGAATCGCGTCGTCGCGACCCGGCTCGTGCCCGACGCGCTCGGGGGTCGCAGCTTCACCGCGGCGCAGTGGCCCATCGCCCTGCCCCGGGCGGACGGTGGCGAGGAGCTCGTCATCGCCGAGGACCACCCCGGCCACCGGTTCCGGCAGGATCCGCTCGGCTGGCAGCGGCTGTGGAGCGGCCCGCTCGCGGAGCAGACGCGGCGCATCTTCGTCCCGGTGCAGGCGGACGCGGACCCCGAGCTGGAGTACCTGTCCGCCTTTCAGCACGGCAGCGGCGTGGGCAACCTGGCCGACCTGCTCGACCCCTTGCCACCGGGGGACGCCGCGCCGTTCGCGGTCCTGCCCATCGTGGCCGAGGGCGTGTTCTCGCAGACCGGCGCGTGGTTCTCCGCCGCGGCCCTGGATGTCGACGCGAACGGCCAGCCCGAGCTGCTCTTCGGCGGGCAGGCCGAGGGGGGGCCCGCGCTGTGGTTCGTGCCGGACGTGGCCTGGAGCGAAGTGAGCGACGCCGTCGTGCCCATGCGCCCGCCGGCCCTGCGCGGGTTCGCCGGTTTCTCGCCGGACGGCATCTTCTGGGGGGACTTCGACGGCGACGCGGCGCCCGAGGCCCTGCTCTTCGACGACGGGCGAGGGCTCCTCTGTGTCCGGCCGGAGCCCGGCGCGGCGGGGCAGGCGCCGGCGATTCGACCGTGTGAGTGAGCTCGGCGAAAAGAATCGGCACGGCAAATGCAAATGGCATGGGTGAGACACGAACCCCAACCCCCGGGAGTCACCCATGAAGTTCCGCCTCGCCCTCATCGCCGTCACGGTCGCCCTCACCACCACCGCCTGCGGTCCCCACGCCACCTTCACGGCGATGGACCACCCGGATTTCGAGACGGGGGTCCAGGTCTTCTACGCGATGCCGGACACGGAGGGTTGGCGCCAGGCCGGGACTGTGCGCGTCGAGGATGCGCAGAGCGAGGGGGACGCCGAGCGCCGCGCCCTGGCGCTCGCCGCTCGGCACCAATGCGACGGTGTGTACATGGCCAGCGTCCAGAGTCACGTCGAGACGTCCGGGGCGAGCCTGCTGGCGGACCTCGCTTCGATCGGTGGTGGCCGCCGCGCCCGTGAAAACGCGGAGCGAAGGCATCGCCACGACCAGGAGAACCCCGTCTTCACGGCCCGCGCGGTCTGCCTCGTGCGCCGCGGGCAGCCCGAGGGCCCGCCGCTCGTGTTCGCCCGGCCGGCGGCGCCGGTCGAACCAGAGGCGCCCCGCGCGGTGCCGACCGTGGACGTCCAGTCACACCTGGGCCAGCGCGTCACACTGCGCTTCGCCGACGGGCGCCATCAGGCGGGCACGCTGGCCGGAGACGACGGCGAGAGCGTGTTCCTCCGCACCGAGGGGGCGATGCTGCGTTTCCCCGCGGCGCAGCTGGCCGCGGTCGAGCCCGCGTCCGCGCCCTGACGCCGCGGATCCCCGTGCCCTGACGCCGCGGATCCCCGTGCCCGCGCCGCGGACCCGTGCTAGCGTCCGGGCGGTGGGGATGGAGGTCGCGCATGATGATCACCCGGTGGTGTGGCGTCTTCGTGTCGGTGGCCGTCCTGTGCGCCTGCAGCGCGACGGGCGGCGGTGCGGGCGGCGGTGACGACGAGGGGGCCGTGTCCGGGGTCGGCCCGCAGAGCGCGGCCCTGGCCGAGTCGCTCGCCGACATCCGGCGCGAGGCCGGCGTCCGGTCCGTCAGCGCCATCGCCTGGCGGGACGGCGAGATCGTCGCCCAGGCGGCGGCCGGCACGGCCGATGCGCGCAGCGGCACGGCCGCCACGCCCGAGTCCATCTACATGATCGCCTCGTGCTCCAAACCCGTGGTCGGCCTGGCGCTCGCCGTGCTGGCGGCGGAGCAGCCCATCGATCTGGACGCGGACATCAACGCGTGGCTCGAGTGGCCCGAGCCGCTGCGCAACCCCGCCCACCCGGACGAGCCCATCACCCAGCGGCAGCTCGTGACGCACCGGTCGAGCCTCGTGGCCGACGACGACGAGGACTACGAGACCTACGCCCGCCCCGATCCCGAGGCCGACATGACGGCCTACTTCGAGGGCCTGCTGCCCGATCCGACGCGATGGGAGGCGTTCGCGCCCGGCGAGAAGGAGGTCTACTCCAACATCGGGGCCGCGCTGGCCGCCCACGTCGTCGAGACGGCCTCGGGCGAGCCCTTCTCGGACTTCTGTCGCGACCGCATCTTCGAGCCCCTCGGTCTGAAGGACACGGGCTGGTTCTTCTCCGACTTCGACGCTGCGCAGGTCGCCCGCATGGCTCGTCCCCACGATGCGGAGGGCGAACCGCTCGAACACTTCGGTTTCCCCAACTGGCCCAGCGGTCAGATCCGCACCACGACCGGCGACCTGGCGAAACTCTGGATGGCCGTGCAGTCGCGCGAGGCGCCGTTCTCCACGAGCCGATTGGCCGACTTCGAGTCGGTGCCGTTCTTCATCCAGGCCGACGCCGAGGCCGAGACCTACGATCACAGCGGCAGCGAGTACGGCGTCGGGGCCTACTTCACCTACGATCATGCCGGCAACGGCTACGCGTTTCTGGTCAACCACGAGCAGACCGAAGCCGAGGTCGACGCCCTGGACGAGGCGCTGAGCGAGGTCCTGCGCGGGTACAGCGGGCTGGCCGACTGACCGGGTCGCGGCCCGTTGTTCGGGTCGCCGGCGTGGACTAAAGTCCCCGCCCGTGATCGCCGTGAAACGCACGTGGTTCGAAGTCGACGCGCGCGCCCTGGGGGTGTTCCGGATCGCGCTCGGCGCCACGCTCCTGCTGGATCTCCTGCGGCGCGTTCCCTACGTCGACCTCTTCTGGGGCGGCACGGCCGGTGTGTTCCCGCCGCCGCCCGAGGGCACGCTGGCCTCGTTCTCCCTGCTCAGCGGCGCGCACCCGCCGGCGTTGGCCTGGGCGTTGCTCGCCGTCTCGGTCGTCGCCGCTGCGCTGTTCACGGCCGGGCGCTGGACCCGGGTCGCCGGGGTCGTCACCCTCGCCGGGCTGCTGAGCTTCCACGCGAACCGGTTCGGGCTGGAGACGGGGGCGAGCCAGGTCCTGCGGCTCGCCCTGATGTATGCGCTCCTGCTGCCCACGGACCTCTGCTACGCGTGGCGCCGTCGCCCGCAGCCGCCCGAACCGCCGGCCCCGGTGCGGTCCATCGCGGTCCTCGCGCTGCTCTTGCAGCTGGGGTTGATCTATTTCAACGCGGCGGCGGCGCGCGGGGGACCGAGCTGGCTCACGGGCACGGCCATCCACGACATGCTCGAGCTCGACACGTACGTGACGCCCCTGGGCGCGGCTCTGCGTGGCCCCCTGATGGACGCCGCGTCGCCCGCGCTCTCCGATGCGACCCTCGCGCTGGAGGTCCTGGGGCCGCTGTTGATGCTCCTGCCCGTCGCGCCGGACCTGCTGCGCGGGGTCACCCTCGTCGCGCTCTTCGGTTTCCACCTGTGCATCCTGCTGCTCATCGACGTCGGCCTGTTCTCCGCCTCGATGTTCTGTCTCTTGCTGCTCTTCGTGCCCGGCCCGGTCTTCGACGCGCTGGAGCGGCGGCTCGGGCGCGCCACCGCCGCGCCGGGCGTGGCGCCGGTGCCCGCGCCCGCGCGTTGGCAGCGCTGGCACGTCGAGGTGCTGGCCCTCGCGGTGCTCGTGCCCAACCTGTGGCTCGGTGTGCATCGCAATCAGCTCCTCGGCCCGGTGATTCGGGACGCCGGCCTGGGCGCCCCCGCGGCGCTGGACGTCGCCCTGGCGCGCCTGGAGATCAGCCAGACCTGGCGGATGTTCGCGCCGAACGTCTCGCGGGTCGACCAGGTGGTGCTGGTGCCGGCCACGACGGCCTCTGGGCGCGTCGTCGACCTGCTGACCGGCGCGCCGCCGGACTTCGGGCCCGTCGGGCCGGACCGGCTGCGGGGTCAGTTCTGGTCCAAGTACTTCGAGCGCCTGTCCAACGGCGCAGCCTCACCCGAGGCGTTGCGAACCCGGCTGGTCGCGCGCTGGAACGCAGCGCAGGCCGACCCGGTCGTCCGCGCCGAGGTGGTGCTCCTGCGCGAACACACCCCGGACCTGGGACGGACCGCGCCCGGCCCGCCGGAGCCCACCACCCTGCTGGGCGCGGAGAGCGTCGCGGTGCAGTGAGGCGCGCGGCGTCAGGGCGCCGGGCAGGTGCAGGCCGACATCACGAGTCGGCCGTCCGTACACGCCGCCTGGCGGCCCTCGCTGCAGCCGGCGGCGGTCGCGGGCACGCCGGCGCAGGCGCAGTAGGCGTCGTCGTCGGTCTCGACGCAGGTCGCGCCGTACACGCCGCAGTCGACCCAGCCGAGCGTCGGCGTGTCGTCGCAGGTCACGAGCACGCCGCGATCGGTGCAGCGGCGGCCGCTGGTGTTGCAGGTGGCGGTGCAGCGGGTGGCCTCGGCGTTCTCGGTGCAGCCGATGGTGGCGTCGCTGGCGGCCGGGCACTCCTGCGCGATGGCGGCGCCGCCCTGGCAGTGCACCACGGACAGATGGCCCGTGGCGTTGGCCTTCCAGCAGGTGTATTCGCCCTCGGCGAGCCCGTACCCCTCGCAGGCGTCGGTGCGCGCAGGCCGGCAGGCGTAGGCGCAGGCGTTGGCATCCCAGCCGCAGGTCCGGCCGTCGGCGGCGCAGTTCTCACGGAACGTCGTGCCCTGGGGTGTGCAGGCCGTCAACACACCGTCCGGTGAACACTCGCCGCCGGGGGGGATGTCTCCGCAGCCGACACAGGCGGCGCCGAAGCGGCTGGCCACGCGGCAGGTCTGTCCGCGGGCGGCGCAGTCGATCTCGACGAACACATCGCCGTCGCAACTCCGCACGGTGTCGCCGTCGCAGCGGCCCGAGGCGTCCAGCCCGGCGGGGCAGAAGGCCGTGCAGAACGCCCGCCCGGCGGCGGTGGTCGCGCAGTGTCGCCCGGAGGCCGAGCAGTCCAGGTCGATCAGCACGTCCCCGGAGCGGCGCCGCAGGCGAGTGCCCTCGCACTGACCGTCCTCGGTCACCTCCGCGGGGATCTCCAGGGTGCAGTAGGCGTCGCCGAGCGCGTCCAGCGCACAGGTGCGGGCGGGGTCGAGCGCGGCGCAGTCGGTGTCCTCGACCAGGTCGCCGTCGCGGCGGTGGCGCACGTTGCCGACACACACGCCGCCCGAGGTCAGCTCCGCGGGCGCGGGCGCACCGCAGAACGCCTCGCCGGCGGCGTCCCGGCCGCAGGCGAGCGGGGTCTCCCGCGCGGCGCAGTCCAGGTCGACGAGCACGCCGCCGCTGCACTTGGAGAGCCGCGTGCCCGAGCAGCCGCCGAGCGCGTCCAGGCCCGAGGGGCAGGGCACGGTGCACTGCGCGGCGCCCTGGGCGTCCACGGCGCAGATCCGGTCGGGATTGGCGGCGGCGCAGTCGTAGTCGATGAGTCGCTCGCCGTCGCGGGCGCGGAGCCGCGTGCCGACACACTCGCCGGCCTCCGTGAGGCCGCTGGGCACGGGCTGCGTGCAGAAGGCCTCGCCGGCGGCGTCCCGGGCGCAGAGCGCGGGCGGGCTGGCCTCGGCGCAGTCGTAGTCGCGCAGCACGTCGCCGTCGCGTTTCGTCAGGCGGGTGCCCTCGCAGCGGCCGAGGGCGTCCACGTCCGCAGGGATGGGAGCGGTACACCAGGCGATGCCGGCGGCGTCCCGCGCGCAGGCCTGCGCCGGGCTCTTCGCGCCGCAGTCCAGGTCGACGAGGACCTCGCCGTCGCATTTCGTCAGGTGCGCCTCGGTGCAGGTGCCCAGCGTGTCGGTGCCCGCGGGGCAGGGCTGCCCGCAGTAGGCGCGGCCGTCGGCGCCGTGCAGGCAGGCCCGACCGTCGGCGGTGCAGTCGAGGCGCTGCGACAGGCCGGCCTCGTCGCAGTAGGTGATGACGTTGCCTTCGCAGCTCGCGGCCGCGCCGTTGCAGGCGATGCCGGCGTCCGCCGCCGCGGTGTTCGCGGAGGCGCCGGAGTCGCCGCAGCCGGTGAGCGCGAGGAGCGCCGCGAGGGGGGAGAGGACCAGAAGAGCAGAAGAGGGTCGCATGGCGGACCTTGTACCGCCGCGGGCGCGCGCGCTCAACTCGCCCGAAGCGCGCGGACTTGATCCGACACGGCGTCGCGCACGGGGTCGCCGCCTGCGTGCGCGGCCCAACCGGCGATGGCCGCCCCGAGATGCGCGTGGCGGCGCTCCTCGGCGGCGATGCGGCGCAGCGTGCGGTCGGCGCGGGCGTCGTGTCCCCGGCGGGTGTCGCCGGCGGCCTGCGCGGCGGCGGCGCCCTCGTTCAACAGACCGTCGGAGAGGCTCTCCGTGGCGAGTCGGATCAGGGCGGCCTCGCGGTCGGCCGGCCCTGTGATCCGAGCCGCCCGCGTGAGGTCGTCGGGCAGCACGGGGCGGGCGTCGGCGGCGCTCAGGCCCGCGTCCCGGGCGCGCGCCGCGCAGAGCAGCGCGTGGCGCACCTCGTCCGCGGCGGCGGAGAGGGCGGCGTTCACGAGCTCGACGGGGGCGCCCGCGGCCATCAGCGCGTCGGCGACCTGGAGGAACGACGCCACGGCCTCGCACTCGGCCTGGGCGTCGGCCCGCCAACGGGCTGCCCGGTCGTTGGGGTCTGTCTCGACCGGGGCGACGCGGGAGGGCACGCGCACGCCGGCGGCGTCGCGGAGCGGGCGGCCGGGGATGGCGCAGGTCGTCTGCATGTCGATGCGGCCCCCGTAGACGTTCTCGGGCAACGGAAAGGTCACCCCCACGCCGAGCGCGTGGAGGTCGAGCCGCCACTCGTCCCTGAGGCCGAGTTCGAGGGGCCCCAGGATCCCATGGACCCCCGTGTGCACACCGAGGCTCGACTCGAACAGATGCCAGGCCGCGCCCACTTCGAGGCGCGCCCCGATTCCCAGGAGGTCGTCTGCAGCGACGCCGGCCTGGCCGCCTCCGACGACGACCAGATCGCGGTCGCCGAACCACACGAGCTGAAGCTGCGGGCCGCCGCCCATCTGTTGTTCGGGGGAGCACCACTTGTCGGGTTTCGTGGCCGTCACGAACGACACCTGGCCCGAGATGCCGGCCGAGTAGCGGATGGCGCCACCGAATGAGCCGCCGATGAAGACGACCACACTCGGCACGGTGACGTCCCGACTGCGCTCGGGCAGCGGGCCGTCGATCAGGAGCGCCTCGGCCCGCGTCGCGAACAACACCCCCGCGGCGGCCGCCAACGCAGCGCGCCGACGCCGCTGCAATCCGTAGGAATCTCCATGCATGACCCCACGCTACTGCGGCGGGGCGGATCCAGGCAAGGCCGGCGCCGCACGAAGCCCGGCGAGGTACGCGGCCACATCCGCCGCCTCGCCGGAAGGCAGCGCGCGGTCGCCGTGGCGGCGCTCGATCACCCGCGCCGGGTCGACCAGCAGGGCGGCCAGGTACTCGCCGCGCAGGCGGTCGCCCACGCCGTCGAGCACGGGCCCCTGCATGCCGCCTTCACCCGAGACTGTATGGCACTCGCCGCAGCGCCGCGCGGTGTAGAGCGCGCGGCCTTTCGCGGCGTCCCCGGCGGGCAGGGGGTCCACCGCCGGCGCGTCCGAGGTCAGCGTGAGTGAGATCCACGCGGCCAGGGCCTCGGCTTCGGGGTCCGTGAGCCCCAGCACGGGCATGCGCTCCGCCTGGCTCATGCGCAGCGTGGTGGGCGACTTCAGGAAGCCGGCCAGCCACGCCCGTTGCATGCGTGTTCCGGCGCCGTCGAGCGGCACGCGCGACACATCGCCGCCGCGCCCGCCGATGCGATGACACACGAGGCACCGGAAACGCTCGAACAGACCGCCGATCTCGCCCACGGGCGGGGCGAAGGGCGCCTTCGCGGCGTCGCGGATGTATTCGGCACCGAACGCCGCCGGCGCGAGCGCGGACACGGCGACGCCCACGGCCTGCGCGTCCTCGGGGCTCAGCGCGAACCCGGGCATGCGCGCGGGCTCGGCGCCCGTGGTGTCGAAGTCCGCCGGCGCGACGACCTTGCGGGCGACGTAACTCGGCAGGTCGGCCGCTGGCTCACCCGTCGTCGGGCGGGGCAGGTCGCTCGTGCGACGGCGCGACAGATCGGCCAGGCGCACGCCCGTCGGCACGGGGGTCACGCCGGCGACCGTGTGACAGCCCGCGCAGCCCAGCTCGGCGAACAGACGAGCGCCCTCGGGGGCGCGCTCGGGCTGCATGGGTCCGTCGAAGCGCGTCCAGGGCGGCAGGGCGGTGTCGGGCACGAGTTGCTCCGTGGCATAGGCGACCACGTCCGCGGCCTCGGCGTCCGTCAGGCGGATGTCGGGCATGGCGGTGCGGGGGCGGATGACATGCGGCGCCGTGAGAAAGCTGAAGAGCCACGCCGGCGCGAGCTTGGCGCCGCTGTGATCCAGGCTCACGGCCGTGTCGCCGCCCCGGCCCTCGATGGCATGGCACGTCGCGCAGCGCCGGCTGGAGACGGCGGTGCGGCCACGGTCGGCGTCGCCCCCCTCGGGCACGGCGCGCAGTGCGGGCCCCGGCCGCGTCCACAGGTACGCGACCAGCGCCTCGACGCTCTCCGTGGACAGACGAAACGCGGGCATGCGATGCCGCGCGTCGAGCGAGGCCGGGTCCATGAGCCAGTGTCGCACCCAGGCCGGCGTGACCTGGTCGCGCAGGCCGTCCAGCGGCGGGCCGGTGCGGCGGTCCGGGTCGTCGGGCGCGTCGTGGCAGGCGGCGCAGCCCAGGGTGCCGAGCAGCGCGCGACCCCGCGTGAGCGCCGGCGCGCCGGCCAGGGCGCCGCTCACATGGCACCGCCCGCAGGCGACCTCGCGCTCGGCGGGCGTGAACAGCGGGCGCTCCCAGTCGGGCTGCGCGCGGTGGGCGGCGTCGGCGGTCACGGCCCAGCCCTGCCCGCCATGACACGTCGTGCAGCCGAACCGCTCGGGCGGGTGGGTCGCGGCCAGCGTGCCGGGATGCCTGTCCGCGGCGTGACAGTGTTCGCAGCGATCGACCGCGCCCAGGCTCGGCAACACACGCTGCCCGGAGACGACGGGGCGGCTGACCTCGCGCTGAAGTGCGATGCCCACGAGCAGCGCCAACGCCACGGCCGACAGGCCGAAGGCCCAGTCCAGCCAACGCGGCACGGTCGTCGGCGCATCGCCGGAGTCGCCGCTCATGGCGGACTCCACTGCAGCGCCCAGCCCGGGCCGCGCAGGAACGTGCCGATGAGCGTCTCCACGCCCAGAAACAGCATCACACCCAGGAACAGGGCCCACGCGCGGCGCCGCTCGGGGGCGAAGTACACGCCCGTACCGGCCGTGTCCCGGTCGAAGTAGGGCAGGGCGGCGAACCCGAGCACCACGGCCGCGGGGATGAACACACCGCCCCAGAACGCCGAGTAGTGCGCCAGCTCCTGCACACCCAGGAAGTACCAGGGCGCCTTGGCCGGGTCCGGCGTGCGGCCGGGGTCGGCCTCGGGCTCCAGCGGCGCGTCGAGCCAGAGCGATGCCGCCATCAGCACGACCACGGTGAGCAAGGTCACCACGGCCTCGCGATACAGCAGGTGCGGCCAGGCCGGGATGAGTCGCTCGCGGCTCTTCGCCTGCGCCTGCTCGGACACCACCAGGCCGCCGTCCTTGCGCACGCGAAACAGATGAAAACCGAGGAGACCCAGAATCGCCACGGGCAGCACGACACAGTGCAGCACGTAGAACCGCAGCAGCGCGAACTCGCCCACGGCGGTGTCGCCGAGCAGCAGTTCGCGCAGGTGCGCGCCGGCGAACGGGATGGAGGCGACCATGTTGGCGCCCACCGTCACGGCCCAGAACGCGAGCTGGTCCCAGGGCAACAGATACCCGGTGAAGGACAGCGCCAGCGTGAGCACCCACAGGCCCACGCCGGCCACCCAGTTGGCCTCGCGCGGGGCGCGGTGCCCGCCGGCCAGATACACCCGCAGCATGTGCAGGGTGACCAGGAACACCATCGCGTGCGCGCCCCAGCGATGCAGGTTGCGCGTGACCGTGCCGAACGGCACCACGAACGCCAGATCCTTCATCGACCGATACGCGGCCGTCGGGTGCGGCGAGTAATAGAACATCAAATACAGACCCGTGAGGGTCAGCGCGCCGAGCAGCACGGCGGAGACCAGCCCCAGCGTGAGGGTCGCGGTGAACTTCAGCGAGGCGGGCCGAACCTTGGGCGGGTGGATGTGCAGGAAGAGAGACGCGAGCACGGCCTTCAGCGCGGCGCGCTCGTCCTTGGGCCAGCCGAGGCGCCAGAACGAGTCGAACACTCTCCGCAGCAGTGCGCGCATGGCTCAGCCCTCGCTCAGGCGCGTGCCCGGGTCCACGGGCTGGCCCAGGTCGACGTGCAGGTGGCCCGCGGCGTCGAGCTTCAGCGACAGATGGGCCAGATCCGAGGGCGCGGGGCCGCCCACCACGCGGCCGGCGTCGTCGTAGCGGCTGCCGTGGCAGGGACACACGAAACCCTGCGCGGCGCGCCGTACGGTGCAGCCCAGGTGGGTGCACACGGCCGAGATGGCCTGCACGCCGTCCGGGCCGCGGCGCACGAACACCCGGGCGCCGTCCTCGTAGGTCAGCGCGCCGGGCGGGTAGTCCGACAGACGCCCGAGGCGGCGCTCCAGCGGCGGGCCGTAGGAGAGCGGCGCGCGGGCGAACCGGGCCGTGGCCCAGGCGGCCTCGCCCAGCACGAGGGCCAGGCTCCCCACGCCCAGGCGGAACAGCGTCGAGCGTCGCTCCAGGTCCGGGGTGCTCATGGCACACCCCCCGCCCCGCTTCGCGGGGTCGGCCCCCCGCCCTGCGGGCTCAATCGCTTCGGCGGCTGATGCCGCCTCACGATGGGGCTTCGCTCGCTGCGCTCGCTCATGACTCAGCCCTTCGGCTTCAGCGTCACGGTGACGGGCGCGGCGCCGGCGTCCGTGACCTCGACGGTCACATCGTCGCCCACGAGCTTCTCGTGCCACACGCCCAGCGTGTATTTGCCCGGGGGCAGCCCGGTGAGCTTGAACGCCCCGGACTTGTCGCTCACGGCGAAGAACTTCGAGTCCACGACCACCACCCAGCCGATCATGTCGTCGTGCACGTGACAGAGCTGGCGGAATGCGCCGGTCTGCGGGAACAGCTGCTGCCGGCTCTCGCCCTTGGGCCACGTGCCCAGGTCATAGGGTTTGCCATCGGGTGTGTAGACGTTGTGGGCGACCGGGTCCGAGTTCTTGAACGAGACGGTGGAGCCCTTCTGCACGGCGACCACGCGGGGGGTGAACACGAGCCCGACCTGGTCCATGTGGGTGGTCTGCGGCGCGGGCTCCAGGCCGGCGTTGCGCACGAAGACCACGGCGTGGGCGCGGTGCTTGGGTACGGGCGCGGCCACGGTGCCGGTCAGGTCGGCGGCGTGGGCGAGCGTGGCGCCGGTGAGTGTCAGGGCGGCGGCGAGGGCGGGCAGGGAAGATCGCATGGCAGACTCCGTGTGAGGACGCGGAGCGCTGGAGCAAGAAGCGGGCCCGCCTCGGCCCAGCCGCGCTTTCGGTGGTCGGGGCCGGCGAAACGCGCTTTTGCGGGCGGCAAGGCGGGCGGCGCTGCCATCCGCGGCAGAACGCCGCGTGACCGGCCGGGTCACATGTGACGACCGGGGGAGATTCGGCGCCCGACCTCGTGCCGAGCGGGCGGGCGGCGTCGTGGGGCCCGAAACACCTGTGGCTTCAAAGGATACGCACCCGCCTGCGCGAGGGCCTGCATCCGGTCCGGTGAGCAGATGCCCGATGCGGCCCGAAGGTTGCAGAACAGCGGCGACATGCGATGTCTTGCCCATCCCCATCGGTCTCCTCTGTCCGGTCTGTCCCTGCTCCTGCTCGCGCTGGGTCTCTTCGCCGCCTCGCCGGCGCAGGCCGTGCCCTCGTTCGCACGGAAGTATCAGACCTCGTGTCAGACCTGCCACGGTGTCCCGCCGAAGCTGAACCCCTTCGGCACGGCCTTTCGCCGCAACGGCTATCGTTTCCCCGAGGGGGGCGAGGAGACCATGCGGAAGGAGGAGCCCGTGCCGCTCGGTCAGCCGGCGAACGCCGATCTGTTCCCCGCGGCGGTGTGGCCCGGCGACCTGCCCGTGGTCAGCACGATGTCGATCATCATGCAGGGGGGCTTCGTGGTCTCCGAGGCGCGCGAGCCGGTGCACGTGCACGGCGCGGTACCGGCCGTGACGCCCGCGGACGAGACACACGCCCATGGTGCCGACGAGGGCGGTTGGGGCGGTCAGTTCGGCCTCGCCGAGGCCGCGCTGGTCTGGGGCGGCACGCTGGGCGAGACGCTGGCGTACTTCGGCAAGGTGGCCTTCGCCACGGGCGCGCACGCCGGTACCATGGTGGAGCGCCCGCACGTGGTGTGGACGCCGCTCGGCGCCACCCTGGGCGTTCGCATGGGTCTGTTCGACCCGGGGCTCACCCCCTCGCTCTCGATGCACCGGAACACACTGGGTCACAACCTGCGCTTCACCACGGCCGCGCTCGGGGACAATGGCTGGGCGCCGGAGCCCGAACAGATGGGCTTGGAGAGCTTCGGCACCGTCGTCGACGGCCGCCTGGGCTACACCGCCGGCGTGGTCGAGGGCTCGGGCAACCTGCCCAACCGCGCCAAGGACTTCTACGGTCGCGTGGAATACAAGATCGGCGGCATGCGCCTCGACGGCGTCGGTGGCACCACGGAGTCGCTGCCCTGGCACGAGTGGTCGGTGACCGTGGGTGTGTTCGGCTACCAGGGCTTCGCCACGCTGGCCGACCCGGCCGGCGGCGTGGAGCGGCAGAGTGATCTGTTCCGCCGCCTGGGCGGTGACGTGAGCTGCATGCTGGGCGACGCCCATCTGATGCTCGCCGGCTTCCGGCAGGCGGACGAACGGCCGGTGTTCGGCAGCCGTGGGCGCGGCAACCTGCTCGGCGGCGTCGCGCAGCTGGAGTACGTGGTCTGGCCCTGGCTGGTCCCGGCCGTGCGCTACGAGGTGTTCCGGCAGGACCTGCCCGGCGACGCCGGGGCGCTCGGGCACCACCTGACGGTGGGCCTGGACATCCTGGCCCGGGCGAACGTGTACGTGCGCCTGCTGGCGCGGGCCAAAGCCGAGCGCCACGCGACGCCGGCCGCCGAAGACTTCACGCTGAACGCGGGGTGGGCGCTGTGAGCCATCGACACACTCGAAAGTATCTCCTCGCGCTGCTCGTCGGCGCATCGGCCCTGACGGCGGGCTGTTACGACAGCGAGTTCCCCGCCACCGAGGACGCGGGCGCGTCCGGCGGCACGTTCGGCACGGGCGGCGCGGGCGGCGGCGATGGTACCGGCGGTGCGGCCGGCGGTGACGCCGCGGGCGGTGGCGCAGGCGGCGGCTGCGACGCGCCGGCCCCGGACGACTGGCAGATCGACCTGACCTACAGCCCATCACACCTGCACCCCGGGGTGGTGGCCACGCTGAACTTCGCCGTGTCCGTGGCCGGCGAGCCCGGCGAGGGTCTGTCGGCGCGGGTCCGTTACGGCCTGGTCGGCACGACCCAGCGGCCGAGTTTCCCTCTGAAGGCCGGCGACGTGGCCGGCACCTATACGGGCGTGCGGGTGCTGCCCGACGCCGGCGTCTACGAACTGTTCTTCGAGTTCACTCCGTGCGACGAGATGGTCTCGCGCCGGTTCACGCTGAACATCGAAGGGCACCCCTGAAGCGGGAGAGTGCGCGACATGAAGTCTCTGAACCTGCGTTCCTCGATGCGCGTGATGGCCCTGTGCGCGGCGGCGCTGACCCCGGCCTGCGGTGGCGCCGACGACGCCAAGGCCGACGACGCCAAGGCCGACGACGCCGATCCGACGCCGGACGCCGGCACCAGCGGCTCGGGCGGGGCCGGCGGCGGCGCCGAGGCCTGCCCCGAGGGGCAGATGTGCATGAGCATGGAGGAGGACTACTGTGTAGAGGACGGGCAGCAGTGCCTGGACCCGGCCCTCGTGGGAAGCTGCCCCGAGGGACAGATGTGCATGAGCATGTCCGAGGACTACTGTGTCGGCGCCGGTCAGGTCTGTGGCGCGCCGCGGAAGAACTATGCCATCGAGATCCAGGCGCCCCACGCGCACATCTGGGCCCAGGTGGGCATCATCTTCACGGTGCGCGACCTGGATGCCTGCGCCGATCCGGCCGACCAGAGCACCTGCGCGCCCGTGCCCGGGCTGGCGATCGAGGCGTTCTTCGCGCCGAAGGGCGGCGCGACGGAGGTGCAGCCCCTGGCCGCCGGTGTGTTCGACGACGGCGGCGATGGCACGTACACCTGGCTGCGGACCTTCGGGGACGTGGGCGCCGGGGCCATCGGCGCGCGGTTCACACAGGACGGGCAGAGCTACTTCACGGCGTTCGGCATGGAGTCGAGCAAGGCGGGCGGCGAGCGGTACTTCTGTGACACCGACGCGGACGGCACGCCGGATCGTGCGTTCCAGATCCGTTGGGCCGCCGCGCCCGGCCGACCCGTGGCCGATGGCAGCGCCGCAGCGTTCACCTTCGAGATCATGCGGTCGTTCAACACACCGGTGAATACGGAGCAGCCCTGGACGAATACTTTCGACCACCTGCGCCCGGCTGAGCTCGATGGCATGGCGCCGACGGTGGAGCTGATGGCCGATGGCGGCGAGGGCGCGACGTCCATGGGCGCCGTGGTCCCGGTGTACGCGGGCAAGGGCCTGTACAAGGTCGAGCGTGCCTTCGCCGCCGGGGACCTGGGCGGGGCGGCCGCGCGCACGTTCTGGTTCAAGGTCGGCCTGACGGACGACCTCGGCTGCCGCGTCGACGGCGGCGTCGGCGAGGACGAGGCGAACTACCTGTTCTCCGTCGTTTCGCCGGAGTGAGCCGCGGCCGCGCCGGCGTTCGGCGCGATTGACGGCTGTGTCCGACGCCGATACGGTCGCCGGCCATGCGCAACACAAACCTCCGACACCTCTCGAGTGCCGCTGCGGCCGTGATCCTGGCGATCGGCGGCTGTGGCGGCGCTGCCGTCTCCAGCCCCGCCCCGACCGCAGAAGCACCGGCGTTCAAGCCGACGCGGCAGGTCCGCCTCGCCTGCGAGTCCGTGGAGATCACGGACGACGCGCCCCCGGAGACCCGGGAGAAGATCGTCAGCCGGCCGAAGATCACCACGCTCGTCGGGCGACCCGGGACGGTGACCATCGAGCGGGGCGGCGCCCCGGGCGACGCGGAGCATCTGCTGACGTTCGAACTCGTGGCCAACGACGTCGGGGGCGCGCTGAGCCTCGAGGGCAAGGCGAAGCTCGAGGCGGGGGGCGCCGTGGTCGCCTCGGCCGAGGCCCCCGCGCAGACGCCCCCGACGGATCGCGTGACGCTGCTTCTGGCCGTCGCGCCGGGGCGGACGCAGGCGCTGCGCTGCACCGCCGGCGACCCGCCGGCCGAGCCGCCCACGGGGTCGGTCGCGCCCTGAGCCCGAACGACCGGGTTCCCTTGCCCCGCGGTTGCGACTACGGTGGCCGCCATGCGCCACCTCGAGACCTTCCAGGCCCGTCCGGGCACCACCATCGAACGCCACGAGCTCGACAACGGCCTCGTGCTGATCCTGCTGATCGACCCGCAGGCCCCCGTCTTCAGCTATCAGACGTGGTTCCGGGTCGGCAGCCGCCACGAGCGCACCGGCAAGACCGGCATCGCGCATCTGTTCGAGCACCTGATGTTCAAGGAGACGAAGAACACGCCCGAGGGGCAGTTCGACCGCATCCTGGAGAGCATCGGCGCCCGCAACAACGCCGCCACGTGGCTCGACTGGACGTTCTATTACGAGGACGTGCCGGCGGGTCACCTGGAGCAGGTGGTGCGGCTCGAGGCCGACCGCATGGAGAACATGAGCCTGACCTCGAAGCAGCTCGAGGCCGAGCGCGAGGTCGTGATCAACGAGCGCAAGCAGCGCGTGGACAACGATCCGGGCGGCAAACTCAGCGAGGTGCTCTGGGACGCCGCGTTCAAACAGCACCCCTACGGCCACCCCACGATCGGCTGGATGCCGGACATCGAGGCGCTGTCGCTGGAGGACTGCCTGGCGTTCTATCGGACGTATTACTCGCCGAACAACGCCGTGCTGGTGATCGCCGGCGACGTCGACCGCGAGGCCTGTCTGGCGCTGGTGCGGCAGTACTACGGTCACCTGGACCGTCAGGAGATCCCGGCGGCGGATCTCACGCCGGAGCCCGCGCAGCACGAGGTGCGGCGGGTCGAGGAGAAGCTGCCGCTCACGGCGGACCGGCTGCTCCTGGGCTACAAGGCGCCCTCGATGCTGCACCCGGACTTCCCGGCGCTGGAGATCCTGAACGAGGCGCTGGCCGAGGGCGACTCGGCACGGCTGCAGCGGGCGCTGGTCACCGAGGGTGAGCTGGCCACGGGTTTCTCGGCGTTCGTGCCGCCCTTCCGGGAGGTCGGTCTGTTCGAGATCACCGTCGAGATGCGCGAGGGCCACACGGCCGAGGAGGCCGAGGCCGTCGTGCTCGCCGAGCTCGAGAAGCTGATGCACGAGGGTGTGAGCGAGGCCGAGCTGGACAAGGCGCGCAACAAGCTGGAGACGCGCTTCTACCGCGGCCTGCAGACGGCGCAGCAGCGCGCCAACGCGCTCGGCTTCTGGGAGGTCACGGGCGGGGACTACAAGAAGCTCTTCCAGCAGTCCGAACGCTACGCCGCCGTCACGCGGGAGGACGTCGTGCGCGTCGCGCGGGACGTGCTGCGGCCGGACAACCGGACCGTCGCCATCGGGCGGCCGCTGCCCGAGGGCGAGGACGAGGGCGACCTGCCGGACGACGACGCGGGCGCCGAGGCCGACGCGCCCCCGGGCCCCTGAAACGACGACGCCCGACACGAGGTCGGGCGTGAGTCGGGCGCGCAAGAGACCCGCCGGCGAGCGACCGTCCGAGGGTGACGGGAGGGGATGGGGAGGGCCCTCGGGGCCGACCGCCCGCCGGCGAGAGGCGGGGATGCGTTGCGTCAGCCGTGGGTCAGAGGGGGCGCTCGCCGCTGCGGATCGTCTCGCGGAGGGCGGCGCGGAAGGCCGCGAGCTCCTCGTCGTTCAGGGTGCCGTCGCCGTCGGCGTCGAACTCCGCCTCGAGGGCGGCGCGGGCGGCCTCGGCCTCGGCCTTGCGGGCCTCGTGCGCGGCGTCGTGCTCCTCGCGGCTCAGCTCGCCGTCGCCGTCCGCGTCGAACGCGGCGAGCTCCTCGGCGCGGCGCGCCTCGCGCTCGGCCTCGTGCGCGGCCTGGGCGGCGGCCAGCTCCTCCTCGCTCAGGGTGCCGTCGGCGTCGGCGTCGAACTCGGCGAGCAGGGCGGCCTGGCGGGCCTCGCAGCCGGCGGTCAGGTCCGCCTGCAGCTCGGCCTTCTCCTCGTCGCTCAGGGCGCCGTCGCCGTCGACGTCGTAGATGAAGAGCAGGTGCTCGACCTTGTCGCCGCCGCGCCCGCCCTCGGGGCCACCGCCGTGACGCCCGTGGCCGCCACGCCCGGCGCCCTCGCCGCG
>CAINDO010000627.1 GCA_903847385.1 uncultured Myxococcales bacterium
CGCCCGTGCCGCCCGTGAGCCCGCCGCCCGGAGCCTCACCGCCGGCCCCGCCCGTGCCGCCCCCGGCGCCGCCGGCGGCTCCGGCGTCCGCGTCGGTGGTGGTGTCCGGGTCGGCCTCGCAGGCGGAGAAGGCGAGCGTGAGGGCGAGTGCGATCGTCTTCGAGCGGCGGCTGTGCATGGCGCCGAGTCTCGGCGGGGCGGGCCCGGAGTTCAACCCGCTGAACGCAGCGCGAGCTCGGCGGGCGCGCACTCGACGCGGTTGCGCCCGCGCTCCTTGGCGATGTAGAGCGCCTCGTCCGCGCGGCCGAGCAGGCGCTCGGGCGTGCCATCGGCGTCGGGCACGGCCGTGGCGATGCCCAGGCTGATGGTCACCCGGCCGCCCTCGGCCGTCGGGTGAGGCAGGGCGGCCCAGTGCACCGACTCGCGCAGCCGCTCGGCCACGGCGTAGGCCCCGCGCTCGTCCGTGTCCTGGAGCACGAGCACGAACTCCTCGCCGCCGTAGCGCGCGGCGGTGTCCGTGCCCCGCTGGGCCGCGCCCCCCACCAGCTTGCCGATGCGCTGCAGGCAGGCGTCCCCCGCCGGGTGGCCCAGGAAGTCGTTGTACGGCTTGAAGAAGTCGACGTCGATCATCACCAGGGACAGCGGCTGACGGCTGCGCCGGCCGCGTCGCCACGCTTGCTCCAGCGCCGTCTCGAAGCCGCGACGGTTGTAGAGGCCGGTCAGGTGGTCGTGCTGCGAGAGCCGCTCGAGCTTCGCGTTGGCCGCCGTGAGCGCGGCCGTCCGTTCGTCCACCATGAGCAGGAGTGCGCGGTTGCGGTCCTCGAGCAGGGCCTGTCGATCCCGGCGATGGCGTGCGTCGCGCAGCAGGAAGACAGCCGCGACCAGCAGGGACAAGACGATGGCGCCGCCCTGCGCCAGATGGAGCCCCAGAAGCTCCGACCGGAGCGCCCCGCGGATGCTGGCGCCCGGCACGAGGTACAGCACCCGGGCCTGCAGCGTGGGGAGCGACGCCACGATCACGAAGTCGTCCGCGTCGGGGAGCACGCGAATGGGCTCGGCGGGGTCGGGATGGCCGAAAAGCGCGGCGAAGCGCTCGGGCACGCGGGCGTTCTCGACCGGGGCGTGGCCGGCGTCGAACAGCAGTTGGCCGTCGTCCCGCGCCACGAGCAGCGGGGCCGCGGCGTCGTCGTCCGCCCGGCGGCCGCCGAGCAGCGCCTCGAAGAGCCGGGGGAGCAGGATGTCGTGGCCCACGGAGCCGGCCCAGCGGCCGTCGCGCGAGAAGGGCGCGACCACGCTGATCATCCACGCCCGCGCGGCCGGGTCGAAGCTCGTGCTCGTCCAGCGGGCCCGGCCGTCCGGGTTGGTCGCCGGATCCGTGAGCGAGACCCACTCGGTGCCGCGGTAATCGAGGGTGGCCGTGGCGTTGTAGATGAACGCCGGATCCTGCGGGAAGAAGATGGCCTCTCCGTTGGTCAGCGGGAGCACCCAGGTGTCCGCGAAGAGGCCCGTCGACGCCCCGAGCCCGTAGGTGCGCGTGACGCGTCGGGTGCGCATGAAGAACCGCCGGTCCAGCGGGTCCTCGGCGACGGCGGACGGCAGCCAGAGCCCCGCGTCCGTCCGCGCGTCGAAGCGCTGGCGGTCGGAGCGCCAGAGGCCGTCCGGGTCGAGGTGCATCACCTGCCCGAACGCGTCGGGCTCGGTGGCGAGCTCGGCGGTGTCGCACGACACCAGGGCGGCGAAGCGGCGCGCGCTGGCTTCGGCGCCGGCGAGGGCCTCGTCGAACCGCCGCACCCGCTCCGCGACGCCGTTGCGCACGGCGCCGACCTCCTTCTCGACCAGGTATGCCTCGGCCTTGTCCTGCACCGAGATGGCGCCGGCCACCACACAGAGGATGGCGACCAGGGACCAGACCGCGGCGCGGGCGGCGAAGGGGCTCTTCAAGGACTCTCCGGGCGGGGACGAGGGCGGGGCACTCTCCTCAAAGTCCCGACTGGGCCCGCGATTCTCAATGAGGGAAAGCCATGACGCCGGTACGGCCGGGGCCGGGCGTCACTCGCAGGCGATGTCCATCACGTAGCTGCCGAGGGCGGCCGCGGCCCAGTAGACGTGGCCGGGGCGCGCCGACAGGAAGATGCCCGTGCTCTGGGTCCCGGAGCGGTCGCTGGCCGGCAAGGCGAGCGTGTCCGCGTCGTGGGGCATCTCCGGATCGTACCCGTCGGCCGGGAAGTCGAAGAAGGTCTGCCCGTTGCCGGCGAGGCGCCGCACGGGTCCGCCCTGGATGTCGACCGCCCACAGGTAGCCGCGGAGGCTGCCCAGAATCAGCGTGTCGCCGCTCGCCGCGAGGGCCGCCAGCTCGGCGCCCATGGAGCTCGCGAGCGCCTCGTCGAAGACGTCGGCGCGGCCGCCGACCACCTGCCGGGCGGCCCCGGTCTCCGGGTCCCAGGCGTGCACGTAGGACTCGCTGCCGCGCGCCGTGGTGAAGAGCTGGCCCTGGTGCCAGATGAGCGCGGTGATGCCTTCGCCGTCGATTTCGGGGTGGTCGCGCAGGTCGGCGACCGTCGTGACCGTCCGCTCGCCGTCGGGGGCGATCTTCTTGATCTTGTTGCTGCCCTGATCGACGAAGTAGACCGTGTCGTCCGGGGCGGCGGCCAGCCACTTCGGCCCGCCGATCTCCGCGACCGCCGCGGGCCCGTCCACATCGCCGACGTTGGGCACGTCGCCGCCGATGGACTCGATGTCGGCCTTCGAGCCGACCAGATAGTCGACCGTGCACGCACCGTCGACGTCCCGCACGTGGACGATGGCGTTGGCGTTGAAGTCCGCCAGCAGCAGGCTGTGATCCGAGAGCACCGCGAGGCCGTGGGTGCTGGCGAAGCGGGCCTCGCCGCAGGGGCCGTCGTTGAGCGACGCGCTGGCCTCGACGCCGACGCGGCGCCGCTGGATGCCGCCCTCGGTCGACCAGACCTCCTGGCCGACGTGGGTGTAGAGGCGGTCGCCGTCCCACACCAGGGTGCGGTGGTGGAGCGGGGGATCCGAGCGGACCGCGCTGCCGTCCGCGGCGCGCTCCATGGGCGAGTCGTGCAGGGGGTTGCCGGCGAACAGGGTGCCGACGCTGCAGGCGAACGTGGAGGGCACGCCGAGATCGGCCTGAACGCCGCCGGTGCCGCCGCCC
>CAINDO010000628.1 GCA_903847385.1 uncultured Myxococcales bacterium
CCCGACGCCGGCCCGCCCGTGGTCGGCTCCACGGCCCCGGTCGACGCCGGTGCGCCCGTCGCGCCGGGCACCCGCCCCCCCGCCGGTCTCGCCGCGCAGGCGCCCGCCGGGGCCGTGTCCCTGCCCGCCGGCGCGCAGATCGCGCTGCGCCTGGACCTCGCGCTCATCCGCAGCTCGCCGCTCGCCACCGAGGCCGCCGCGCTCCTGGCCGCCATCCCCGACTGGCAGCGCCTGCTCGGCGGCTCGGACGTGAACCCCGTCGACGTCCTGGACCGCGTGCTCATCGCCACGCCGAGCCTGCGGCAGGACCACATGGTGCTCGCCGGGTCGCTCACCGTGCCCGACCCCGCCCAGCGTGTGGTGCGCCGCGCCGTGGACGCCCTGGCCAAGGCCCGCGGCGTGCCGGCGCAGTGGGCGAAGCTGGACGAGTGGCAGGTCGCGCCCTGGGCCAACCCGGACGACACGCCGCGCCACATCGCGCTCCTGAGCGATCGGCACTTCGCCATCGGCCAGATCACGGACCTGCCCACGGTGCTCGCCCTGGCCAAGGCCCGCGTGGACGCGCAGCAGGCGGCCCCGCCGTCGGCGCCGGGGACCCGGTCACCCACCGAGGCCCCGGACGCCGGCCCCCCGGCCCCGCCCCCGGTCACCGGGCCGGACGTGCTGCTGTGGATGCCCGCGGACACGGTCGTCGCCGGCGAGGTGGACGGCGCGCGGCGCCTCGTCCGCGGCCACTCCAAGCTCGTGCCGGAGCGCTTGAGGCTCGCGCTGGTCACGCTGCCGGACGAGCGCGTGGGGCTCGAGGCCGAGGCCAACTACCTGTTCCGGGACGAGGCGCAGGCCGCCGTGGACGCCCTCGAGGGTTTGCGGCGCCGCCTGCTCGGCGACCCGGTGATCGGCACCACGCTGCGCGTGATGGGCCTCGCCGCCACGCTCGCGTCCACGCAAGTCGAGATCCTGGACGACACGCGCCTGTCCGCCCGATTCGAGCTGACGTACCCCCAGGTGCGGGCGATCATGGTCTACCTGCGCACGAGCCTGGAGGCGCGGGCCAAGCGGCAGGCCGAGGCCGCCGCGGCCGCCGCGAGCGCGCCGCCCGGCGTGATGCCGGTCGGGCCGTCCGGGCCGCCGTCGTCGAAGTCCGTGGGTCCGCCGACGAAGCGCTGACGCGGCCCGCTCAGGGCACGATCAGCCGCAGCGCCCGCGGTACGACCTCGATCTCCGCCCGCACGTCCGCGGGGAACTCCTCGCCGTCGATCTGCGCGGCGAGCGGCGCGCCCGCGGCGGGGGGCTCCAGGCGGATGGACGCCCGCGCCGCCCGGAACGGGTGCGAGTGGCGAATGCCCACGCGGTTGAGGACCTCCTCGTGCAGCGGGTTGCCGGCCACGTCCACGATGGCCTTGGAGGTCCAGTCGCGGCGCCCGTGGAAGGGCACGATCTCGAAGAGGCCGTCGTCGTGGCGGGCCGTGCGGTCGAAGATCCAAGCGCCGCCGTAGTAGGCCGTGGCCTTGACGACCAGGTCCGTGAGGCCCTCGAGCACGTGCGTCTCGCCGTCGATGGTCACGTGCGCGGTGAACTTGTCCGCCACCACGTAGCCCTTGAGAAACTCGGCGAGGAGCGCGCCGGCGTACACGAGCTGGTCGCGGTAGATCTCCTTGAGCGGCCCGGCCTGCTCCACGAGCTTGCGGTCGCGGTTGCGCCGGGCGAGCACCCGCGCGGACATGCCCCAGCCGGCGGAGTCGAAGAACCACGCCGCGGCCTGCTCGACCTCGTCGATGTCCAGCACGCGCAGGCGGCCCGCGTCCAGGCGCGTCTCGCGGCCTGCGTGGAGCACGGCGACGTTCTCTTCCAACGCGTCGTCGTCCGCCCGCAGGCCGAAGCTGCGGCCCTGGTCGTTGGCCGTGCCCGTCGGCAGCATGCCCAGCGGGATCTCCTCGGCGCGGCCGCTCTCCAAAAGCCCCGCCGCGACCTCGCGGAACGTGCCGTCCCCGCCCATGGCGATGACGGTGGCGTAGGTGCCGGCGCGCAGGGCCTCGCTCACGGCCCCGATGGTCCGCCCGCCGGGCAGCGTGGGCAGGAGCGTGCACTCCAGCCCCGCCGTGGCCAGGTGGACCCGCGCGCGGTCGATGCGCGCGGCGTTCTGTCCGCTCTGGGCGGTGGGGTTGGCGACGAGCAGGTGGGTCGGCATGCGCTCAGGGTCCGCAGGGGCCGTCCGCGGCGGCGTCCGTCCCGTTGGCCTGGGCCGTGCAGTCGTTGTCGTAGGTCACGCCGTCGCAGCCGCAGACCGGCGCGAACACCGCCGGGCAGAACTGGGGGCGCTCCTGGCACGTGCCGTTGGCGTCGGCCCAGTCACACCCGAAGTCGGCGAAGTCGCAGAACTGCGTCTCGCCGCAGGTGTTGCCCGCGCGGCCGCCGCAAATCTGCCCGACCGGCGGGGCGCAGGGGCCGATGTTCCAGCCGCAGGCGCCGTCGGGGCCGGCCTCGCAGGTCACGCTGGGGCCGTTGCCATCCGGGCAGGGCGCCACGGGCGGCGGCGGGCCGCAGGCCTCCGGGGCGCAGGCGACATCCGGGCACGGGCCCACGTTCCAGCCGCAGAAGCCGTCGGCGCTGCGATCACAGCTCATGGGGGGGCCGGAGCCGTCCGGGCAGGCGGCGACGCGGGGCGGAGGCCCGCACTCGTCCATCCCGCACGCCTCGCCGGGGCAGGGCTCGATGTTCCAGCCGCAGGCGCCGTCCGGCGTGGGTCCGCAGCTCATCGGGGGGATGCTGCCGTCCGGGCAGGCGAACGGCGGGGGCACGCCGCAGGCGTCCGGCGGGCACAGCGGCTCGGCGCACGTGCCCGGGAAGGACACGTCCACGCCGTTGCCCGCCGCGAAGCACTCGTTGTCGTAGTCGTTGCCGTCGCAGCCGCAGACCGGCGCGTAGATCTCGGGACAGGCCTGGGGCCGCTCGACGCAGAGGCCCGAGGCGTCCGCCGCGCCGCAGAAGGCGCCGTCCGGGTAGTCGCAGTACTGGGTGTCGGAGCACACGCCGCCGATGAACCCGCCGCAGGCGCCCTCGGGGCCGCAGGGCGTCACGGTCCAGCCGCAGGCGCCGTCGGCCTGGTGCTCGCAGATGACCTGGGGGCCGTTGCCGTCCGGACACGGGGCGACCGGGGGCACGGGGCCACAGTTGTCGGGCAGGCACTCGCCGCCGCCGCCGCCGCCGGCGCCACCGCCGCCGGAGCCGCCCACGATGCCGCCGCCGGAGCCGCCGACGACCTCGCCGCCGCCACCGCCGGAGCCGCCGGTGATCGCG
>CAINDO010000629.1 GCA_903847385.1 uncultured Myxococcales bacterium
GGCGGCGGCGTCGGCCTGGCCCGCGGCGTCGGACGGTGTCGATCCGGTCGCGGCGTCGGACGGCGTCGACCCGGTCGAGGCGTCGCCGCAGCCCGTCAGCGCGGCCAGCGCGGCCAGCGTGCGGAGCGAGCCGCTCAAGGCGCGCCCGCCCGCTTGCGCACGGCCTCGAAGGCGTCGGGCAGCACGCTCGTCTGCGCCTTGCGCAGGATGCCGTCGGGCACGACCGTGTCCGGCGCCGCCTCGAGCTGGTAGTAGATCAGCGCCCGGGTGCCATCGCCCCACGGGGCCACGCCCCACAGGCCCTGGTTCTTCGAGTAGGTGCCCTGCTTGAGGCGCCACCGGCGCTCGAAGCCGCCGTTGCCCATCGGCGTCGTCTCGGACAGGTTCTCGGCCCACAGGTTGCTGAACGGGAACGGCATGCCGATCTCGATGTAGCAGACGCCCTTGTCCGGCGTGCCCTCGCGCACGGCGCTGTCCTTGGTGCGCGGCATGAACTCCGAGTAGCGGCCGCAGTCGCGCAGGTGGGGCCAGACCTTGGCCACCGGCGCGTTCACCACGGCGTAGGCCTTGACCGCGAAGCCCGTGTCGTCCGCCGGTGTCTGCGGGTGGACGATGATCTCGCCGGCCTCGAGGCGGGTCTTGTCGGCGTCGGAGATGCCCGGCGGGGCGGCGAGCAGGGCGAGCAGGGGCAGGGCGGCGATCATGGGGCTCCTGGCGCGGGGCGGCGCGAAATGCGGGGAAAGTGTCGGACCGGGGCCAAAAACGGCATTCTCGCGCTATCTTTTCGCTCGATGCGGTCGGGAATGTTCCATCTTCGCCCCACTCTGGTCTGGTTCGGGCTGTGTGTGCTCGCGCTCGCGGCGTGCGCTCGACTCGACGACGATCCGGTCTGTCGACCCGGGGACCGGCGCTGCGACGACGGCACGGCCCAGTTCTGCGACGACCGCGGCCGCTGGAGCGTGCCCGAGATCTGCCCGAACGGCACGGCCTGCGTCAACGGCACCTGCCGAAGCGCCTGCGGCGACGCCTGCCGCCCGGGCGAGAAGCGCTGCTCGCCCGAGGGCCCCCAGGTCTGCGAGCGCGCCGCGGACGGCGCCTGCGGCCAGTGGGGCGCCCCGACGCCGTGCGCCATCGGCGAGGGCTGCCTCGAGGGCACCTGCCGCAGCCGCTGCGCCGTGGACTGCCAGGCCGACCAGACGCGCTGCGTGGGCCCCGACGCCTTCGTGACCTGCGACGTGAGCCAGGCCTGCCCGCGCTGGGTGGACTGGACCGGCTGCCCGCCGGACGTCGAGGGCGGGGTGCAGGTCTGCACCGGCGGCGTATGCCACAGCGCCGGGAGCTGCGCGGACCAGTGCCGCGAGGGCGAGATCGTGTGCCTGACCGAGGTCCAGTCCCAGGTGTGCGCCCGCACCGCGGAGGGCTGCCTGGACTGGGCCGCGCCCCTGGACTGCCCGGCCGCGCAGCGGTGCCACGCGGGCACGGGCTGCGGCGCCGTGTGTGAAGACGAGTGCACCCTGGACGCCGCGCGCTGCGAGGGCGGCGGCCGCCAGGTCTGCGTGCGCGGGCAGGACGGCTGCACCGCCTGGGGGGCCATCACCGCGTGCGGCGGCGCCTGCATGGACGGCGAGTGCGCCGAGGTCTGTCAGAGCGAGTGCCAGGCCGGCGCCGTGCGCTGCGGCCCCGGCGGTGGCGTGCAGACCTGCGAGGCCGCGGGCGACTGCGCGCGCTGGGGGGCCGAGGTCGCCTGCCCGCAGGACCAGCAGTGCGCCGGGCAGGGTGTGTGCGGCGTCTGCGACGCCGGCGCCACCGAGAGCCAGGGCTGCGGCAACTGCGGCACGCAGACGCGCACCTGCGGCGACGACCGCCAGTGGACCGCCTGGGGCGAGTGCGCCGCCCAGGGCGAATGCACGGCCGGCAGCGAAGAGGCCTGCGGGCGCTGCGGCGTGCGCCGGTGCGACGCCGCGTGTCACTGGGGCGGCTGCGAGGCCGAGGGCGTGTGCAACCCCGGCGAGCAGCGGCCCTGCGGCAACTGCGGCCACGAGTCGTGCAACGGCCAGTGCCAGTGGGGCGGCTGCGAGGGCCAGGGCGTCTGCAGCCCCGGCCAGACCGGCGAGTGCAACCAGTGCGGCCACCGGAGCTGCACGGGCCAGTGCACCTGGGATGGCTGCAACAACGGCGACGGCACCTTGTTCCGTCGCTGCAACGACTGCGGCTGGCAGTTCTGCTGCCCCAACGGCGACTGGTGCAACTGCGCGCCGCACTATTCGTGCAACAGTGGCTCGTGCGGGGGGGCCGGCGTCTGCCAGTGACGGCCGACGCGGCGCTGCGCCCCTGGGGGCGGGCGTTCGCGGTGGCCGTGCTGATTCACGCGCACCTGCCCGACTACGACGAGCCCGGGCTCGGCGGGCCGCGGCTGCTCAAGGTCGCCGGCGCGCTGCTGCTCCTGTGGCGGCCCCACGCGCTCGGCTTCGCGCTCTGCCTGGGCACGTCGCTCTACACCCTGCTCACCCAGCGGGACGTGCTCACGCAGCAGGTGCTCCTGGCCTGCATGGCCGCGGCGGGGCTGGCGGCGGCCCTGCGGGGCACCCGAGGGGCCGCGCGGGCGGCGCTGGGCGCGTGCACCGTCGTCACGGCGGCGACTTACCTGCTGGCGGCGGTCCACAAGGTCAACACGGACTTCTTCGACCCCCACGTGAGCTGCGCGCAGCACGCCTGGACGCAAATCGAGGCCTTCTGGTTCGCCTGGCTGCCCCCCCACGACCCGCCGGGGGCCTGGCTGGCCGGGGCCGTGGTCGCGCTCGAGGTGGCGCTGGCGGCGCTCCTGCTGCTCGGCAGTCCGCTCTCCTGGCCCCTGGGGCTGGCGTTCCACCTGCCGCTGACGGTCACGCTGGCGCCGGCCTTCGGGGCCGTGATGCTGGCCGGCTACGCGGCCTCGATGGGGCCGCGCACGCTCGTCCGGTGGCGGCGGGCGCTGCGAACCGCGAGCCATCGGCGGCTCGTGGCCGCTGCCGGGGCCGTCGCGCTGCTGCTCGACGTGCTCGCCCACGGGGGCTTCGGGCCCTGGGACGGCCGCGTGAAGGTCGCGGCGGCGGGGGCTCTGTTCGCCCTGGCGCTGCTCGGGGGGCGGCGCCGCGAGCGGCGCCCGCTCGGTCGCGCCGCGTGGGCCTTCGGGGCGCTGTACGTGGCCCACGGCCTGCTGCCCTACACGGGCCTGAAGTTCCAGCACACGGCCGCGATGCTGAGCAACCTGCGCATCGACCCGGCCTGCCACAACAGCCTGCTCTTCTCGCCCGCGCTGCTCGTGCGCGACCCGTACCTGTACGTGGACGAGGCGTCCATCGGCCAGGGGCAGCGCCCGGAGCGCGAGCGGGTGCTCCGCGAGACGCTGTGGAACGTGGCGGCGCTCTACGCCGCGCAGGCCAACTGGTGCGTGCCCGAGCTGCGGCCCATCGCGCTGCGGGGCCAATGGCGGGGGCAGCCCTTCGACATCCCCGACCTGTGTGAGGCCGACTTCGCCGACCACCTGCCCGACGCGGGCTGGCCGCCCGCCGACCTGCTCCCCTGGTACCAGGCGCTCCAGAAGAACCTGCCGCGCACGTGCCACATGGCCTGCGTGCACTGAGCGAGGCTCACGCCCCGGAGAGCTCGCGCGCGCCGCGTCGACAGCGGGTCTCGTCGTCTGCGCTGCGCAGGATGCGCCAGACCTCGGCCGCCCGGGTGAGCAGGGTGGCCGCCTGGTCCGGATCGCCCTCGCGCACCAGGGCATCGGCCAGGACCTCGAGCGTGCGCGGCCACTCGGGCACGGCCAGGCAACGGCCCGCGTCCAGGCGCATGGCCTCGGCCAGCCGCCGCTGCCGCTGGTCGCGGTCGCCGCGGTAGTGGGCCAGCCGGGCCAGGAAACCGTAGAGCAGGCCCGTGCGCAGGGCGTCCTCGGAGCCCTGCAGGGCCGTGAGGGCGCGCAGGAAACACCCCTCGGCGCGGTCGAGCTCGCCGGCGCGGGTGTGGATCCAGCCCAGGTGCATGTCGCACTGCCCGGCCTGCAGGGCGTCGCCGATGGCGGCGTAGGCGGCCCGGGCGCGCTCGTAGGCCGTGCGGGACTCGGCGTGATCGCCCAGCACGCGCTCCATCTGGGCCAGACCCTTGCTGGCCTTGGCCTGCCCGGCCAGGTGGCCGCGGCTCTCGAAGCGGCGCAGCGCCAGCGCGAAGGCGTCCCGCGCCTCGGCCTGCTGGCCCGTGCGGCGCAGGATGTCCGCCGCCCGCAGCGCGGCCTCGGCGGTCAGGGGGCTGTCCGCGGCGTCACCCCGCAGCGCGGCGGCGTCCTGGGCGAAACGCAGCGCGGCGGCGGCGTCCCCGGCGGACTCGGCGAGCTGCGAGAGGTCCAGGCGCGCGCGCAGCTCGGCCACGGGCTCGCCCTGCGCGGCCAGCTCACCCCGCGCGGCGATCAGCAGACCCCGGGCCTCGCGGATGCGTCCGCGCGACAGGTGACAGCGACCCAGCAGCCAGCGCAGCCGCGGCACGGCGGACCCCGGCGCTGCGGGATCGGCCTCGGCGCGAGCAAGGGCCGTCTGGAGCAGGGGCTCGGCGGCCACGGCGTCGCCCAGGGCGGTCAGGGCCTCGGCCTGCAGGCGCAGCCGGGCGTCGGCGACGTCGTCGTTGGGCGGGGCGGGCAGCACGGCGAGCAGGCTGAGCGTCTCCTCGGGGCGACCGCGCTCCAGGCTCAGGCGCCCGCGCAGCACCCACAGCCGCTCGCGCACGGCGGCCTGGGCGGCGTCCGCCTCCGGGGGCAGGCCCACCATCGCCGCCGCCAGGATGGCCTCGGCCGTGACGATGTCCCCGAGGCGCAGGGCGTCCTCGGCGGCGTTGGCCAGCAGCTCCCGGGCCCGGGCCGCCTGACCGGCGCCGACCAGGTGTTCGGCGACGGCCTCGATGCTCGCGCCCAGCGTCGCCAGCAGCATGTCCGCGCAGTGGTGGTGCGCGCGCTGCCGCTCGCCGGAGTCCAGCGTGTCCAGCAGGTGGGTGCGGAACAGCGGGTGCGCGAACGACAGGCCGTCCTTGCCGAACTCGGCCAGCAGACCGGCGTCCACCAGCCGCTCCACCAGGCCCGCGGCGGCGCGCGTCGACTGGCCCTGCCGCGTGGCGAGGCGCTCGGCGAGCGGCACCGAGAAGGTCTGGCCCAGCACGGCCAGGGCGGTGGACAGGCGGCGCAGGTCGTCGCCCATCATCTCCGGATCGCGGGCGAAGAGTCCGTCGATGCGCTCCGTCAGCACCGTGCGCATGCCGTGGGGCACGCGCGGCAGCGGTGGCGACCAGCGCAGGTCGGCCTCGGTGTGGCTCACCGCGCCGCACTCCCACAGCAGGTGCGCGAGCTGAGCGGCCTTCAGGGGATTGCCCGCCGCGATGCCCTGGATCTCGGCCTGGTAGGGCAGGTGGGCCGGATCGTCCGGCAGGTGGCGGGAAAGGAGCGTCCAGGTGGCCGAGGGCGGGAGCGGCGGGAGTACCAGCCGCTCGATCTGCGCCGGCCAGCGCGAGAGCAGCGCGTGGGCCTCCTCGGGCAGCGCGCCGTCGTCCACCGTGGCCACCACCAGCAGCGCCAGCCCCTGCTCGAAGGCGCGCTCGATCACGTCCAGCATCATGCGCCGCGCCAGTCGGCTCGCGCTGTGCCAACGGCCGATCCACAGGAGCACGGGCCGACGCGAGGTCAGGTGGCGCAGCAGGTCGAAGAGCGCGAAGGAGCGCCGCGGCCGCCCGGAGCCCGTGCTCGACCAGAAGCGCTCCGCCAGCGGGCCGGCGTCGACGGCGTGCTCGGCGCCGATGGCCGCCAGGGCCTCCGTCACCGCACCCGTGGGATCGGCCGGGGCGGCGGGTCCGAGGCCGAGCGCGGCCCGCAGCGAGATGCCGAGCGGGTCCGACGCCCGCACGTCGCCGGCGTTCGTGCCCAGATCCAGGACCGTGAGGTAGCCGGTCTGGTTGGCCGTCTCGACCAGCCAGCGCCCGAGCCGGTGTTTGCCCACGCCGGGCTCGCCGTCGAGCACGATCATCGCGGGCCGCTGCCGCGTGGAGACCTCGCCCACCTTGCTCCAGAGCGCGCGCTGCCAGGCCTCGCGGCCGGTCAGGGGGGCCTCGACGACCCGGGTGGCCGTGCCGCGCGGGGCGAACGAGCGCTCGCTGGCCAATCGGTTCAGCGTGGCCGCGCCGCTGGCGTCCGAGCCGAAACCCGTGGGCACGACGGACACCAGCGTCTCGTCGAAGTCCTCCTCGCAGGCTTCGAAGACCTGGCGCAGCGCGCGGCGCATGGCGGCGGCGTCCGGGTAGCGGCGGCGCGGGTCCTTCTCCAGCGCGCGGGCGAGCGCCGGTCCCAGGGCGGCGGGCGCCTCGACGCCGGGACGCGGCTGGAACGGAGGCAGGGGGGCGCGCACGTGTTGCAGCACGGTCGCCGTGGCGTTGGCCCCCATGAACGGCGGCGCGCCGCAGAACATCTCCCAGGCCATGATGCCCACGGCGTACAGGTCCGAGGCCGGGCCCACCAGGGACTGCTGCGTCGCCTGCTCCGGGGCCATGTAGATGGGCGTGCCCACCGTCTCCCCGCTGGTCCCGGTGATGTTCATGTCCGGGTCCTCCTCGACGCGGGCGAGCCCGAAGTCGAGGACCTTGATGCGCCGCGAGGCCTGCATCGGCGGCGAGTCCGGCGCCTGCGTGGGGCTCGAATCGGCGATGGCCGCGGCCGTCAGGTGGCAGAGCAGCACGTTCTGCGGCTTGAGGTCGCGGTGGACCACGCCGCGGGCGTGGGCGTAGGCCAGCGCGTCGAGGAGCTGATCCAGCCAGCCGCCCAGGACCGACGCCGAGTTGCACCGCGCCGCGGCCCGCGCCAGGGACTCGCCGTCGACCAGCTCCATGACCACGTAGGGCTCGCGGCTCTCGTCCTCGCCGTAGTCGAAGAGGCGCACGATGGCCGGGTGCTCCAGGCGGGCCACCGCGCGGGCCTCGCGCCACAGGCGGCGGCGCACGATGGCGTCCCCGGCCTGGTCCGAGCGCAGGCGCTTGAGGGCCACGTCGCGCTGCCCGACCAGGTCGCGGGCGAACCAGACCCGACCGTAGCTGCCGGCGCCCAGCTCGCGGCCGAGCTCGTAGCGCCGGGCCACGACTCGCCGGTCCGGCGGCACCACGCTCGGCGCTGGCGGCGGTGTCTCGGCACCCGTTCCCAGGTGGCCCGGTCGACGATCAGTGCCGGAGGCCATGTCGTCTCCTACGGAGTCGCGGGAAAGCGGCTTGAGAGGCGGCGTCGGGAATGGGGGGAGCCTGTCTGGAACGGTGGGGGCCCGATCGTGCCGCCGGCGCAAAAAAGCGCCGGAATCGCGAAAGAATACGGCACTTTGCCATTGCGCACCGCCCCGAATGTGAATTGAATCGCGCCCCGCGGGCCCGGCACGCCGTCGCCCGAGTCCGGCGAGTCGATGGATTGTCCCGAGGAGATACGCATGGCCACCAGCAAGAAGGCAGCCCCGGCCCCGAAGGCCGAGGAGAAGAAGGCGGCGGCGCCCGCCAAGGCGCCCGTGAAGAAGCCCGCCGCGGCCCCCAAGGCCGAGGCCCCCAAGGCCGCGCCCGCGGCGAAGGCCGAGAAGGCCGCTCCCAAGGCCGCGAAGCCGGCGAAGGCCGCGCCCGCCCCCAAGGCCGAGGCCCCGACGGCCGAGCCGGCGAAGGCCGAGCCGGCGAAGGCCGCTGCGAAGCCCGCTGCGAAGGCCGCCAAGCCCACTGCGAAGGCCGCGCCCGCC
>CAINDO010000630.1 GCA_903847385.1 uncultured Myxococcales bacterium
CCGACGCGCGGCCGGCGAGCGGGGGCAGCGCCGGGGGCGGTGGACAGGGACAGGGCGGCGGTTCGCCGGTCCCCGAAGCGCCGGAGGCCGGCCTGCCGGGCGCAGGCGGGACCAGCGGGGGCGCGGCCTCCGAGACGCCGCGCGAAGCCCGAAGCGTGCATCAGCAGGGCGGCTGTGCGGTGGTGTTCGGCCGGACCGGAGGCGCGGCGCCGCTGGGGGCGCTCGGCGTCGTGTTCGCGCTGCGGACCGCCCGGCGCCGGCGGCTCAGCCGTTGATGCCGCCCGAGACCTCGATCCGCTGCCCGTTGATCCAGCCGTTCGCGTCGTCCAGCAGCGCCGCGATGGCGCCGCCCACGTCGTCGGGGCGCCCGACCCGGCCGAGGGGCGTCGCCGAGGCGATCATGCGGTTGACGTCCGGGTTGTCGCGGACGACGCCGCCGCCGAAGTCGGTCTCGATCGCGCCCGGCGCCAGCGTGTTGACGACGATGCCGCGCGCCCCGAGCTCCACGGCCAGGTAACGCGTGAAGACCTCGATGGCGCCCTTCATCATGGCGTAGGCCGCGTACCCGGTCATCGAGAAGCGGGCGAGCCCGCTGGAGACGTTCAGGATGCGGCCGCCGTCGGCGAACACCGGGAGGAGCGCCTGGGTCAACAGGAACGGGCCCTTCACGTGGACCGCGAACAGGGCGTCGAGCTGGGCGGCGCTGGTCTGGGCGATGGGCGCGTAGGCGCCGGCGCCGGCGTTGTTGATCAGCGCGGTGAGCGGCGCGCCGCCGAAGCGCGTGGCCAGGACCTCGCGCACCCGGTCGGCGAAGGGCGCGATGGCCGCGGTGTCGCCGATCTCGAGCTGCAACGCGACGGCCGTGCGGCCCTTCGCGGCGATCTCGGCGCAGACCGCGTGGGCTTCGGCTTCGTTGCCGCGGTAAGTGATGATCGCGTCGAAGCCGCGGTCGGCCAGGTGAAGCGCGGCGCTGCGGCCGAGGCCGCGGTTGCCGCCGGTGATGAGGACGATGCGGGGCTGGGTGCTCATGGGGGCTCCTGTTTCGTTTGGGTTGGGCGTCCGAAAGCATGATGGTGCCGCCCGGTGTCGTTCGGAAGTGCTTGAATCCGGACACACTGTTTCGTATCTCGAAACGATGGCCCTCGAACTCGACGCGCTGCGGATCTTCATCGAGGTCGCCGACCGGGGCAGCTTCACCCGTGCGGCGGAGGGCCTCGGCCTCTCGAAGGCGCGCGTCTCCGTGCGGGTGGCCGCGCTCGAAGCCGAGGTCGGGACGCGGCTGGTGCAGCGCTCCACGCGCGCCGTGCGACTGTCGGCGGACGGCGAGGCATTCCTGGAGAGCGCGCGCGCGCTCGTCGAGGCGGCAGACGAGCTCTCCCGGACCTTCGTCTCGCCGGCCGAGGTCCGCGGCCGCGTGCGCGCCGACGTGCCCCAGGCGCTCGCCCGCAACGTGCTGATCCCGGCGTTGCCGCGCGTGCTGCAGGCCCACCCGGGCCTCGAGATCCAGTTGAGCTCGACGGATCGGCGGGTCGACGTGGTGCGCGAGGGCTTCGACTGCGTCGTCCGCGTGGGGCGGCTGGCCGACTCGGGCCTCGTCGCCCGGCGGCTCGGTCGGCTGCCCATGACCAACTGCGCGAGCCCGGCTTACCTGGCGGCATACGGTGTGCCGCGCTGCCTCGAGGACCTGGACGCGCATCTGGTCGTCCACTACGCCCTGCGGTTCGGCGCCGACGCCCCGAGCTTCGAGTACCCGGAGGGCAAGACCTACCGCGAGCGTCCCATGCGGGCGCGGATCACGGTGAACAGCACGGACTCGTATCAGGCCGCCTGCCTCGCAGGGCTGGGCATCATCCAGGTGCCGCGGCTCGGGATCGGGCCGCGCATCCAGGCCGGCGAGCTCGTCGAGGTGCTCCCCGAGCTCACCTGCGAGCCGATGCCCGTCTCGCTCCTGCACGCTTACGGGCGCACGGTGCCCCGCCACGTGCGGCTCCTGATGGACTGGATCGCCGTGACCCTGGCACCGCACGTCGACGCATAGGCGGTTCGCCGCCGGCGACTCAGGGCGCGGTGCGGTACTCGACGCTGAGCGGGTAGGCCCGCAGGTCGGCGCGGCCGTCGATCGCGCTGGCGGGGCGGCCGTCCAGGTCGGCCAGGGCTTCGACGGCGCCGGCGACGACCACGAGCAGGCGGCGTGGCCCCGGCGTGTCGCCGAAGAGCGCGCGGCCCTCGCCCTCGATGAGCCAGGCGCCGTTGGGCTGAACGCGGGCCAGGGCGTCCGGCAGGCGGTGCAGGCGCTCGCCGGCCTCGACGCGGAACAGCGCGAGCGCGGCCCCGGGCTGCGGCGCTTGCCGCGGGTGGAGCACCAGCCGCACCTGGCTGGCGGGCACGAACACGTTGCTCTCGGGCACGTCCGCGCGGACCTCGGTGAGACCCCCGGTCGGCCCCTCGAGCGTGAACTCGGGCGCGGGCGGCAGGCTCTGGGGGCGCAGCACCAGGATGGAGAGCGCGGCGGCCAGGGCCACGAAGCTCCCGATGGCGCCCCAGGCGAGCCTGCGCGTGCTGCGGGGCGCGTCGGCGCGGGCCTCGGGCTGCGGCGCAACGCGCGCCTCCGTCGACCAGGCGCGCTGCATGCGGGCCGTGAGCAGGTCGTTGGGTGACGCCGCCGCGCCGGCGACGTCCGCCAGCATCGCGCGGCAGAACGCGCAGCGGCCGATGTGGTCGAGCGCGGGGGCGTCGTCGGCGCCCTCGGCGAGCGTCAGGAGCCGGCCCAGGTCGAACTCCGGCGTGGAGATGCACGCGGCGTCCGCCCCGGGGGGGGTCGGCGCGCCCGCCCGGCGCAGCAGAAGATCGAGCTCGGTGTCGTTCAGGTTCGGCATGGGTCGGCTCCGGTTCTGACGGGGAGTACCGGAATGCGGCTCGCGGCCTTTTTGCGAAATTTTCCAGTTCTGCGGTCGCTCATGTCTCGCCCTCGAGGAACGCCCGGGTGAGCTGCCGGATCTTGAACTGCCAGTTGTAGACCACCTGTTTCTGCACGCCGAGGGCCGTGGCGGCGGCGTCCACGTCCAGGCCGTCGGCATAGAGCAGGGCGGCCACGGCGCGGCCCCGCTCGGGAAGCTCGGCCATCAGGTGACCCCAGACGCGGGCGAGGTCGGCCCGCGCGTCCAGGGCGGCGGCGGTGTCCGTGTTCGAGGCGATCTCCACGGCGTCCTCGAGGGGCACCGTGGCCGCGGCGGCGCGTTTGCCGGCGCGGTGCTGCTCGAGCACGTTCAGGAAGAGCTGCTGCGTGACCATGGACACGTAGGCCACGAAGCTCACGCCCGTCTCCGGGTCGTAGGCGCGCAGGCGGGCCTGGTCGTGCTCCAGCAGGCGGCACCAGGTCTGGTGCGTCAGGTCGTCCAGGTCGTGGGCGCCGAGCCGCTGGTCCGGCCAGTTGGCCAGCGCGCGCCGCAGCCGCGCCCGCACCACCGGCGCCAGCCGCGTGACCAGGCGGTTGCGCGCCGCGGCCTGACCGGCGAGCGCCGCGCGCAGCAACGCCACGTCGTCCGCGTTGGAGGGCAGGGGCGCGGCCGTGAGAAGGAACGCCAGCAGCAGTGCGATCAGCGCGGTCATGGCCCGACCCCGATTACCCGCCGCGCGCGCGCCCTGTAAAGCCCTTTCCGTTGGGCGTTGGCTCCCGGCGCCGAAAGGGACATGATGCGGCGCCATGAGCGAGAGAATCGAGCGAATGTGCCCCCTCGGGGGGGCAGACCCCGCGCAGCGGGGCGGGGGGGCGGCGCCATGACAGACTTCCTTCATCGTGTCGCCGACTTGCCCATCCTGGGCCTCGGCGTGTCCACGGAGTACGGCGCCGCCGACGCCCCCGGCGCGCTCGACCTGCGTCGGCTGCGGCGCGAGCACCCGGAGTTCGCGCGGTTCCTCGAAGTCGGCGTCGAGACATCCAAGGGCCTGGACCCTCACACCCACGAGTGGGTCGGCGAGGGCCGCCCGACGACCTACCACTTCCTGGACGTGAACCTGGACGACCCCCGCGACTTCACGCCGGCCTGGCTGGGCGAGGTGCGGGACATCGTCTCGCAGATCCGGCCCGCCTGGATCTGCGGGGACGCCGGCCTGTGGCACTTCGGCCGCCGCCAGCCGGGCACGATGCTCCTGCTGCCGCCCGTCCTGACGGAGACCAGCGCCGCGGCGCAGGCGACGGGGATCGTGCGGCTCCGCGAAGAGACGGGCCTCGAGGTGCTGCCCGAGAACCCGCCCGGCCACGTCTTCGTGGGGAACCTGCACATGCTCGACTACTTCGCGCGGGTCTGTGAGCACGCGGACACCGGCCTGGTGCTGGACTGCGCGCACCTGACCATCTACCAGCGCGCGCTCGGTCACGCGCCGCTGACGGCCCTGGACGCTTTCCCGCTGGAGCGGGTCGTCGAGATCCACATCGCCGGCGGGCGCGAGGCCGAGGTCGATGGCTACGCCTACGTCGAGGACGACCACACGCCGCTCGTGCTCCCGGACACCTGGGAGATCTTCGAGTACGTGGCCGCCCGCGCGCCGAACCTGCGCGCCGTGATCTTCGAGTGCGAGCGCAATCCGGTGGACGACTGCCTGCCCGGCTTCGAGCGCATCGCCCGCACCCTGGCGACCGCGCCGCTCTTCCGGGGCCCGGCCCCGAGCCAGACCTCGACCCGCCTGGAGGCCCGCGCGTGACCGACTTTCAGGGATTTCCGGACGGCCTGGTGCCGTTCCTGATGCAGCTCGCCGCCCACAACGATCGCGAGTGGTTCAAGGCCAACGAGAAGCGCTACGAGGCCAACGTGCGCCAGCCGGCGCTCGAGTTCGTCCGCGCCATGCGCGAGCCGCTCAAGCAGGTCTCGCCGCACCTCGTGGCGGACGACCGCAAGGTCGGCGGCTCGCTGATGCGCATCTTCCGCGACACGCGCTTCTCCAAGGACAAGACCCCCTACAAGACGAACGTGGGCATCCAGTTCCGGCACGGCGTCGGCAAAGACATCCACGCGCCGGGCTGTTACGTGCACATCGGTCTCGATGAGATGTTCGTGGGTTTCGGTCTGTGGCAGCCCGAGGCCGAGACGCTCTTCAAGCTGCGCACGGCCGTGGCCGAGAAGTGGGACCGCTGGTCGGCCATCCTGGCCTCTCCGGAGATGGCCGGCATGGAGCAGTTCGGCGAGGCGCTCAAGCGCGTGCCGCGCGGCTTCGACGCCGCCCACCCCGGCGCCGCCGAGCTCCGCCGCACGTCGTACATCGCGTCGACGCCGCTCACGTGGGAGACACTCTCCGCGCCCGACTCCGTGGCGCAGATCACCCGCTCCCTGGTCGCCGGGCGCGACTACATGGCCTTCCTTTGCGAAGCGCTCGCGCTGCCCTTCTGACGCTGGTCCTCGCGGGTCTCGCCGGTGAAGCCACCGCGCAGGACGCCGCAGTCACGCCCGCGGCGCCCCCGGCCGCGCAGTTCCCCGGCATCCGCGGTCTGTTGTCGTCGAGCTCCGGGAGCCCGGTGCAGGCCGCGCGCGTGGCCACGGACGATGGTCTGTTCGAGACCTGGTCCCTGGCCGACGGTCGCTTCTGGCTCGAGGGCGTGCCCCCGGGCAGCATCCACCTGGTCGTCGAGGCGGACGGGTTCCTGCCGCTCGCCTTCACGGTCGAGCTGCTGCCGGGCATGGCCCCGGACCTGGCCTTCGTGCTCACGCCGGGCAAGTCGCCGAAGGGCAAACGTGCCCGGGGCGACGACTCCGTCACGGTGCGCGCGAAACGCAAACCCACGGGGCTGACGCGCTACACGCTGGAGCGCGAGACGCTGCGTCAGGTGCCGGGCACCTTCGGCGACCCGCTGCGCGCCGTGCAGAACCTGCCCGGCTTCAACCGAGCACCCTACGGCCTGGGCGTGCTGCTGGTGCGCGGCACGGGGCCCAACGACTCCTCGACCTTCATCGACGGCCACGAGATCCCGCTCCTGTATCACTTCCTGGCGGGGCCCTCGGTGCTCGCGCCGGACATGCTCGCGCGCATCGACTACCTGCCGGGCAACTTCTCCGCGCGCTACGGCCGCTCCATCGGCGGCGTGCTGGACGTGACCACCCGCCGCGGCGACAGCGACCACTGGATGGGCAACGCCGACCTGGACTTCTTCGACGCGGGTCTGTTCGCGCAGGGTCCCATCGGCGAAGACACGAACGTCGCGCTCGCAGGCCGCCGCAGCTACATCGACGCCGTGATTCAGGGCGCGACCTCGGCCTCGGGCGCGGAGCCCTCGGCGCTGCTGCTGCCGGTGTATTGGGACTACCAGGCCCGCGTGGACCACCGACTGTCGCCCAAGCAGCGTCTCTCCGCGCTGTTTTTCGGCAGCGAGGATCACTTCTCGCTGGTCGGCGACCCGGGCGGCAACGGCCCCGACGGCGGCGCCGAGGCCCGCCTGGGGTTCCACCGCGCCAAGTTCGACTGGGACGCCGACTTCGGCAAGGGCACGACCCTGAACATCTCGCCCGTGGTGGGCGTGGACGTGTCGTCGGTCGCCGCGGACACCATCACGGTCGACGCGCTGGTCTGGGAGTATGCGCTGCGCGCGGATCTGTCCCTGCGCCCCGTGGACACCATCACCGTCAAGACGGGCCTGGACCTGTTGGGCCGCTACGCCGATCTGACGGCGGAGCTGCCGTTCCGGCTGCCCAACTATCGGCCGTACCCCGGCGGCGGGTTCCTGGACAACGAGCCGCAGAAGATCTCGCGCGACGTGGCCGTGCACCAGCTCGCGGCCTACGGCGAGGCCACCTGGGCGCCGGCGGACACGGGCTTCTCGCTCACGCCGGGCCTGCGCATCGACAGCTTCACGGCGAGCGCCGAGCCCAAGGTGATGGTCGATCCGCGGGTGAACGTGCGGCAGAAGGTCGCCGACGAGGTCACGCTGAAGGCCGGCGCCGGTGTGTTCAGCCAGCCGCCCACGGAGTTCCGCCTGGACGAGGACCTGGGCAACCCGGACCTGACCGCCGAGTGGGCGGACCAGTACGCGCTGGGCGTCGAGGTGCAGACGGACGAGGCCACGACGCTGTCCGCCGAGGTGTATTACGCCCGGCGCCACGACCTGGTGCAGCGCGTGGACGACGTGGAGATCACCGAGGACGGTCCCTCGCCGACGCGCTTCGACAACGTGGGCCTCGGCCGCTCCTACGGCTTCGAGCTCATGCTGCGCCGCGAGACGAGCAAGTCCAGCAGCGGCTGGATCTCTTACTCGGCCAGCCGCGCCGAGGAGAAGGAGAGCCCGAGCGCGCCCTGGCAGCGGGTGTTCAGCGACCAGACGCACCACGTCGTCGCCGTGTGGACCACCAAGCTGCCCGCCGGCTGGAGCGTGGGCACGCGGATTCAGCTCGTGTCCGGCAGCCCGCTGACCACCTACGACGGCGGTGTGTTCAACGCCGACACCTCGGGCTTCGACCCCATCGTGCCCCCGGACGACGGCCACAGTCATCAGTCGCTGTTTCATCAGGTGGACCTCCGCGTGGACAAGACCTGGGTGGGCGACGCCGTGGACGTGACGGCCTACCTGGATCTCATCAACATCGAGAACGCCCACAACCCGGAGTTTCTGCAGTGGGACTACCGGTTCCGCGAGTTCGCCTTCGTGCGCGGGCTGCCGATCCTGCCCTCGCTGGGCCTGCAGGCGGTGCTCAAATGAACACACGCCCGAACACGCTGCGCCTCATGGCCGCCTGCGCCCTCGCGGCCTGCGGCAACGACCTGGACGTCACGCCGCAGAACGTGAAGGACCTGCGCGTGCTGGCCATCTGCGCGGACACGCCGGAGATCTTCGTGACGGCGGTGTCGCTGGGCGGCGTGCCCGGTCTGTCCGGCTGGCCCTATGTCATCACGGCGGCGCCGCCGGAGGTCACGGTGCGGGCGCTGGTGGTGGACCCCCGCAAGGTGATGCCGGTGTTCGACTACCGCGTGCAGGCCTGTCTGGGCGGCAGCGGCGCACCGCGGTGTGACGCCGAGGCCGAGGGCACGGAGTTGCTCGTGGACACGACCCGCGGCGGGCCCGGCGAGCTCGTGTTCACCGTGCAGCCCACCGCGGCGATGCTGAACACATGGCTCGAGCAGGACCCCTACCGCGGCTACGGCTCGCTGTATGTCACGCTGCACCTCACGCTCACGGCACCGGACGGCGAGACGCTCGAGGCGACCAAACTGCTGGCGTACACCCGCCCGGGCGTGACACCCGCCGAGGGGCAGGACCCGCCCCCGCCGCCGCTGCCCAACACGAACCCGGCCGCCTGGACGCTCATCGGCAAGGACGACGGCCCGGTGCTGAGCTCCGTCGACGCCGACCCGGTGGTCACGCTCGCGCCCGATGCGAAGTGGGCGGTGGACATCTCGCTCGAGGGCGCCGACCCGGAGTACGCGGTGCCCCGGTTCCCCACGCAGCCCGGACAGAACCCCGGCTACGAGCTGCTCGAGGAGCAGCTGTTCCTGGACTTCTACGCCACGGCGGGCGAGTGGGACGAGCGCGGTGTCACCAATCGAAACGTCTTCGGGGACGTCGAACGGATCGAGGCGACCTATCGCGCGCCGAAGGCCGACGCCGACGGCCCGACGCTCCTGTATCTGGTGTCCAGCGACGACCGGGGCGGCTGCGCGTGGCGCACGGCCCGAGTGACGGTGGACGAGGCGACGCGTTGAACCGGGCGCGGGCGGCGACGCTGCTCGGATGCATCGTCGGCGCGGCGCTCCCGGCCGCGGCGTCGGCCGTGGAGGGCCAGGCCGGCGCCCCGCTGACCGGCCGGGTGAGCGACGCCTCGGGCGCGCCGGTGGCCGGGGCGCGGGTGGTCTGCGGCGAGGCGAGCACCTGGGCGGACGCCGAGGGTGTCTTCGCGTTGGGGCTCTCCGAGACGCCGCCGCCCGGCGCGACGCTGCGCGTCGAGGCGAAGGGTTACGAGCCGTTGATCGTCGCCCTGGGGGCCGCGCGAACGGACCTGACCCTCGTGCTCTCGCCGGCCCGGGCCGAGGGCGCGGGGGTGACTGTGTCCGGCAAACGCGCCGCCGCAGGACAGACGCGCCACAGCCTGGATCGCGAGACGCTGCGCGGCGTGGCCGGCACGGGCGGCGACCCATTGCGCGCGCTGACGCTGATGCCCGGCTTCTCGCGCAGCCCCTACGGCGCCGGGCGCCTCATCGTGCGCGGCGCGCGGGAGAACAGCTCGGCGGTGTTCGTCGATGGCATGCGCGTGCCCCATGTGTTCCACTTCGGCCTGGGGCCCTCGGTGTTCGCGCCGGACATGATCGACCGCATCGACTTCTACCCGGGCAACTACCCCGCGCGCTATGGCCAGCTCACGGGGGGTGTCATCGACGTGGCCCTGCGGCCCGGCGAGGCGGACCACTGGCAGGGGGCGGTGGACGTGGACCTGGCCGACGCCGGCGGCTTCGCGCAGGGGCCCGTGGGCGAGGCCACCGTGGTCGCGGTGTCCGTGCGGCGCTCCTATGTCGACGGTGTGTTGAACGCGGGCGCGAACTGGTTCGAGATCGAGGACGCGACGAACGTGGTGCCCGTGTATTGGGACTACCAGGCGCGGGTGGATCACACACCCAAGGCCGGGTCGCGGCTGTCGCTGATGGTCGTCGGCTCGCGCGACGATCTGACGTTCCTGGAGGACCCGAGCTCACCGGACACCGAGCGCCTGACGGCGACCTCGCACTGGGACCGCATCAAGGCCACGTACGAGCAGCGCGTGGGACCGGGCGCGACGCTGACCATCTCGCCCTCGCTGGGGGTCGACACGACCAACATGGTCAGCGACGAGGAGCTGGAGGACGCGGCGGCGTCCGAGGACAGCAGCGACGACGACCGGCGGCAGGAGGCGACCCTGCGGGTGGAGCTGACCGGGCCGCTGACCGCCGAGTGGCGCGGCCTCGCGGGGTTGGAGCTCGTGTCGCGCGCGCCAGGCGTGCGGCTGGTCACGCCCTCGGTGCCGCAGGCGCGCTCCGGGGATGGCGGCTTCTCCGGGCGGGTGCCGGACGCGGAGCAGCGCGCGCTCGTGCTCGCCTCGCCCTACCTGGAGGCCACGGGGCGCTGGCCCTTCGGTCTGTCCGTGGTGCCCGCCGTGCGCGCCGACGTGGCCTCCGTGGATGGCACGCGCGATCTGTCGTTCGACCCGCGTGTGACCGTTCGGCAGAGCCTGAGCCCCGGGCTCACGGGCAAGCTGGCGCTCGGGCGCTACAGTCAGATTCTCGGCACGCTCCGGCGCGAGGCCCTGGGCGAGGACCCGCGGGTGGTGCCGGCCCGCGCGTGGCACTACGGCGCCGGCCTGGAGTGGCAGGCGAACGCCGCCACGACCGTGACCTCGGACCTTTGGCTGTCGCGCCGCGTGGGCAGCGGCCGCGCGCGCTGGACGCTGGCCGTCGATGAGGCAGCCGACGACGGCGCGGCCCGCGGCGAGCCCCAGATGGTCTACGGGCAGACGCGGGCCTACGGCTGGGAGTTCCTGTTGAAGACCGCGCCCGCCGCCCGCGTGTCCGGCTGGCTCTCGTACTCCCTGGCGCGGGTGGAGCAGCGGCGCCCGGGGGACGCCTGGCAGCGCGCGCCCTTCGATGGCACGCACCGCCTGACGACGGTGTGGAACACACGCCTGCCCGCCGGGTGGGGGGTCGGCGTGTCCGGCACCCTGGCCTCGGGCTACCCCGCGCCCATCGAGGGCGGTGTGTTCGACGCCCGCGCCGGTGCCTACACGCCGCTGCGCGCGCCCGCCGAGGCCGACCGCCGCCTGCCCATGTATCATCAGGTCGACCTGCGCGTGGAGAAGACCTGGACCGGCGAGGTCGCCGACACGGTGGGTTACCTGGATCTCATCAACGTGGGCAATGTGTCGAACACCGAGGGCTGGGACTGGGATTATCGCTACGCCGCCCCGCGCCCCATCCGCGGCGTGCCGGTGTTCCCGGCCCTGGGCCTGCAAGTGAGGTTCAAGTGAGCGCGCCGTGGCTCGCCCTCGGCGTCGGGCTCCTGCTCGGGGTGATGTGCGGCTGCGCGCCGGACCCGGAGCTGGACGCCAGCGTGATCAAGGACCTGCGTGTGTTGGGGCTGGCCGTGGAGCGCCCGGGGGAGGTCGTCGCCGTCGGGCCCCCGGACGACACCCACCCGCTGTATGTGTTCGCCGATGACCCGCCGCCCACGACGCTGACGGCGCTGGTCGTCGACCCGCGGGCGCCGGCCGGGCCGCTCCGGGTGAGCGCGCGCATGTGCCTCGCCGAGCACGAGACGTGTGACCCGGGCGCCGCCAACACCGTGAGCCTGGCCGAGGACGCGCCCGCCGTGCCGGAGATCATCGCGCTCCCGGTGCAGCTCCGGGCGGCCCACCTGAACGCCTGGCTGGCCGAGGAGTACTGGCACGGCTACGACCGGCTCTTCGTGCGCGTGGAGCTCACGGTCGCCGGCCTGAACGGCGAGCGCGTGCACGCGCAGACGGTGGTCACATACTACGGGCCGACGTTCGTGCGGCGCGCCGACCGGGGCGCCGTGGACGAGCGACTGCCGCTCACGAACCCGACGGATCTGCGCGTGCTGCAGCGGGGGGCGACGGTCGCCGAGGCCATCAACGTGCTGGCGGACCGGAGCTTCGCGCTGGCGCCTGGGCAGATGCTGCTCATGCAGCTCCTGGGCAACTATGTGTTCGCCGATGTGTCGTACACGCTGCCTACGGGGGACCAGAAGTATCCCCGCAGACACCTGGAGAGTTACGCGGAGATCGTGTCGCTCTACACGGTGCACGGGCGCGTGGACCCGCCGGCGTTCGTGGCCACCGAGCCCGATGGGTTCCGCTACACCGCGCCCGAGCGGGCCGAGGGACTCCCCGACACCCTGTACATCGTCGTGCACGACGCCCTGGGCGGCTGCGCGTGGGCCCGGTGGACGATGGTCAACGCGCCCTGAACTGGTCGATGGAGAGCGTGGGGCAGTAGTCCGGGCCGGGGGTGACCGACCAGAAGCCATCGCGCGCGGATGCGGCGAAGGTGAAGTGTTCCACGCGACTGCGGATGAGCTTCGGCGGCGCGTCCGGCGGGAACGGGCTCTCGGCGAGCAGGCCCAGAACGGGCTTCGAGCCCTCGAGCAGCCGCCGCTGAAACAGCAGAAACCACTCGTTGCGGCGGCACGTGCCGAGCGCGGCGAACCACATCTGCCAGTCCAGCCGCGGCATGTGGAAGAGCGCCGGCGCGGGCAGGTCGCCGGCGTCGTTCGGCTTGAAGGCGAAGCGATACGGGCGCCACGTCTGCCCGCCGTCCGACGAGCCCTCGACCTGGATCTCGTCCCGGCGGGTCGTCATCGTGGCGAACAGACCGTAGCTGCTCTCCACCTGCCAGGCGTCCAACGGGCCGATCAGGGTGTCGTAGGCCGTCGCCAGGGCGGCTCTCGTGGGGTTGGGCGGGTCCCGGCGCTGGCCGAGCATCCCCAGGTGCAGCAGCGACAGGGACATGAGCCAGGCCAGCGGCAGGGCGTGCAGGGCCGCGAGCCAGCGGCGGGGCGCGGCGGGCGCGGGCACCTGCACCCGGTCGCGGAGCCAGCGGCGCCACGTCGAGTCGGGCAAGAGGGTGACACACAGCGCCGCGCTCAACACATGGAAGAAGCCGTAGTTGCCCGTGGCCCCCATGACCCCGAGCAGACCCGCGAAGGGCCAGAACGCCCACGCCGGCCGGACGAAGATCAGGAACGGCACGACCAGCTCGACGCCGAACATCAGCACGCAGGAGAGCGCGTGGCCCGGCGCCTGCCAGGCCAGCCAGCCGCCGAAGTGGGGGATGGGCTGCGTCCAGTAGTGGTAGTCCAGGGCCGTGAGGCCGTGCCAGGTCGGGTCGCCGCTCGCGACCTTGACCACACCGGAGGAGAACATGAGCTTGAACAGCACCAGGCGCGGCAGCCAGACCGAGTGGGGGAACCGCGGCGAGTAGAGCAGCGCCGCGAAGGTGACCTCGAGCAGCAACAAATCCCATTGGTAGCGCGTGAACTCGGCGCCGATGTGAAACAGTGACAGATACAGGACGAAGAGCGCGCCCAACGCGACGGTGGAGAGGCGGTTGAAGGTCAGCGCGAGCGCGGCCAGCACGCCGCCGCCGCAGAGCAGGTGCAGGGCCGCCGCGCCCGCGCCGGTGAACCAGGCGAGCGTGGGCATCACACGCCAGGGCGACTCACCGTGTTCGGACAGGTAGTCCGCGGCGCGGGCGAGCGTCTCCTGCGCCGGGCGGATGCCCTCGGGGCCGACGAGCCCCTGGATCTGGGCCCACAGCGAGCCGAAGGCCCACAGGTGCACGAAACCGAGGGCGCGGAGAAAGACCCAGTGGGTCTCGGCAGTGCGGGTCGGCGGGGTCGGGGTCGGCGGGGTCTCCATGGGGTGAGTGTACGACGAGCGGGCTTTGACGCGCCGGCCGGTTCGCGTCACCCTCGGCGCGTGACCTCTCGTTCCAACGCACGTTTCGCCCTCGCCGGTCTCGCCGCCGCCGCCATGCCGGGCTGCGACGCGGGGGACCGCCGGCCGGTCGCGCCGGTGAGCGACGCCGACGCCGACAGCGACGCCCGTGTCGGCGGGGGACCGCTCGATGCGTCGGCCGCCGTGCCCGCGCCGGCGCCCCTGCCGGCGGTCGTCCCACGTCCCCGGGTCCTCGAAGCCCGGTCCGGCGTGTGGCAGCTCGGGCCCTCCACGCGCGTGTCGGCGGCGGGCGACGCGCTCCCGATCGGGCGAACGCTGGCCGCACGCCTCGGCGCGGCGCTGGCTCGCGAGGTCGAGGTCGTCGCATCCCCCGGCGGCCCCGGTGAGGTCCTCCTGTCGATCGCGCCCGATGGCCTCGACGCCGAGGGCTATCGACTCGACGTGGACTCGGCCGGCGTGACGCTGACCGGCGCCGATTCAGCCGGACTGTTCTACGGAACGCAGACACTCCTGCAGCTCCTGCCGCCGGGCGCCGAGCGCATTTCGGGTGTGCACGTCGAGGACGCGCCGCGCTTCGCCTGGCGGGGTCTGATGCTCGACGTGGCGCGACACTTCTTCACGGTCGCCGAGGTCGAGCGACAGATCGATCTGATGGCGATGCACAAGCTCAACCGCCTGCATCTGCACCTCACGGACGACCAGGGCTGGCGGTTGGAGATCGAGTCCTGGCCGGACCTGACCGCGATCAGCGGCCTCACCGAGGTCGGCGGCGGGACCGCCGGCTTCTACACACAGGACGAGTATCGCACCCTGGTCGACTACGCCGCGGAGCGACAGATCGTCGTCGTCCCCGAGATCGACTTTCCCGGGCACGCGAACGCGGCGCTGGCGGCCTACGCGAGGCTGAACGAGAGCGGCGAGCGTGCCGCCCCCCACTTCGGCGCCGGTGTCATCAGCACGCCGCTGTGGCTCGCCGGGCCCGACACCTGGCGGATGGTCACGGACGTCTGGACGGAGGTCGCCGCGCTGACCCCGGGCCCGTGGCTGCATCTGGGCGGGGACGAGGCCGTCGGCACGCCCGAGCCGGAATACATCGAGTTCATGCAGTCGCTGGACGAACACATCCGCTCGCTGGGCAAGGTCTCCCTGGGGTGGGACGAGGCCGCCATCGCGGCGCTCCCGCCGCCGTTCGCCGTCCAGTACTGGCTGGAGGCGGGGCGCGCGCGCGACGTGGTCGGGCGGGGTGGCCAGGTCATCATGTCACCGGCCGGCCACTGCTACCTGGACATGCGCCACGACGCGGACGCGGACTTCGGCCAGATCTGGGCCGGGTTCGTGGACGTGGAGAAGGCCTACGACTGGGACCCCGTGCTGCCCGGCCTGGAGGAAGCCGATGTGTTGGGCGTCGAGGCGGCGGTCTGGACGGAGTTCATCGAGGACGAGGCGCAGCTCGACTTCATGGCCTGGCCGCGGCTGGCCGCGCTGGCCGAGGTGGCGTGGACACCCCAGGACGACCGCGACTGGCGCGACTTCCGCACGCGCCTCGCCGCCCACGGCGCGCGACTGGACGCGCTCGGCGTCGGGTATTACGCCAGCCCGGAGATCGACTTCGGCGGGCGGTGAGCGCCGTGCAGGCGCGCTTGCCAACGCGCCCGTGCGTGGATAGGGTCGCGGCATGGGTCAGAACTGCTACCTGCATCGGCACTCCGCCGGCGTGGAGCAATGCTTCACGTGCGGGCGTTCCATTTGCGCGCGGTGTCTCGCGTTCGAGGAGCTGCACCCGATTTGTCCCGGGTGCGGCGTGGGGCGCGCGTCCCGGTCCCGCGCCCGGCTGGGTCTGCGCATCGCACTGGCCTGTGTGGTCGGCGCGGCGGGCGCGTGGTGGGTGGCGACGTCGGTGGGGCGTCATATGCTGCCGGGCAGCGCCGTCGGACGCAGCCTCGAGGGCGGACCCCGGCGGGACGTGCTCGTCTACGTGGACGAGCGCGCGGACGACGACGACCCCCGGCAGGAGACCGTGACGGAGGTGCGGGTCCTCGAGGCCAAGGCGGCTCGACCCGCCGACTCGCCGGAGTGTCTGGTCCCGGTGCGTCGGCGGGGGGCCGACACGCTCATCGAGGTCGAGCTGGCGGAGCGCACCGCGACCCTGCTCGTTTCGCGCGGCGAGCGGAGCCGGATTTCGGCGACCTTCGCCCGCGAGGCGGAGCTGCCCCTCGAGAAGGGCTACACGGACTACGTGGCCGACGACGGGCCGTTTCTGGGGCACGAGATGGGACGCGTGCGCGTCGAGGGGTTCACGGTGGCCGGGCGGACGATCCACATGGCCACCGTGCGGGTGTGTGATGGCTGCCTGCCGCCGGACGTCGATGGCATCTTCGCGTACGATCTTGCGCAGACCGCGCGGATCAAAGGCGACCTGCAGTCGGGCAAGGCCTACTTCGCCGACTGTGTGGCGGGGACCGAGGTCGCCGAACCGTGACGCGGAACCCCCTTCAGTCCGGCGCCCGCGCGACCGAAGTTCGATGTTTGAATATCGAGCCGGGCCCGCGCGTCGAGCCCCATTGCCACTGCACGCTGGAGACTTCGCAATCATGAGAAACGTCCTCGCCCTGACCGCCCTCACCGCCCTCGCCCTGACCGGCGCCGCCTCGGCCGCCGAGCCGCCCGTCAAGGGCCGCACGCCGCCCGCCGCCGAGCCCGCGCCGGCGAAGGACCACGCGATCGTGTCGCCGCGCGACCCGGCGAGCGGCCTGCCCACGGGGCAGCGGATGCACAAGCCCTTCCGCATCGCGGCGAAGGATGGCAAGCAGTTCTATGAGGTCACGGTGGACGCCGCCGGCGCCGCGCAGATCCGGCTGGCCGCGGGCGCAGATGGCCCGGCCGCTGGCCCGGCGCCGGATGGCAAGCTGCTCCTGAAGGGCGGCGTCGAGGTCACGGTCAAGGGCGGCGTGGTGATCGACGGCGCCGAGCGCATCGGCATCGCGCCGCTGCCCTCGCCCTGAGCCCCTCGCCCTGAGCCCGGCGGCGCTCAGCGCCGCTTGCCGAACACGAACAGCAGCTGGACGAAGAGGTTCACGAAGTCCAGGTAGAGCGTGAGGGCGCCCTGCAGCGACAGGTTGCGGGTGTCGCCCTGCGCGGCGTGGATGCGCCGCAGCTTCTGGTGATCGAAGGCCGTCAGACCGGCGAAGATCACGACCCCCACGCTGCTGGTGATCCAGGCCAGGGCGGTGCTCTGCATGAACAGGTTCACCACCGTCGCGACCACGAGCCCGATGAGCGCGATGAACAGGAAGTGGCCCATCGCGGTGAGATCGCGCTTCGTGGTGGCGCCGTAGAACGCCAGCGCACCGAAGGCGGCCGCGGACACGAAGAAGACCTGTCCGACGGACCGCCCGGTGTAGACCAGGAACAGCATCGAGAGCGTGACGCCGTTCAGCGCGGCGTAGGCCATGAACAGCAGACCGGCGGCGACGACGCTCATCCGGCTCGCACGCGCGGAGAAGCCGACCACCATCGCGAGCTCGGCGATCATGAGCCCGTAGAAGACGAACGGCCGCGAAAAGATGGCCTCGGTGAGCGCGGGCGTGGCGGCGACGATGGAGGCGACGACCCCGGTCAGGGTCAGGCCACCGACCATCCAGCGGTAGGTGCGGGCGAAGAAGGCGGCCTCGTCCGCGTGGACGCCGACGGCCTCGACGGGGTGGATGTCTCGGGCGAGCAGGACGGACATGGTGTGCCTCCGGGATGGGGCCCGTAGACAGAGCACCGCGCGTGCCATCGGCCCGGGGGGCGGGGTTGCGCGGGGCGTCCCTGGGTGGTCGGTGCGCCGGTCGGTCGAAATGACCGACCCACCGACCACTCTGACGCCCGCGCGCGGCTCACTCGGCCGGGCCGGGCGCGCCCTGGTCCAGCCACGTCTTGACGAGCCGCAGCTGCGCCAGGCTCAACGCCGGCAGGCCGAGGGGCATGCCCGGGGCGGCGGCGTCCACGGCGATGCCCTCGCCCGCGTGGTCGGCGAAGGCGCGGCGCTGGTCGCGGCTGGCCTCGCGGTGGCGGCGCAGCAGGGCCTCGAGCAGCAGCGGCGGCTGTCCGCCGGGGCCGGGCGTCAGGATGGACACGCGCTTGCCGTCGCGCATCAGCCCGCGCGCGACGCTGGGGTAGCTCTCCAGGCTCAGGCGCTTGCCGGCGAACCCCAGCCCGCCGGTGTTGCCCGCGCCGCCGTCGCCGTTGTTGGTGGCTGGGTCCATGTGACAGTGGACGCAGATCTTGCCGAGGAGCTCGTCATAGACCTCGTCGAAGGTGACCTTGCGGTCCAGGGCGGCGACGACGGGGACCTCGGCGGCGGCCGGCGGCCCGGCGAGCTCGGGAGCGGCGGCGTAGACGAAGTCGGCGAGCCGCTCGGCCTCGGCGGGGGTGACGCCGAGCTTGGGCATGGTGACGCGGGGATCGACGGACTGCGGGTCCTGCACGAACCGCACGAACACGCTGCGCGGCACGCGCTCGCGGGCGAAGCGCAGGTTGGGCGCGAGCTGGGCGTTGGCACCCATCGCCTTGTAGAACGCGGCGTCGAAGCCGGGCTGGAAGCGCACGTTGCCGAACACATGGCAGGTGGGGCAGCCCTTGGCGACGAAGACCGTGCGGCCGGCGGCGATGCGCGCGGCGTCGACGCTTTCGGGGGCGGGTGCCGGCTCCTCGGGGGCGACCTGCGGCCCGGCGAGCGAGGCCAGCCAGGCGACCACGGCGTCCTTGTCGGCGCCGGAGAGGCGCAGCGGGATCATCGACTCCTCGAGGTGCGGCCGCACGTCGTGGGGCGCGTCCAGGAAGCGGCGCACGGCGCTCGGGCGCACCCGGCGGGTGAGCGTGCCGAGGTCCGGCAGGCGCGTGAAGTGCACCACGCTGTCCAGGTAGCGATCCCAGTCGGGGAAGTCGACGCGCTGCTTCGCGATCTCGTCCGGCTTGCCCTTGGTGCCCAGAATCCAGGTGTGACAGTTCACGCAGTGCATCTCGCGCTTGAAGGCGCCGAGGCCGCCGGTGATCTCGTGGCAGCGGTTGCACTGCGCGCGCACGACGACCTCGCGCCCGTGTCGCACGAGGGCGGCGTCGGTCGGCTCGTTCGGCGCGGCGAGGGCGAGGCAGGGGAGCAGCAGGAGAGCGAGGAAGGAGAATGGGACGAGGAGGCGGGCGAGCATGGCCGGTTCTACATCTGCTGGGCGATCGCGGGGAAGGGCTCGGGGGCGGCGGCGGCGTCCGCGTCGGCGACGGACTCGGGCGAGGCGCCGAGCAGGCGGGCGGCCTGCAGCGCGGCGGCGGCTTCGGCCCCGCGGCCGAGGCGGGCAAGCACGGCGGCCAGGGCGGCCTGGGCGTCGCCGCGCTCGCGGAAGCTGGCGGTGGACAGGCGCGCAGCAGTCGCCAGGGTCACGGAGGCCGGGCCGAGGTCACCGTTGGCCGCCTGGGCGCGGCCGAGGCCGAGCTGGGCGGGGAAACTCCCGGCGTCCAGGGCGACGGCCTTCTGGAAGCGGCGCAGGCTCTCGCGGCCCTTGCCCACCTTGGCCTGGAGTTCGCCGGCCTTGACGGCGGCCTCGACGCGGAGGGCCTTGCGGGCGCCGTCGTCGTTCATGGCGCGCTCGTAGAGGCGGATGGCGGTGCGGACCTCGCCCTTGGACTCGGCGCGCTTCGCGTCGGCGACCAGGCGCTCCGTGGACTCGACCACGTGCGGGCGGTACATGGCGCAGGCCTCGGCCGTGCCGGAGGTCGCGGCCACGAAGCCGAGGCCGGAGAGCGCGAGGGAGAAGCCGAGGGCGAGCGTACGCATGTGAAATCCCCTGTGTGAATCGCGTGAGGTGCGGTGAACAGGGGGAGAAACGAGCGGGCGGGGGCGGGGATCTACGAAAAGCGAAAAAAGTGACGCGGGGCGGACGAGCTCCGACGACCGGTCAGCGCGGGGCGTCCTGCCGCAGGGGGACCGTGGGCTCCACGGGCACCGAGCCGGGCACGTCCGCGGCGCCGCGCAGGGCCATCACGCGGGCGAGGTCCTCGTAGGTGACCACGCCGACGATGGTGTTCATGTCGTCCACGACGATGGCGCCGCTCTGCGTCGACTTCTGCACGCGGGCGACGACCTCGGAGAGCTCGTCGTCCACGTGCGCCCAGATGGGCTCGCCCTTCAGGACCTCGCCGGCCGCCTTGGAAGGCCCGCGCTGGACGTCGCGGACGCTGAGCACGCCGCGCACGCCGCGCTCGTCGCGCACGATGGCCGCGGAGGCGCCCTGGAAGAGCATGTGGCGCGCGACCGTCGACAGCGGCCGGCCCGGGTCGACGGAGGCGACGCGGCGGCCCATGGCCTGGCGCGCGCGCAGGCCCGTGAGGCCCAGGCGCATCGTGGTGGCGGCCTCGTCCGCGCTGGCGCCCATGAAGACGAAGACGGAGACGAGCAGCAGCATCGGGTCGCCGTGCATCAGGGCGAAGCCGGCGCCGGTGAGGGCCAGCACCCGGCCGACGGAGGCGCTGAGGCGCGTGGCGCGCAGCTGGGGCATGCGCGTGCTGAGCAGGGCCCGCAGGATGCGCCCGCCGTCCAGCGGGTAGGCCGGCACCAGGTTGAAGATCGCCAGCGCCAGGTTCATGCCGCCGAAGATGAACAGGCCGGCGCGCAGGTCGAGGAACAGCGCGTCCACCCGGGAGAGCGCGATGGAGACGCCGGCCAGCACGAGGCTCACGAGCGGGCCGGCGAAGGCCATCGTGGCCTGCTGACGCGGCGTGGCGGCCTCGTGGTCGATCTGCGCGACGCCCCCGAGCACCATGAGCGTGATGGACTTGACGGTGCCGCCCTGCCGCATCGCCACCAGGGCGTGGCCCAGCTCGTGGAGGGCGATGCCGACGAAGAGACCCACGGCCACGATGCTGCCCAGCACGCCAGCGGGCAGGGTCAGCGCGTCCGGCGGCACGTGGGCGGCGCGCAGGATCATGGGGAGCTGATTGGTCGCCACGGTGTACGCCAGGAACGGCAACACCAGCAGCAACGAGACGTGCAGGCGGATGGGTATCCCGCGAATGCGCATCAGGGTCCAGGCGTTGGCGAACATCGGCGAGTTCCCTTGTCCAGTCGGCCAATTGGGCCCGCGCGAAGTGCGCGGGTTCGGCTCGTCGTCTCATTCACTGTCGACACGAGGACGCGCAGATACAAGGGGAGGTCGCGAAGAAGGCGCCGATTCTCGGGCGGCGGTCGGCGGTACCCCCGCGGAGACCTTCACCGTGAAGGTCACGCGGAAGCGCGCGCCGTCCGGGGAGTCGACCTCGAGGTGGCCGTCGAGCTGGCGGGTCAGGTCCGAGACGATCTGGAGCCCCAGGGAGCCCTTGCTGCGCTGCGCGAAGTCCGCGGGCAGGCCCACGCCGTCGTCGTGGACCTCGACCAGCACACGGCCGGCGTCGTCCAGCCGCCGGAGCGTGAGGTGGACCTTGCCACGGCGGCCGGCCGGAAAGCCGTGTTTCAACGCGTTGGAGAGCAGCTCGTTCACCAGGAGCCCGCAGGGGACGGCCTGATCCAGCTCCAGCGCCACGGGCTCGGTGCGCGCGTCGAGCAGCACACCCGCCTGGAGCGCCGCGGTGTCGAAGACCTGGCGCCCGAGCTCGGCCAGGTAGCCGCCCAGGTCCACCTGCGCCAGCGTGTCCGACCGATACAGCAGCTCGTGCAGCAGGGCCATCGAGATGACGCGGTTCTTCATCTCGACGAGCACACGCTTCACGTCCGCCTGGGGCGCGCGGTTGCTCTCCAGTCGCAGCAGGCTGGTGATCACCTGCAGGTTGTTCTTCACCCGGTGGTGGATCTCCTTGAGCAGGGCCTCGCGCTCGCGGAGCGCCGCGCGGACTTCGGCTTCGGCGCGGCGGCGACGCGTGATGTCCGAGAAGGTCGCCAGCAGGCAGACGGGGGCCCCGGTCTCATCGTCGATGCGCGACATGGTGGCGAGCATGACGAGGTCGGCGCCGGTGCCCGTGCGGGCCTCCAGTTCGCCGGCCCACATGCCCTCGGCGGCGAGCGCGGCCAGGATGGGGGCTGCATGTTCGGGCGTGGCGCAGAACGTGTCGACCGTTCGCCCGAGGACCTCGTGCACGTCCTGGTAGCCCCAGTCGCGGAGGAATGCGCGATTCACATAGGTCAGGCGCCCGGCCAGATCGGCGACGCCGATGGCGTTGTGCGAGGCCTCGATCGCCAGGTCCTTGATGCGCAGCGCCGCCTCGGCCGCCCGGCGTCGCTCGTCGCGGGCCATCGCGTCCAGGGCGAAGCCGAGGTCGTCGGCGAGGGCCGTGAGCAGGCGCCGGCCGTCGTCGTCGAACGTGGCGGCGGCGCGGCCGTAGAGGCTCAGCGCGCCGATGGGGCGGCCCTCGAGCCGCAGGGGCAGGCTGGCCGAGGCCACCCACCCGTGCTCGGCCGCGCGGGCGCGCCACGGCGCGGTGGCCGGATCGGCGCCGAAGTCGGTGACCCAGATGGCCTGGTCCTCGCGAATCGCCCGCCCCGTGGCGCCGTTCCCCGCGGCGGTGCTCGGGTCGGTCGAGATCTCGAGGCCGTCGAGGTACTCGACGTCGCCCGGTCGAGCGCCGGCAGCGGCCACGGGGCGCACCCGGCGCGTCTGGGGGTCGACGAGGCCGATCCAGGCCATCGCGATGCCGCCGTGTTGCACGACGATCTCGCAGATGCGGGGGAAGAGGTCCTCGCGCGCGGCGCACCGGACGATGGCCTCGTTGCTGTGGCTGAGCGCCGCGTAGAGCTGCGCGAGCCGCTGCGCTCGGGCCTCCGCGACCTTGCGCGCCGTCACGTCCGTGTGGGTGCCGAGCATGCGGCGCGGGGCGCCGTCGGCGCCGCGGGCGGTCAGCCGACCCGTCGAGAGAATCCAGCGCCACTCGCCGACGCGGGTCTGCATCCGGAACTCCGAGGTGTACAGGTCCGCCGCGCCGCCGGCGAGGAACCCGGCGAGCGTGGCCTCGGCGCGCTCGCGGTCCTCGGGGTGCAGGCGCCCGCGCCACCCCTCGAAGCTCTCGCGGAACGTGGACGGGTCGTGCCCGAGCATGCGCGCGTAGTCGTCGTTGACCACCACTCGACCCGTGGGCACGTCGAAGTCGAACAGGCCCTGCTCCGAGGCCATCAGCGCCAGCCGCAGCCGCTCCTCGCTCTCCCAGAGCGAGCGCTCCGTCGCGTGGCGGGCGGTGACGTCGTTCAGGGCGCCCGTGGCCTCGACGGCGTGCCCGTCCACTCGGCGCGAGACCTCGAGGCGGTCGCTGACCCAGAGGACGGAGCCGTCCTTGCGACGAAATCGATAGACGGACTCGATGGTGTCGTCCGTCGCGAGGCGACGCAGGGCGTCCATCGCCACGGGGATGTCGGCCGGGTCGATGTGGCGGGGCCACCAGTCCGGGGCCAGGGCCTCGTCGACCGTGAAGCCGAACAGACGCTCGACGTTGCGGCTCATGGAGACGGGCCGCAGCCGACCGTCGACCTCGAGCATGGTGTAGATCACCGTGGGGCTGCGGGCGAGGAGCTGATCCAGCGCGGCGGTGGTGGTCTGCAGGGCGTCGACGACCTCGGCCCGGCGGCGATCCTGCCGCGCTCGACTCGTCCGCCAGGCGAGGAGCAGGGCGGTCCCGGCCACGATGACCAGGAGCGCCACGAACGCGGCGATCACCAGCGTCCGGTCGGCCAGCATCTCCTGGAACTCGGCGACGTCCATGTGCGTCACCAGGACCCACGTGGAGTCCGGGACGGGCGTGAGCGTCCCGAAGACGGCCCGGCCGTCCGTATCCTCGCCGAGCACCGGCCCGGTTCGGCCCAAGGCCGCCTGCACGGCCACGACGGTCCGGTTCGTGAGCGGAACCTCGGCATGGCCCGGCGCCGGGCTGTCGGCGCCGTGGACCGGGTTGATGAAGTGCACGATCTCGCGCTCGCGCCGCACCACGTGGCTGTCCGAGGTCGTCCCCGGGCCGGGCCACCGCCGCAAGAACGGGTACAACTGGGCCTTCGGGTCGATGCGCAGGAGCCCGAAGCCCTGGAGCGCCGGGGGCATCGTGTCCGGCGCGAAGACCGGCATGACCACGGCCAGCCTCGCCTCGCGGCGTTCCACCGGGCCCGACTCGATGTCGATGATCGCCGGCACGGACGAGGCGCCGACGCTGGAAACCTTCCGGGCGATCTCGGCGTCCGGCATCTCGGCGGTGGCCGGGTGGCGCAGGATGGCCTCGCCGTCCGCGGCCAGGAGGAAGATCCGGTCGTACTGCGCGTAGGCGTCGTAGGTCGACAGCCAGGCCGTCGCCTCGGCGCTCGTGGTCGAGGTCTCCGCGTCGCCCGCGGTGTTGTGCAGCATGGCCCGCATCATCGGGTTGTTGAACAGCACGCGGGCGTCGCCCAGGCGCTCGCGCCGCCACTGGGTCAGCCACTCCACTTGCAGCGTCGCGACCGACTCGAGCTGCTGCTGCAAGTCGCGGCGCAGGCCCCGCTGGAACTCGAGGAAGTAGGCCAGCCCGATGACCTCGGCCGCCGCCGCGACGGCGAGGAACGCCACGACGAACCGCGCCAGGCCTGGCCCGGACGCTTCGCGCGGACCCTCGGCGCGCTGGCGGACGCTCGTGGACGCGAGCACGCCCGCGCCCGTGAGGACGACGAGCAGGCAGACCGCGGGCGTGAAGGTGGTCGTGCTGCCGTCGGTGAAGGGCGAGCCCGCCGTGCTGGCCGACAGCAGCAGCGGCAACGCCGCCATGATCTGCGAGCCGCCGACGAACCAGCCGAGCCGGACCCGCCACGCGGCGCGACTGTCGTCGAGACTGAGCAGGCGCAGCGTGGCCGACGCCCCGGCGATGGCCAACGGGACCAGGGGGGCCAAGGGGTGCAGCGGCTCCCCGGGGGCCCCTTCGCCCAGGGACACCAACCCGATGTGACCGCCGGCCGCCCGCCCCAACGTGAGCAGGATGGCCAGCAGCGCGATCAGGCCATAGAGGCGTGCGACGACGTGCCGCGCGACGACGGGCGCGGCGCGCGGTGCATCCAGCACCATCGCAAGCCCCAGCGCGAGCGCCAGCGCCGCGGGCGCCATGCGGACGGGTCGCGCCTCGAACCCCAGGGCGGCCAGGGCCGGGCGATCGAAGACCCACCCCAGCAGCACGGTCGAGCCCAGCAGGGCGGTCACGAGACCGAGCCCGACGAGACTCCAGGCGATCGTGGGGGCGTGCCCGTCGGCGGGCGGTCGGTCGGGGGTGGGGGCGGGGCGGACCACGAGGACTTCCAGTGCCCGTGGTTACGGCACGCAGCGCCCGCGCCATGAGCCGCGAGCGCTCGGTCGGCCCCGCTCAGGCGCGCAGGAGCGCCTCGATCTCGTCCACGGCGCCGGCGATGGAGATGCGGCGCTGCTGCATGCTGTCGCGGTCGCGCAGCGTCACCGTCCCATCCGAAACGCTCTCGCCGTCGACGGTCAGGCACCAGGGCGTGCCGACCTCGTCGTGGCGGCGGTAGCGTTTGCCGATGGCGTGCTGCTCGTCGTACTTGGCGTTGATGCCGCGCTTGAGGAAGGCGTTGACCAGATCGCGCGCGATCTCGGGCATGCCCTCCTTCTTCACGAGCGGGAGCACCGCGACCTTGATGGGCGCCAGGCGCGGGTGGAACCGCAACACCACGCGGGTCTCACCGTTGACCTCCTCTTCGTGGTACGCGTCGATCAGGTACACCAGCAGGCCGCGGGTGGCGCCGGCGGCGGGCTCGATCACGTAGGGCACGAAGCGCTTCTGCGTGGCCGGGTCGAAGTAGTCGAGCTTGGCGCCCGAGTGTTTCGAGTGTTTGCCGAGGTCGTAGTCGGTTCGATTGGCGATGCCCTCGAGCTCACCCCAGCCCCAGGGGTAGTCGTACTCGATGTCGTAGCAGCCCTTGGCGTAGTGGGCGAGCTCGGTCTTGTCGTGCGCGCGGAAGCGGAACTTGCTGGGATCGTTGGCGAAACGCTTCCACCAGTTCATGCGCTCCATGCGCCAGTATTCCATCCAGTCGTCGTCCGTGCCGGGCTCGCAGAAGAACTCCATCTCCATCTGCTCGAACTCGCAGGAGCGGAAGATGAAGTGTTCGACGGTGATCTCGTTGCGGAACGACTTGCCCATCTGCGCGATGCCGAAGGGCACCTTCATGGACATGCTCTGCTGCACGTTCATGAACTGCACGAACATGGCCTGGGCCGTCTCGGGGCGCAGGTAAACGGCCGTGGGTTTGGTGATCTCCTCGATGGCGGCGCGCAGGTCGCGGCCGGCGAGGCCGGTGAGCTGACCCGCCTCGATGGCCGCGGCGACGGCGCCGAGGGGATCGACCGGGCCGATGCTGCTCTTGAACATCAGGTTGAACTGACGCTCCTCGGAGAGGAACGGCGAGTGGCACACCGGGCAGACGTAACCGCGGTCGCCGGCGACGGCGCCCTTGAGGTCTTTCCCGTCGCGCGTGAGTTTCAGGCCGAACTGCTTCTCGATGAGCTCCTCGGCGACCTTGGCGGCGCCCTTGTCGGCGTAGGTCAGGGTGAGGTCGCTGCCGGGCTCCGCCGTGGGGGCCTTGTCCGCGCGGAAGCGCTCTTTGCAGATCTTGCAGTCGACGAGGGGGTCGCTGAAGCCCGACAGGTGGCCCGAGGCCTCCCAGACCTTGGGGTGCATCACGATGCTGGCGTCGATGCCGACCACGTTCTCGCGGCCGTGGACCATGTCCTTCCACCACTCGGACATGATGTTGCGCTTGAGCTCGGCGCCGAGGGGGCCGTAGTCGTAGGCGCTCTTGAGGCCGCCGTAGATCTCCGAGGACTGGAACACGAAGCCGCGCCGCTTGGACAGCGACACGATCTTCTGCATGAGGTCGGGGGTGTTGGGGGTCGACATGGGGGGGCTCCGCAGGTGGCCGTGGGGGGAGGTCAAAACGGGCGCGGAGGTTAGCCGAAGTCGGGCCGCGGGCAAAGCGCCACGCGGGCCGGGAGCGTCGCGAGCGCGGGCTACTCGACGCCGCCCTCGGGGTTCTCCTCGTCGAAGAGCTTGCCCGGGGCGCCGCACTGGACCTCGACGGGCGCGAGGCCGGGCGCGAAGCGTTCGCACTCGGGGGGCGGGGGCGCCGACTTGCCGCAGACCTGCTCGCAGGGGCGCTTCTCCCAGGCGTCGAGACAGGCCTTCAGGGCGGCGTGGGTGAGCGCTGCGTCGGTGTAGCCGGTCGGGCTGCGCTGGCTGCAGGCCTCGATGAGGGCGTCTGCACCTTCTTCACAGACCACGGGGCTCATCACGACGTTCGAGATGGCGCCGTGGCAGGTGGTCAGGCGCGCGCAGCTCGCGTCCCAGAGCGTGCGACAGACGGCGTCCGGGTCGAGGGGCAGGGGCGGCCGCGGCAGGACCTGCGAGGACAGGGCCGTGGCGATGGGCGCGGCGAAACCTTCAGGGGGCAGGCGCTCGGCGAGCCGCGCGAGGTCCGGCGAGGCGGAGGCGCGGCGCCAGGCGGACTTCACGACGGGCGCGAGGGCCGTGAGCTCGGCGACGACGGC
>CAINDO010000631.1 GCA_903847385.1 uncultured Myxococcales bacterium
ATGGTGATCCCCATTGATCGGCTGGATTACATCCAGGACCTGCTCGCCCACATCGAATTCATCTCCACCGTCGAAAAGTACCTTTGACAAACATTCATCATTGACACGATGACCGGGCGTGTTTAGCTTCACCTTGACGTTAACGTTAACGTCAAGGTTGGAGTGAATGGCCGAGACGCGCGACTTCATGACGGTGGGTGAGCTGGCCGAGTCCGTCGGCAAGACCCCCCGGGCGATCCGGCTCTACGAGGAGCTCGGCTTGCTCGTGCCCCGGGGCCGCACGTGCGGCAACTACCGGGAGTACGGCCCCGAGGCCCTCGTGCGCCTCCGCTGGATCACGCATCTGCACGACCTCGGCCTGCCGCTCAACGAGGTCAAAGGATTCCTGGACGACGTCGCGGAGGCGGAGAACGCCGGCGTGGCCATGTCCAAGGTTCGCGCACGCTATGCACAGACCTTGGCCTGCGTCGACGCCCAGCTCGCTCGCTTGCAACAGCTCCGCGACGGCCTGACGTCCAGCATCGCATGGCTCACCGACTGCCAAGGCTGCGAAGGCCCGGTGCCCATCCTGCGCGACGCCTGCCAGACCTGCGACCGCCACGAGGGGCAGACCGAGCCCGATCTCGTGCGCGGCGTGAAAGCACAGCCCCCATCTCAGCCGGCCGCACCGTGCGGCGGCAAACAGGAGAGCAAATGAACCTGTCTCCGCTCGATCCCCAGATTGTCGAAGAGAACCACCTGGTGTCGCTGGCCTGCAACGGCGACCGTCGCGCGATGGAGACCCTCCTTCGCCGGCACTACACGCAGATGTACCACCTGGCCCTCAAGGTCACGCGGGACCCGGTCCGGGCCGAGGACGTGACGCAGGAGAGCTGCGTGCAGGTGCTTCGCCGCATCCACCAGTTCCGCGGCGAGGCGCGCTTCGGCTCGTGGCTCTCGCGCATCGTGGTCAACACGGCGCTCCTCCGGCACAGACGCGAGCGCCGGCTCGTCCCCACGGCCGAGATCTTCTCGCCCGCGGCGGCGGCCCCCGAGCCCGAGCCCGAGCAGAAGGTGGGCGACCGCGAGGTCCTCTTCCTCACGGATGCCTTCCTGGCCGAGCTGCGCGAGGGCGACCGCGAGCTCTTCACGCGCCGCTTCATCGACGGCCTGTCCCTCCAGTCCATCTCCGAGGAGACCGGGCTGTCGCTGCCCGCGCTCAAGAGCCGCTTCCACCGCGCTCGCCTGCGCCTGAAGGAGGCCTGCGACCGCGGTCAGTGGGGCGTGGAGATGCTGCCGCAGGCGGCCTGAGGCGTCGGCGCTCTCAGCGCGCCGTCCGGACGCGACAGACCGCGTGCCCGGTGGCGCAGTCGGCGGTCCCGCCGTCGACCACGCAGCCGCCCGAGAACAGGACGGCGCCCTCGATCACGGCCTGGGCCGCCTCGGCGAGGGTCAGGGCGCCCGAGCGCGCCAAGGGCACGAGCGCCCCGCCTTCGGCCAGGCACCGCGCCGAGGCGGATACGGCGTCGTCGTCCGCCTTGCACACCACGTAGCGGACGTCGTCGGCCTCGCCGGCCTGGGGCCCCGCGACGGCCTGACACGGCGTGCAGACCCGGTGACGCGGCGCGCCGGGGAACTGGACCTCGAAGTCCCCGACGTCGCAGGGGGCGACCGTCCGGCAGGTGGCCCCCTCGCCGCGGGGCGTGCACAGGAGGCCGGCGGCGCAGCGCAGGTTGGCGCTGCAGTCCTCGCCGATCCCGAGCGCACCGGCGATCCCGCTGCACACGGCGAAGTCCAGGCCCTCGGGGATCCAGCAGGCCGAGGCCGCCCCGGCCGGCGCGCAGGCGCTCTCGACGTCGCCGGGCGTGGCGCACGGGCGGACACACACGCCGATCTCCGGGTGCGCGTCCACCGCGCCCACGCAGCGGGCCTCACCGTCCTCGCGGCAGGTCAGGGCGCCGCTCGGCTGCAGGGGGTTGCAGAACGTGCGGCACACGGCCCGCCCGTCGACGGCCACGCAGCCGGTCCCCGCCGGGCAGGCATCCCGGGCTGTACAGGCTTCGTCGAGTTTCGCCGTCGGGGCCTTGGACACGCAGACGGGATCCCCCACCGCGTCGACCACGCAGCGCTCGTCGTCGCCGCAGCCCGAGCCGGCCACGGGCTCGCAGTCCGCCCGCTGCGCCGCGGGTGTGCACGCGCCCTGGGCGATGAGCAGGGCGAAGGCGAAGGGTCGGAGCGAGCGGGCGTGCGCGATGAACATCGGGCGGCACATTAAACCCGTCGTATGATGGCCGCCATGGCGACCGCGAATCCGACGCGCCCGACGGGCCCCCTGACCGCCGACACCCTCGGCGGCATCGCCCGCGAGGTGGGCTTCGAGCTCGTCGGCATCGCCCCCGTCGAGCCCCTGGGTCACGGCTGGTATGCGCCCCACGCGGCCAGGTTCCAGGCCTGGCTCGCCGCGGGACATCACGCGGACATGGCCTGGCTGGCCGAGCGCGCCGCGGAGCGCCTCGCCCCGCAGCACCTGATGCCCACCGCCCGCAGCGCGGCCGTGTTCTGGGTCACGCACCGCACGCCGGACCCGCCCCGGCCCGAGGGGCCCCACGGCCGCGTGGCCGCCTACGCCCGGGGCCGGGACTACCACAACATCGTGCGCAAGATGCTCCGCAAGGTGTTGCGGCGCCTCATCCTGAGCCACCCCGAGGTGCGCACCTACATGAGCATCGACACGGGCGCCGTGCTCGAGCGGGCCTTCGGCGAGCGGGCCGGCGTCGGATGGATCGGCAAGTCCTCGATGCTCATCCACCCGCGCCGCGGCACGTTCGGGTCGCTCGCGGTGATGTTCCTGGACTGCGACCTGGAGATGGCGCCCGAGGCCCACCCCGACCGCTGCGGCACCTGCGACGCCTGCCTGGTCGCCTGCCCCACCGGCGCCATCGTCGCCCCCGGTGTCGTCGACGCGCGCAAGTGCATCAGCTACTGGACCATCGAGCACCGCGGGGTCATCCCCGCCGAGGTGCGTCCGGGCCTGGGCGACTGGCTTTTCGGCTGCGACGTCTGCCAGGACGTGTGCCCGTGGAACCGCGACGCGCCCCGCGCCGATCCCGAGCGCTGGCGCCCCGTGAACGCCTACCCGGACCCCCTCGACTGGCTGCGGACGCCACCCGAGGCCCTCGAGGCCTCGCTGGAGGGCTCGCCGCTCCTCCGCGCCCGGGCCGACGGCCTGCGGCGCAACGCTTTGATCGTCCTGGCGAACACCCGCCGGCGCGACGCGCTGGACCTGGTCGAGGCGCTGGCTGCGTCGGCCCCCGATCCGGTGGAGCGCGCGACCGCGGTCTGGGCCGCCCGCGCGCTGGGCAGCACGGTCGCGGCCGCCCGCGCGGCCCTGGATCCGGACCCGCAGGTCCGCGCCGAAGCGGAGTCTCCCCTGCCTGCCCATTGCCTCGGCGAGGCGGTTTCGGGTACGTAGCGCCGGCCATGGCCCACGGCGGGCCCACGGAGTCACGCGATGCAACTCGATCTCGACGTCGTCGGAAAGACCTTCGAAGGTCCCGAATTCAACCTCGACTGGCAGCGCTGCGCCCTGTATGCCCTGGGCATCGGCGCCGGCACGGAGGCCCTGGACTTCACCTGGGAGGGCAGCCCCCGCTTCCAGGTCTACCCGAGCTTCGCCGTCATCCCGGCGCAGACCATCATCTTTCCGGCGCTGACCGCCATCCGGGCCGACTACCGGACCCTGGTGCACGGCGAGCAGACCATCCGCCTGCACAAGCCCTTCCCCACCTCGGGCCGGCTGACCAGCGTCGGCCGCATCCCCGCGGTCTACGACAAGGGCAAGGCCGCCGTGGTCCTCCTCGAGACCGAGACGCGCGACGCCGCGGGCGAGCTCGTGGCCGAGACGCAGTGGTCGATCTTCTGCCGTGGTCAGGGCGGCTTCGGCGGCCAGGCCGGCCCGGCGCTGACGCTCCCCGAGGCCGTGGCGGGCGCCGCTCCGGCCTTCGCCGAGAGCAACGTGACCTCCCCTGCGCAGGCGCTCCTGTACCGCCTCAGCGGCGATCACAACCCGCTCCACGTGGACCCGGACCTGGCGCCCAAGGTCGGTTTCGAGGCGCCCATCCTGCACGGCCTGTGCACCTACGGCATCGCTGCCCGCAACGTGGTCCAGCACCTGTGCGGCGGGGACGCCACCCGCTTGCGCCGGTTCTCTGCGCGCTTCAGCGGCGTGGTCTACCCCGGCAACACGGTGGACGTCCGCGCGGTGCCCTCGACGACCGCGGGCACGTGGCTGCTCGAGGCCCGCGTCGGCGAGCGCTCCGTGCTCTCGCACGGCGTCGTCGAGATCGGCTGACGTGATGACGCGCCGTCGCGCCGGTCGCTGCGCCCTGGGCGTCGTGGGGCTCCTCGGTTCGGTCGCCCTGCTCGGGTGCGCCGGCGGCGCCGACGAGGAGACGCAGCGCCGCGTGGTCGACGCCGGCATCCCCGACGCCGTCGTCGTCCCCGGCGCCGACACCGGCACGCCGTGCATCGACGCCGACGGCGACGGCTACGAGAGCTGCGAGGGCGACTGCGACGACACGTCGCCGTTCATCCAGCCCGGCGCGCGGGAGCTGTGCGACGGCCGCGACAACAACTGCGACGGCGCAGTCGACGAGACGTTCCCGGAGCTCGGCACCCCCTGCGCCGACGGCGTGGGCGCCTGCATGGTGCAGGGCAACGTGGTGTGCGCGGCCAACGCCCTCGGCGTGACCTGCGGCGCGCAGGCTGCAGAGCCCCGCCCCGAGACCTGCGACGGCACCGACGAGGACTGCGACGGCGCCATCGACGACGGCGCGCCGGCCTGTTGCGAGCCCGGCGCGACGCAGAACTGCGGCGTGAACCTGGGCCGCTGCCGCCAGGGCGTCTCGACCTGCGACTCGAATCAGGTCTTCGGGCCCTGCGAGGGCGGCCAGGGGCCCGCCGACGCCGAGACCTGCAACGCCGAGGACGACGACTGCGACGGTCTCACCGACGAGGATCTGGTCGGCGTCGGCGATGCGTGCGAGACCGGCGGCATGGGCCGCTGCGGGGGCGGCGTGACGACCTGCGACGGGCGCGCCCTGGTCTGCGAGCCGTTCATGACGGCGGGCACCGAGGTCTGCAACGGGCAGGACGACGACTGCGACGGCGAGGTCGACGAGCAACTGCTCAACGGCGAAGGGCTGTGCTGCAGCGAGGCCGTCGAGGACTGCGATGGCGTCGACGACGACTGCGATGGCCGCACGGACGAGGACACGTCCACCCGCGACCGGATCTGCGTCACCAATCGGGGCACCTTCGCGGGGCGCGTGGTCGACGGCCGCGTCGGCCAGTCCGTGATGGTCGTCCCCGATCAGGACGGCGACGGCTGGGCCGACGTGCTGGCCGGCGCGCCGGGCCCCCCGAGCCCTTCGGTGGTCGGCGGCACCGTCTACCTCCTGTCCGGCGTCGACGCCACCCAGGTCAGCCAGTTCGCCAGCCCGGCCACGGACGGCGAGTTCGGCTACAGCCTCGCGGCCGCCGACTTCGACGGCGACGGCGTCGACGAGTGGCTCGTGGGTGCGCCGGACAGCCAGAGCGCCAACAACCACCACGGCAGCGTCCATGTGCTCGAACCCGGCACGTATCGCAGCCTGGCCACCCTGAACGGCGATCAATCGGGCAGCCGCTTCGGTGAAAGTATCGCTGCCGGGCCGATCTCCTCCATCGGCCCCGTCCTCATTGTGGTCGGCCAGCCCACGCGGAACGCCGCGGCCGGCCGCGTGGCGGTCTACGGGCTCGACCCCGGTCCTGCGGCGGGGACGTTCGAACGCGACTTTCAGTACGCCCTCGAGGGCCGCGTCGGTCAGGAGTCGCTCGGCGCCGCCGTGGCCATCGCCCCGCCCGACGACTTCGGGGAGCGCCGCCTGTTGTGGTCCCACGCCGACGATGGCTCTCCGCGCGACACCGAGCTGCTCGTGGTCGACCCGCTGACGTCGGCGGCGAACGACGTGACCATCGAGTCGACCATCGCCTCGCCGACCGCTTCGGCTCAGACCTTCGGCCGCAACATCGCGACGACGGGCGCGCTGCCCCTGATGGCCGTCGGCGCCTGGGCTGCGGAGCACGCGGGCAGCACCCGGGGCTCGGCCTGGCTCATGTGGCCGGACGGCGAGGTCGTCGACGAGCTCGCGGGGCTCGACGACGACGCCCACCTCGGGTTCGCGGTCTCCGTCGGCAGCGGCCTGCGCTCGAACGCCGACATGACCTGGTGCGCCGGCGCCGTGACGACGGCCCTCGACGCGAACGGCGCCGGTCCCGCGCGCCCGGGCTACGTGCTCTGCCGAACCGAGATCGGCGGGCCGGTGCTGACCGTGGCGGGCGATCTCGGCGGCGACGGCTTCGGCTGGGCGATCTCCATGGCCGCAACGCCCGATCCGGACGGCAGCTACCTGCTGGCCGTCGGCGCGCCGAAAAACTCCCAAATCATCGGCAACGGCGGCAAGGTCCACCTCTTCCGGCTGGTGCCGGAGTAGGTCGCGCACGGCTCGAAGCGGCTCATCGTCGACACGCTCCCGCCCCGCCGCATACAATCCGCCGGATGCGTCGACCTCGTCGTCGGCGACTGGCGTGGCCCTGCACTTCGTTTCGCCCCGGGGGAAGCTCATGACTCAGCGCGGACGTGCGCTGCTCGGTTCCGTTTTCTCGACCGCCCTGCTGGCCGGCGCGCTCGCGCCCGGTGAAGCGCAGGCGTTCCGGACGCCCTTCGGCGACCGGGTCTACAACGGCGTCGAGCGTGGCCTGGCCTGGATTCGGGCGCAGGAGGCCAACGGCAACTACTTCCAGTGGTACACGCCGATGGGCGGCCTCGCGCTGCTCGAGGCGCGGCAGAACGCCAACTGGCAGGCCCCTACGCGGGGGTACACCAACGCGAGCGCGGACGACCAGGCCCGCCTGGTCCGCATGGCCCGGGCGACGATCGAGTTCGACCCCGCGCTCCAGGCCGCGGGTGGCGCCTTCAGCACCGGCACCGGGGCCGGCCTGATGTTCCTGGCGCAGTTCCGGCGCACGGGCGGTCCGGACAACGTCGGCGCGGCCATCGGCGTCGACCGCGCGCTGGCCAACGGCGCCGCGGCGCTCCAGGCCTCGCAGGCCAACAACGCCGCCAACTGCGACAACGGCGGCTGGAGCCCCAACGCACCGGACGGCACCGGCGACCTGCTGGCGACCCAGTTCGCCGCCGCCGGCCTCGCCGCGGCCGCCAGCACCGTGCCCACGGCGGACGACAACCTGCCCCGCGCCGCGGCTTTCCTCCGCTCGCTGCAGGCCGCCAACGGCGGCTTCGCCTACAAGGGCTGCCAGGCCTTCGGGCCCGCCAGCGGCCCCACCGCGGCCGGCCTCTGGTCGCTGCGGGTGGTGGGGCTCGGCGTGAACCAGGCCAACGTGCAGAGCGCCGCGACCTGGATGCAGGCCAACTTCCGAGACGACGCTCAGATCGTCACGAACGCCAACGAGGGCACCTACTCGTACTACCAGACCCTCTTCTCCTCCGCGAAGGGCCTGGAACTGCTGATCGACAACGGTCAACCGGGCATCTACGAGGACGACATCGGCGGCCTGCGGGTGCCCGCCATGGACGGCTACCCCGAGGAGCCGCCGGGCTGGTACTACGACTTCGCCTACCACCTGGTCACCCGCCAGGAGGCCGCCGGCACGTTCCCCTGCACGGCCCAGAACCCCTGCGCCGCCCCGCCCCTGGATCACACGTACGCCCTGCTCGTCCTGGAGCGATCCCTGGGTGGCATCTGCACGGATCTGGACGCCGACGGCGCCTGCGCCGGCGACGACAACTGCCCGGCCACGAGCAATCCGGACCAGGCCGACCGCGATCGCGACGGCATCGGCGACCTGTGCGACAACTGCCCCAACGCGTCCAACGCGGACCAGGCGGACGACGACCACGACGGCGCCGGCAACGCCTGCGACAACTACCTGTGCGAGCCCGCTGCGGGCGGCGAGCTCTGCGACGGCGCGGACAACGACTGCGATCAGCGGTTCGACGAGGGCAACCCCCAGGGCGGCGGCAACTGCCAGACGGACCAGCAGGGCGCCTGCCGCCCCGGCGTGCTGAGCTGCATCGCCGCCGAGCTGGTGTGCGTTCGCCGCCAGGCCCCGGCGCTGGAGCTCTGCGACAACGTGGACAACAACTGCAACGGCCAGGTCGACGAGGACAACCCCGAGGGTTTCTTCCCCTGCGACACCGGCGCCTTCGGCCTCTGCCGCGACGGCTACACCCGCTGCGTGGCGGGCCAGGTCCAGTGCCAGCAACGCGAGGTCCCGCAGGCCGAGAGCTGCGACAACCTGGACAACAACTGCGACGGCCAGGTGGACGACGGCAACCCCGAGGGCGGCGGTGCGTGCAACACCGGCGAGCCCGGCCGCTGCGCCTTCGGCACCACTCGCTGCAGCGGCGGCGCCGTGCGCTGCGTGCGCGACGTCTCCCCCGGCGTGGAGCTCTGCGACCAGGTCGACAACAACTGCGACGGCCAGGTCGACGAGGGCAACCCCGGCGGCGGACAGCCCTGCGTGGTGCCCGGCGTGGGCGCCTGCGGCGTCGGCGTGCAGACCTGCGTGGCCGGCGTGATCGTCTGCTCGGGCAACAACAACGCTCGGGACGAGGTCTGCGACAACATCGACAACGACTGCGACGGGCGGACGGACGAGGACGTGCCCACGGTCGGTGACGCCTGCGAGACCGGCAACGGCGGCGCCTGCGGTCAGGGCCACTGGAGCTGCGAGATCGGCCGTCTGGTGTGCCGTGGCCAGCTCGCCGGTACGCCGGAGCGCTGCAATGGCCTCGACGACGACTGCAACGGTCAGGTCGACGACGGCCTCGCCGGCTTCGGCCGCGACTGCCAGACGGGCCAGCCGGGCATCTGTGCCACGGGCACGACCCAGTGCATCGCCGACCTCAGCGATCCCCTCAACCCGCGCGCGGCCGCCCAGTGCGTGCCGCAGAACCAGCCCCAGGACGAGCTCTGCAACGGCCGCGACGACGACTGCGACGGCGAGATCGACGACGGCGATCCCGAGGCCGGCGGCGACTGCGTGGCCGAGGAGCTTCTGGGCGAGTGCCGGGCGGGCCGCACGTTCTGCCGCAACGCCCGCGTGCAGTGCCGCTCGGTGGTGGACGCCGCACAGGAGGTCTGCGATGGCCTGGACAACAACTGCAACGGCCAGGTCGACGAAGAGGACCTGCGCGAGGGCGCCGAGTGCGACACGGGCCTGGTGGGCCAGTGCGCCGCAGGCGTGCTCGACTGCGCCGCCGGCGCGCTGAGCTGCAATCAGGTCTACTTCCTGGCCCCGGACATCTGCAACGGCCTGGACGACGACTGCGACGGCGAGATCGACGAGGGCGATCCCGGCGGCGGCGAGCCCTGCGACACGGGCGCCCAGGGCGCTTGCGGCGCCGGTCGACAGGCCTGTGAGGGCGGTCAGCTGGTCTGCAACGCCATCGCGCAGCCGGGCGAGGAGATCTGCGACGGCGCCGACAACGACTGCGACGGTCTGGTGGACGAGAGCGACGCCCGCCTCGACCAGCGCTGCGCCACGGGCGAGCGCGGCGACTGCGCCCCCGGTCACTTCGTGTGCCTCGGCGGCGAGCTGCTCTGCACGGCGGACGCCGCGCCCAGCGTGGAGTCCTGCAACGGCGAGGACGACGACTGCGACGGCCGGGTGGACGAGGAGAGCCCCGAGGCCAACCTGGCCTGCCCGATTCCCGGTCAGCGCGGCATCTGCTCCATCGGCCTCTCCCGCTGCGATGCGTTCGGGATGATCGTCTGCGGCGATGCGCCGGAGCCGCAGGAAGAGGCGTGCGACGCGCTGGACAACGACTGCGACGGGACGGTGGACGAGAGCGCCCCGGGCCTGGGCGAAGACTGTGACACGGGTGTGCCGGGCGAGTGCGCCGCAGGTGTGCGCCTTTGTGACAATGGCACACTTTTCTGCGCGGCCCAGCGCATCGCCCAGGACGAGCTCTGCGACGCCCTGGACAACGACTGCGACGGGACGACGGACGAGGACGCCGCCGACTCCAGCATCATCTGCGCGACGGGGCTCCCCGGTCGATGCGCCGAGGGCCACACGTCCTGCGAGGCCGGCATGGCGGCCTGCGGTGGCGGCGAGTCCCCCGCCGACGAGGCCTGCAACCTGGTCGACGACAACTGCGACGGCCAGATCGACGAGGGTCTGCGCAACGCCTGTGGCTACTGCGGCGACGTGCCCGCAGAGACCTGCAACGGCCGCGACGACGACTGCAACGGCACCGTCGACGACGGCACGCTGTGCCCCGAGGGTCAGGTCTGCGCCCGCGGGCACTGCGCGACGCCCTGCAACGGCAACGAGTGCGAGCAGGTCGGTCTGTTCTGCGCCGAGGGTGGCTGCCTGCCCCCGTGCCAGGCCATCGACTGCGCCGCGGGTGAGGTCTGCCGGGACGGCGACTGCCTGGATCCCTGCGCGGACGTTCGCTGCGACGCCGGCGAGCGCTGCCTGATGGGCCGCTGCGTGGCCGACTCCTGCTACGAGGCCGGCTGCGCCGAGGCGCAGATCTGCCTCGAGGGCCGCTGCCAGCCCGACCCCTGCTTCGGCGTGCCGTGCGGCGCGGGCGAGATGTGCCGCCTCGGCGAGTGCGTGCCGAGCTGCGGTGGGGTCAGTTGTCCCCTGGACCAGGCCTGCGTCGATGGGGCCTGTACGCCCGACCTGTGCTTCGGCATCCAATGCCGCACGGGCCTGACGTGTTTCGTGCGCGACGGCCAGCCCTCCTGCGAGGACGACCGCTGCGCGGCCATCGAGTGCGCCGCGGGCCGCGTCTGCCGGGACGGCGACTGCGTGGACTCCGCCTGCACCGGGGTGAACTGCCCCGCCGGCGAGAAGTGCTTCGACCGGGGCGGCGTGGCGGTCTGCCAGCCCGCCTGGGACATGCCTCCGGCCCCGGACATGGGCGTGGACCTCGGCGTGCCCGACGCCGGCCCCACGGACGCCGGCACGACCGGCACCGAGGCCGGTCCTGCGGACGCGGACCCCAACGGCAAGGACGCCCGGCCGGACGTCTTCACGCTGCCGGACATCGTCGTCTTCGCCGATGCGAGCGTCCCGGAGCGCGACGGCGGCAGCCAGAACACCGGCGGAACGTCCGGCGGTGGCGGTGGCGGCGGCGGTGGTTGCAATTGCCGAGCAACCGCTTCCGGGAATGGGTATATTCCGGCATTGCTATTGCTTGTTGGAATCGCGGTCCGACGCCGGAGGACCCGACCCTAGACCCGAGAGACGGAGGCGACATGATTCGACGCGGGGGCGTATTCCTGACCCTGGCGCTGCTTGCAGCGCTGCCCACCCAGGCCCTCGCGTTCCGAACGCCCTTCGGCGATCGGGTCAATCAGGCCATCGAGCGCGGTCTGCAGTACTTCCGCGGCGTGGAGAACGCCGGGCAGTTCGCCGACGGCTCGGGCAACCAGGCGACGGGCCTGGCGGTGCTCTGCTTCCTCGAGAAGCACGCCACCGCGGACTGGAACGCCCCCACCCTGGGCTACCGGAACTCGAGCCCGGCGGACCAGGCGCTCCTGCGGCGGGCCGCGGCGCGCATCATCGCCAACGACGGCGCCCTGCGCGGCGCGGGCGGCTCGTACAGCTACGGCACCGGCAGCTCGCTCATGGCGCTGTCGCTCTACCGGCAGACCGGCGGCCCCAACGACGTCGGCGCGGCGGTCACCGTCGACCAGGCCGTGACCAACGGCGCGGTCCAGCTCCAGGCGGCGCAGGGCAACTGCGGCGACAACATCGGCGGCTGGAACTACGGCGGACCCGGCTGCGACGGCGACATGTCGACCACGCAGTTCGCCATGGCCGGCCTCTCGGCGGCCTCGGCCGTCTGGCCCCCGGCGGACGACGTCCTCGGTCGCTCCCAGACCTTCGTCCAGAACACGCAGCGCTGGGACGGCGGCGGCCATCGCTACCGCGGCAACGGCGGCTGCTGGGGCGGCTGCCCCTCGCACTCGATGACCGGCTCCGGCCTGTGGACCTACCGCCTGTCCGGCGTGCCCGCCAGCGACCCCCGCGCGCAGAGCACGCTCCGCTGGCTGCGCGATCACTGGGCCTTCGAGGGCGGCATCACCGGCGCGTACCACTACTTCATGTGGGCCGTCGCCAAGGCGCTCGAGGTCTCCGGCAACGACAACCGCGGCGGCGCGGTGTTCGAGAACAACGTCGGCGGCGTCCGCAACATGGCCGCGCTCGGCTATCCCCAGGAGCCGAACAACTGGTACTCCGACCTGGCCTACACGCTGCTCATCCAGCAGGGCGCGGCCGGCAACTGGTCGTCCAACTGGTCGGTCATCGCCGACACGTCGTACGCCATCCTGGTGCTCGAGCGCTCGCTGGGCGGCGTTTGCGGCGACGCCTTCGCCGATCAGGACAACATCTGCCAGGGCGACGACAACTGCCCCAGCACCCCGAACCCGGACCAGGCCGACGCCGACGGCGACAACGTGGGCGACGTCTGCGACAACTGCCCCGGCGCGGCGAACCCGGACCAGGCGGACACGGACGGCGACCACATCGGCGACGCCTGCGACCCCTACAACTGCGTCCCCAACGGCCCCGAGATCTGCGACGGCCGCGACAACGACTGTGACCGCGGCGTGGACGAGGACGATCCGGGAGGCGGTGGCCAGTGCCAGTCCGGCCAGCCCGGCATCTGCGCGGGCGGCATCCGGCACTGCGTCAACGGCGGCCTCGTCTGCGTGCGCAACCAGAACCCCGGCCCCGAGGTCTGCGACGGCCTGGACAACAACTGCGACGGCCTCGCCGACGAGGGCAACCCCGGCGGCGCGCGCGACTGCAACGTGCCCGGCGGCGTGGGCCTCTGCTCCGAGGGCACCTCGCAGTGCATCGCCGGCCAGCTGCGCTGCCTGCGCGACAACGATCCGGGCATCGAGCTCTGCGACGGCGCGGACAACGACTGCGACGGCCTGGTGGACGAGGACAACCCCGGCGGCGACCAGAACTGCCAGCTCCCCGCGGGCGTCGGCGCCTGCGGCATCGGTCGCACGGCCTGCGTGCAGGGCGGTTTGCTCTGCAACGCGGTCAACCAGGCGCAGGCCGAGATCTGCGACGGCATCGACAACGACTGCGACGGCCTGACGGACGAGGACGTGCCCGGCGTCAACGAGCAGTGCGACACCGGCAACGCCGGCGCCTGCGGCCAGGGCCTCACGGCCTGCCTGTTCGGCCAGCTCGTCTGCCGCGGCAACCAGGGCGCCGTCGGCGCCCCCGAGGTCTGCGACGGCATCGACAACGACTGCGACGGCATCGTGGACAACAACCTGCGCGGCTTCGGTCTCGCCTGCCAGACCGGCGGCGAGGGCGAGTGCGCCGACGGCCTGACCGCCTGCGTGGACGGTCACCGCGAGTGCGTGCAGGCCAACCAGGCCGAGGACGAGCTCTGCGACGGCCTGGACAACAACTGCGACGGCGAGATCGACGAGGGCAACCCCGGCGGCGATCGCGAGTGCGACACGGGCCTGCTCGGCGCCTGCGGCGAGGGCCGCACGCTCTGCCGCAACGCCGCCATCCTCTGCGTGCAACAGGCCCAGGCCGAGGCCGAGCTCTGCGACGGCGCGGACAACGACTGCGACGGCATCGTGGACAACGGCAACCCCGGCGGCGGTGAAGCCTGCGTGCCCGAGGGCGGCGCCGGCCTGTGCGCCAACGGCATGCTGAACTGCCGCGAAGGCGCGGTCGTCTGTGACGCGCAGTTCGTGGCGCAGGGCGAGATCTGCGACGGCCTGGACAACAACTGCGACGGCGGCGTGGACGAGGGCGATCCGGGCGGCGGCGCCCCCTGCGACACGGGCCTCGACGGCGTGTGCGCCCTGGGCACGCTCCACTGCCGCGGCGCGCGCCTCGGCTGTGTCTCGGACGCCGAGCCGGCGGCCGAGATCTGCGACGGCCTGGACAACGACTGCAACGGCGAGGTCGACGAGGCCGTGGCCGAGGTCGGCGAGCCCTGCGACACGGGCCTGCCCGGTCGCTGCGCCGACGGCATGCGGGCCTGCGTGGACGGCAACCTGGTGTGCGACGGTCTCGAACAGCCCGGCATGGAGAGCTGCGACGGCACGGACGAGGACTGCGACGGCGTCGCCGACAACGGCAACCCGGGCGGCGACTTGTTCTGCGCGATGCCGGGGCGCCAGGGCCAGTGCGGCGCCGGCATCTCCGCCTGTGAGAACGGTCAGATCGTCTGCACCGGCGGCGCGCTCCCCGCGGCCGAGCTCTGCGACGGCCTGGACAACAACTGCGACGGCCAGATCGACGAAGGTGACCCCGGCGCCGGCAGCGAGTGCGACACGGAGTTCTTCGGCGTCTGCGGCGCCGGCCGGCTGGTCTGCGCCGCCGGTGGCCTCGCCTGCGTCCAGAGCGCGATGCCCTCGGACGAGCTCTGCGACGGCCTGGACAACAACTGCGACGGCCAGATCGACGAGGGCGATCCGGGCGCGGGCGGCGAGTGCCCGACGGGGCTCCCCGGTCAGTGCGCCGCGGGCACCCGCTCCTGCCTCATCGGCTCCGAGGGCTGCGTGGGCGACGTCTCCCCCTCCGCCGAGACCTGCGACGCGACGGACGAGGACTGCGACGGCCGCGTGGACGAGGAGCTGCGCAACGCCTGCGGCTTCTGCGGTGCCCTGCCCCGCGAGATCTGCGACGGCGTGGACAACGACTGCAACGACCTGGTCGACGAAGGCTCCCTCTGCCCGAACGGGCGCCTGTGCAGCCACGGCACCTGCGCCGATCCCTGCTCGGGCAACGAGTGCGCCGGCGAGGGCCTGCAGTGCGTCGACGGCGTCTGCCTGACGCCCTGCCAGGCGGCCAACTGCCCGACGGGCTGGGCCTGCGACGCCGGCCGCTGCATCGACCCCTGCGCGGACGTCCAGTGTGGCGCCGGCGAGGTCTGCCGCGACGGTCGCTGCGTGGGCGACAACTGCTACGAGGCCGGCTGCCCCGAAGCGGGCCAGCGCTGCATCGAAGGCCGCTGCGAGGGCGATCCCTGCGCCAACCTGAACTGCCCCAACGGCCAGTTCTGCCGCGAGGGCGCCTGCGTCCTGAGCTGCGCCGAGGTGTCCTGCACCCTGGACCAGCACTGCGTCGACGGCGTCTGCGTGGGCGATCCCTGCTACGGCACGGTCTGCGGCCAGGGCGAGATCTGCATCGAGGCCAACGGCGGCACGATCTGCGAGCGCGACGCCTGCATCGGCATCGAGTGCGGCCCCGGCCGTTACTGCAGCCGCGGCCAGTGCGTCGACTCGCCCTGCGCGAACGTGACCTGCCCCGACGGCGAGCAGTGCACGGTCGACAACGGCATCGCCATCTGCATCCCGGCCTGGGTCACCGAGCCGGGGGTGCCGGGCGGCGACGCCGGCGTGGACGGCGGCGTGAAGACGGACGGCGGCGCGGGCGGCAACGGCGGGACGGGCGGCATCTCGGGCTCCGAGGGCGGCCAGTCCGGCACGGGCGGCACCACGGGCAACCTCACGGACGTCGGGGTCGCCACGGGCTTCGACTTCGGCACCAGCACCAACGGCAACGCCGATGCCGGCGGCGCCGGCGTCGACAGCATCGCCTCGGACAGCTGCGGCTGCCGCTTCGACGGCAAGAACGGTGCCGCCCCGCTGGCCGGGCTGCTCCTGCTGCTGCCCATCATCCGCCGCCGCCGTCGGCGGTAGTTCGCTCGCCCGACGCAACGTCGGACCACGAAGTCTTCATCACGCCCGGTTCGGGGGAATCGGGCCGTACTGCTCGGGGAACGCATGCCTGCCATCTCTTCCAGTCGTCTGAGGGTCGCCGCCCTGCTCGCCCTGGCCTGTCCGACCAGCGCCGGCGCCGTGGTCACGCCCTTCGGCCAGCGCGTCAACGCGGCCATCGACAACGCGCTGAACTTCTTCCGCAACCAGGAGGCGGGGGGCAACATCGCCGGCCGCGCCAACGGTCTGGCGACGCTGTGTTTCCTCGAGAAGCGCGCCGCCGGTGACTGGGGCGCGCCCGCGGTGGGTTACCAGGGCATGGACGCGGCCGACCAGGGCCGCGTGCAGCGCGCCGTGGCCTACATGGTCAACAACGACGCCGGCCTTCAGCCCGGCGGCACGCCCTACAGCTACGAGACGGGCGCGTCGCTCATGGCGCTGAGCCTGTACCTGTCGACGGGCGGCCCGGACGCCATCGGCGCGGCCCGCAACGTGTCCGACGCCGTCGCGGCGGGCGCAGGCAACCTGCTCGCAAATCAGAACTTTCTGGGCGGCTGGAACTACACGTCGGACGAGGGCGGCGACAACGACCTCTCCACGACGCAGTTCGCGCTCGCCGGCCTGTCTGCCGCCAGCGCCGTGGTCAACGTGGATCGCAACGCGCTCCAGCGGGCGGGCGGCTCGGTCGACGGGCACGCGCAGGGCGGCGGCTGTTACGGCTACCGCACCAGCGGGTGGGCCGGCTGCAGCAGCGCCATGACGGCCAGCGCCATCTGGGTGGGCCGCCTGGCCGATCGCCCGGCGAACCACAACCAGATCCAGAGCGCCATGACCTGGATCCGCAACAACTGGCAGTACGACAGCCACACGCCCGCCCCCCAGGCCGGCTGGGGCGTCAACAGCTACTACTACTACCTGTGGGCCGCGGCGAAGGCGCTCGAGGTCACGGACGGCAACGACGCCAACCTGGTGCTCGCCCACAACATCGGCGCGGTCCGCAACCCGGCGGCGGACGGTTTCCCCGAGGAGCCGCCCACCTGGTACTACGACATCGCGTGGTCGCTCGTGACCCGACAGGCCGCCGACGGCTCCTGGCCGAACAACGGCAACCGCGGCTGCTGGGGCAACCCCGGCTCGGACGAGTACGACGCCTGCACCGCATACGCCACGCTCGTGCTGGAGCGCTCGCTGGGCGGCGTGTGCATCGACCAGGACGGCGACCAGGCCGAGCGCCGCAACGGCGAGGACCGCTGCGAGGACGACAACTGCCCCGCCCTGCCCAACCCGGACCAGGCCGATCGCGACGCGGACGGCCACGGCGACGCCTGCGACCTCTGCCCGGACGCGCCGGACGCCCAGGCCGACGTGGACGCCGACGGCCGCGGCGACGCCTGCGACAACTGCCGCGAGCTCGCCAACCCGGACCAGGCGGATCGGGACAACGACGGTCAGGGCGACGCCTGCGACCCCTGCGACCCGACGGGCCCCGAGATCTGCGACGGCGTCGACAACGACTGCAACGGTCAGGTGGACGATGGCGATCCGGGCGGCGGCGCGGTCTGCGCCACGGGCCTGAGCGGCAACTGCGGCCCCGGCGTGCTCCACTGCCTCGGCGGTGAGGTCGTCTGCGACCCCATCAACGACCCGCGGGCCGAGGTCTGCAACGGCGCCGACGACGACTGCGACGGCATGGCCGACGACAACGTGGCCGGCGCCGGCGACGCCTGCGACGGCGGCGAGGGCGTCTGCGACAACGCCGTGATGGCCTGCGTGCTCGGCCAGCTCGTCTGCCGCCCCGTGCTCGTCCCCGGCGACGAGGTCTGCAACGGCGCGGACGACAACTGCGACGGCATCATCGACGAGGGCAACCCCGGCGGTGATCAGCCCTGCGACACGGGCGGTCGCGGCATCTGCGCCGCCGGCCGCACGGTCTGCCGTGGTGGCGAGCTCATCTGCGAGCAGATCGGCCAGCCGTCGAACGAAATCTGCGACGGACTCGACAACGACTGCGACGGCGAGGCCGACGACGGCCTGCCCATGGCCGGCCCCTGCGATACGGGCCGCCCGGGCATCTGCGCGCCGGGTCACCTCTCCTGCGACGCCAACAACGAGTGCCTGCCCAACGTCGACCCGGAGGCCGAGATTTGCGACGGCCTGGACAACGACTGCGACGGCGTGGTGGACAACACGGTCGTCGGCGCCGGGGAGGCCTGCGCGACCGGTCAGCCGGGCATCTGCGCCGTCGGCCACCGGGTCTGCGTGGACGCCGCGCTCGCCTGCGAGCCGGACACCACCCCCGCCGAGGAGATCTGCGACCTGCAGGACAACGACTGCGACGGCGTGATCGACGAGGACGTGCGCAACATCTGTGGCCGCTGCGGCGATGTCGCCCTCGAGGCCTGCAACGGTGAGGACGACGATTGCAACGGCACGGTGGACGACAACGCCCCCTGCGACATCGGTCGGGTCTGCCGGTGGGGCCGCTGCGTCGACCCCTGCGCGAACAACGAGTGCAACGGTCAGGAGGTCTGCATCGAGGGCTACTGCGCCGAGCCCTGCGACCTGGTCACCTGCGGCCCCGAGCAGGTCTGTGTGGCCGGCACCTGCACGGACCCGTGCGAGGGCACGACCTGCCCGGCCGGCCAGGTCTGCGTGTACCCGGGCGAGTGCGTGGCGGACAACTGCTTCGAGGCGGGCTGCGCCGAGGGCGAGCGCTGCGTGGACTTCATCTGCCAGGCGGACCCCTGCGCGGGCCTTTTCTGCAACGAGGGCGAGTTCTGCCGCGACGGCCGCTGCGTGCGCAGCTGCGCCACCGTGAGCTGCCCCTTCGGCGAGGCCTGCCAGGACGGTGAGTGCATCGCCGAGCCTTGCGCCTCGGTCACCTGCCCGGACGGCCAGAGCTGCCGGGACGGCGCCTGCACGGGCGACCCCTGCGCGGGGGTCACCTGCGACGTCGGCCTGCGCTGCGAGGACGGCGTGTGCACGGGCGACCCCTGCCACAACGTCGAGTGCCCGCCCAACGAGCGCTGCGTCGTCGAGGCCGGGAGCGCGCAGTGCATCGGCGACTGGGCCGGCGAGACGCCCGTGGGCACGCCGGACCTGGGCATGGACGCCGGCCCGACCACCGGGCTGGACGCGGGCCCGAACCCCAACGAGGCCGACCTTTCGATCGTGACCGCCCCCGAGGCCGACGGCGGCACCCGCAACATCAGCCAGGGCGCGAGCGACACCGCCGCCGGCTGCAACTGCCGCACGGGGGGCAAGGCCCCCGTCAACGGCGCCCTCGCGCTCCTCGGGCTGGCGCTCGTGCCCGTCCTCCGCCGCCGCCGCCGCTGACCCCCGCCCTGCCCTTGTGCCCCCCGCCCGGGCGTGGCATAAGCGGCCCCGATGACACGCTCGTCGACTCGCCTCGTCGCTCTCGTCTGGCCCGCGCTCTTCGCCGGCGCCTGTGACGTCGAGGAGCGCTCCTCGGCCTTCGACGCCACCGTCGACGCGCGCGCCGCGCTGCCGGACGCGGCGCCCGAGGCCGCCACGTGGGGCGAGGTCACGCTCGGCCCGCTCGTGTTGAGCGCCTGGGGCCCGAGCCCGAACGAGATCTTCTTCGCGGGCGGCTCGCCCGTGAACGGGGGGTTCATCGGCCGATTGGTCGGCGACCACATCGAGGCCGAGGTCGTCCCGCCCGGGCCCGCCCTGTGGTGGGTCTGGGGCGCCGATCGCGACACGATCCGCGCCGCGGGCGAAGGCGGGCGGCTCTTGCGCCGCACCGCTTCCGGGTGGGTCTCCGAGACCACGGGCCTGTCGGACCGCGCCCAGCTCTGGGGCGGCTTCTCACCGACCACCGACGACCACTGGGCCGTCGGCGGCGCCGTTCGCCGCGGCGGTGAGAAGGGTGTCGTCCTGCGCAAACGCGGGGACGCGCCGTGGAGCCTCGTCTCCGACCCGGCCTTTCCGACCGAGACCAACCTGTTCAAGGTCTGGGGCACGGGCCCGGACGACGTCCACATCGTCGGCGAGGCGGGCGTGGCGATTCACTGGGACGGCCAGGCGTTCCGCCGGTTCAGCACGCCCGATCCCGAGCTCCTCTTCACCGTGCACGGCCGCGCCGGGGGCCCGGTGCTGGCCGTCGGCGGCGTGACCGCCGGTCGCGTGCTGCGACTCGAGGGCGAGGCCTGGGTGGATGACGGCGCGCCCGCGGTGCCCGCGCTGAACGGCGTCTTCGTCCGCCCGGACGGCAGCGCGTTGATGAGCGGCACGAACGGCACGCTGCTGCTGCGCAACGTGGACGGCACGTACAGCTCCCTCGCCCGCGCCGCGCTCCAGCCCTATACGCTCCACGCGGTGTTCAGCGCCGCAGACGATTGGGCCGTGGGTGGCGATCTGGCCCGTGGGGACGTCGGCATCGTCGCCACCAACCGCGCGCCCTTGCCCGTCGCGCCGCCGAGCGGTCCCGTCCCGCCGCCGCCGGA
>CAINDO010000632.1 GCA_903847385.1 uncultured Myxococcales bacterium
CCGCGACGGCGGCCCCCGGCGGGGACGACACGCTCTCCCGGAGCAGCTCCAGGGCCACGGGCAGCATCTTGCCCCGCTCGGCCTGCACCGTCTGCAGCGCTGCCTTGTGCCCTTCGGCCGTCACGCGCAGGACGTGGGGCCCGACCGTGGTCGACAGCGTCAGGGGCGTGCGCCCGACGTCCACCTCGTCCAGATACACCGTCGCCCCCGACGGCAGGGTGCTCACCATCAGGCGCGGGCGCTCGGCCTCGACGCGCTGCTCGATGGACACGCAGAGCGCCTCGATGGTGACTCGATCCTCGGCGTCCGGCGCCAACGCCAGATACCGCCGATACATCGTGCCCGCCTCCGCCAGCTCGCCCATGCGCTCCAGGGTCCGGGCCAGGTTGAACGCCAGCTTGGCCGACGTGGGGAAGAGCGCGAGCGCGCTGCGGAACTCGGCGGCCGCGCCGGGCAGATCGCCGGTGGCGTAGAGCCGACGCCCGTTCTGGTAGCGCTGGGTCGCCAGGGGCGGCGCGCCGGTTTCGAGCTGGGGTGCCTCGGCGGCCCTCGGGGGCGAGGGCGCCGGCGCGCAGAGCAGGGCCAGGCAGATCGTCAGCGGGGTCAGGCTGCGCAAGATTCGTCTCCGAGGTGAATCCCCCCGATTTCGCCCGGTCCACCCGCAGCGCACAAGGGAAATCCCGGAGGCCGCCCGACCTCGGGCGCCGCCCAGCCCCCGGCCGCGCTCACGGTCGCGTGGGTGACTCGCCCCGTGCGCGCGTGGTGTGATGCCGTGCCGCGTTTGCGGCGTTCGGTCCGATCACTCCGACCGGCAGGCCGCGAGCGCCTCGCAGGTGGCGTCGGGTTCGAGCTCGGCCAGGCAGGCGGACGCCGAGTCGAAGGTTGCGCGCTCGCCCTCGCCGGGGTCCGACCAGCCCGCGGGCCACCTCGTGGGTGAGAAGCCGTTGGCGCACCGCGCCAGACACTCGCCGTCGAGGCCCGGCCCCTCGCCGCACAGGCCCTCGGCGTCGAACCTGCACCAGCCCTCGCAGGCGGGGCACGTGCTTGCGGTGTAGCCGTTGACGAAGGGCGCGTCGCCCTCGGGGTCCAGCCACTCGATCTCCGCGAGGTCGACCGGCGCGACCCGGTCCACGAGCGCGGGCACGCCCGTCGGGGCCGGCTCCGTGACTCGGCCGGCCTGCACGTGCGCTTCGATCACCCCCTGTGCCCAGTCCGAGGACAAAACGCCGTAGGCGGCGAAGTAGGGCCGGTAGTCGAGGCCGGTCACATAGGAGAGGACGATGAGGAGGAAGTCGTTCCCCGTGATGCCGGCGATGGACCCCTCGCCATACTCGGGCCCCGTCCGAGGCAGCCCGCCGAAGCCGAGGACCTCACGTTCGCTCTCCCATCGTGCGTCGTCTTCCGCGGCGGCGGCGAACTGACGCCACGCCAGGTTGAGCAATGGGATGAGGTTCCAGCCATCCGACAGCGGGAGGCCGTCCGCCAGCGTGCGTCCGTGCACCTGGAAGGGCAGGCTGATGTAGAAGGCGAGCTTGGCCTGGAAGGGCTCGTCGTCGAAGACCTCGCCCGCGGGGTTCAGCATCTGTGAGTTCCAGAAGGCCTCGGCCACCGAGCCCGAGCCCGACGCATCGTGGCTCCGGGCGGCGTTGCACCAGGCGTCGTAGACCGCGGGGCGCCGCTCTCCGGCGATCAGCCGCTCGCCGCCGGCGGCCACGGTGCGGCGGAGCGCGAAGGCGTTGGCGAAGAGTCGGGAGGCGAACGCGGAGTCACCACCGACGCGGCGACCCTGGTGAGAGATGTTCCAGAAGGTGAAGTAGCTGAACAGATTGACCGACACCTCCGCAGAGCGGTCGACGCCCGCGCCCCAGACGTTGCGGTCGGCCTCGGAGATCCACCGGATGTTGAGCAGATCCGACTGCTGAAGGTGCCCGAACTCGTGGGCGAAACCCCACCCCAGGGGATCGAAGGGCTCGTCCGGGAAACTCACCACCGCCTCGGGTCCAAGAGCGCACGGATTGGTGTAGCAGGCCGAGTTCTGGTCGTAGAACGCGTGTTTGATGTCGGCGTCCCGGTGCAGCCGGTCGTCGTCGCAGCGCCACCCGAGCGCCAGACAGTGGTCGCGGACCTCCGCGCGGAGCGAGTCGATGACCTCGAGGCCCGGCTTCGGGCGCGCTGCCAGCTCGAGGTAGGCGCCGCTGAAGCCCTCGCCGACGTCCGAGGCGAGCTGGGCGACGTCGCCCCGATAGAGCTGCTCGAGACTGGCGACGAAGAGATCCTTGCGCAGATGGACCTCGAGGCCCTCGGCCCCGACGACGTCCACGTGCGCCAGCGGGCTCTCCGCCAGCAGCGCCCCGAAACCCGCGACGGACTCCGGCTCCCGGATGTCGAGGTAGGGGTGCCGCGCCGCGCCGTCGACCTGGAAGGAGACCGTCTCCCCGGCCGCGCTGCCGTCGGCCCACAGATAGATGGGTCCGCCGTAGGGCGTGCTGAGGACCACCTCCTCGTCCGGCGCGAGCGAGAACTCCGGGCTGCGAAGGAACTGCGGTCGGTCGGTGATGCGCGCGTCCGCCTCTCCGGCGACGACGGACATCTCATCGAGCTGGAAGTTGATGATCAGCCCCGCCGCGCCGTCGGTCGCGTCCGTGCGTCGCACGCGGAGATCGACGCCGGGCAGGGCGTAGAAACCCGTCGCGGTCCAGGCGCGCTGGTGCATGCGGGCGCGCCGGATCTCACCCGGCTCGGCCGAGGCCTCGAGCGGCCGATACTGGTCGCAGGGCTCGCCCGCCAGGACCCGGTCGCGAGGACACACGAAGCTGCCCAGATCCGCCTGGGCCGGATTGCCCGCCCGGCGGTAATACACCGTGTGGTCCGCGAAGAGCGCGCGCCCGGTGGCCACGGGGTCTTCGTTCAGCCGGACCGGATACCGGAGCTCCCGCCGAACGGCATCGCCGGCAGCCACCAGCGCGCGGAGATGGGGTTCCGCGGTCCCGGCGCAGAGGTCGACCTTCGCCGCCTGCAACTCGGCGAGGCGCTCGCGCACGCCGCGCAAGCCGTCGAGGAGCTTCGCGCGCACCTCGGCCTGCCCGCAGGAGAGGAGCGTCTCGCTCGCGAGGCAGGTCACGTAGTCCTCGACGCGAAGGCTGCCCGAGCGCACGACCTCCAGGGCCTGTTCGAGGCCGGTCAGGTCGACGTCGCCGAGCGCCGCCGTGTCGCCCGCCACGCGCGTGCCCTCGGGGAGCTCGGCGGACTGCAGGCCCAGGGCGGCGAGGGCGATGCTTCGGTAGTCGCCGTAACCATTGTCCAGGTAGAGCACGCCCAGGCCCGCGCCGCGCGCCGCGTCCACGGCGGCCCGAGCGTCGGCCGGGGACACCGACGGGATATCTCCGGCGCCGAGGACCAACAGATCGGCGCCCTCGAGACAGTCGCCTTCGGGCGCCCCCTCGCAGGGGACGATCACCGCGTCGGGGAGGAGCTCGCCGAGGCCGAGCTGCGCGTCCTCGGCGCTCCACTCGGCAAAGCCGTTGCCGAGCCAGGCCGTCGCGACCTTGGCCGGCTGACGGGCGGCGGCCCAGGTGGCCGCGTTGCGGAGCAGCGTGCCCATCGACTCGCCGGCGCTCGGCTCATGCCGATGGAGGGCGGGGAGCGGGTTGGCGCCGAGGGCCACGAATCGCCCACCCGCCTCGCCCGCGACACCCAGGGGCAGGCTCGGGATGCCGTCGAGGGTCCCCACGAGGAAGGGCACGAGCCCCGCCTGGAACCCCGCCCGAAAGCCGAGCGCACCGACGACCGGATCGAAGTCCACGCGCTCGATGCCCGCGTACAGCGCCTCTCGAATGGACGCGCGGGCCGCCGGCACCGCGCCGAGCGCGGTCTGCGCCTCGACGAGCAGGTCTTCGGCGGAGCGGCCCTCCGAGGCACATCCGGGTTCGCCGACCGCGGTCCCGCCGGCGCCGCCCCCGCCCGCACCGCCCGGGCCAGCCTCTCCGCCCGCCCCGGAGCCCCCCGCGCCGCCACTGCCCTCGCCGCCCTGGCCGCCTTGGCCGCCGGCGCTCGGACCCGCATCTTCGGCGGGGTCCGCAGTGTTGGACGCCCCGCACCCGAGCACCGTGAGACCCACGACGGACACCCAGCACAAAGAACGCATGTCGACGACTCCACTTTGGTCCAGTGGCTCGGACGATATGGGCTCCTCCCCTCGCCTTCAATCGTCCATCGTTCGGATCGGGGCCGGTCGGTGGACGGACCCCGAAGTGCGGCGCTGCCACGAAACGAAGATGCGCCGGCTGGAACACGGACGACCCGACCCGGGTTCTACCGGGCCGGTGAAGGTGCGATGGCCCCGTCGGGCAGGCCGAGCGGAGGGGCATGGGTGTTCTTCAGGGCGTGTCCAGCGGCAGCCAGAGGAGGACGAGCACGTCCCACAGCAGGTGAGCCACCAGCGTCGGGACGAGGCTGCCGGTCAGGGCGCACAGCGCGCCCCATGCGAGCCCACAGAAGAACGCGACGACCGCCAACAACGGCAAGCCCAGGGGCAACAGCGCCAGCCCATACACGAGCGCCCCGAGCAACACGCCTCTCCACGCGCCAAAACGCCGGACGAGCGCGGTCTGCACGAGGCCTCGCCAGACCAGCTCCTCTCCGGCGACGACGGGGACGAGTCCGACCGCGGCGACGACGAGCGACGGCGCCCGGAACGCGGCGTACAGCCGCTCGGTTTCTTGGGCGACGAACGGCAGGGCGCGGACGACCAGCGGATGAGCGAGGTGCGTGGCGACGGCCATCAGGCCTCCCAGCGCGGCGCCGAGCAGCACGAGGCGCACGCTCGGCTTCAACCGCGCGCCCGGCGAGGGCTGACCGAATCGCAAAACGGCGAGGCCGAGCAGGACCGCCGCCCCGCCGATGGCGCTCCAGATGCCGAGAACTTCGGCGCTGGCGGCCGCCACCAGCCAGGCGACGACACACACGAACGCCAGCGACGTGTTGCGCGCATCGGTCATGGGGTGTGTCCGGCCCGGCCGCGAGCGCGCTCGATGGCCCCCCAGGCGCCCGGCAGGCGACCATCGCCCCGCTCGGCCTCGAGGGCCAGGGCGGCCGCCTCCGCGAAGGACGAGCGGTGCCCATGGTCGATGAGCTGCCAGAAGTGGTCGTCCCGCGCGAGCAGATCCTCGGCCAGACCGACCACGACCTCGCGCGCCACGGACCACTGCGCGCGGGTCACGAAGCGCACCCAATGGGACGACAGCCGCGGGGACAGGAACGGCACTTCGACCATGCGGGGGGGCGGGAGACCCATGACCCGCGCGGTCTCTTCGAGGATCTCTTTCCCCGAGAGCGTCTCCGGTCCAGGGATGTCGAACGACGCGCTCGCGCCCGACGGGAGCTCGAGCGCCCGCACCAGCGCCACGACGACGTCGTCGATCGCGACCGGCTGCGTGCGCGACTTCAGCCACCGCGGCAGGACCATGAACGGCAAGCGGGCGGCCAGGTCGCGAACGATGAGCCAGCTCAGGCTGCCGTGCCCGACGATCATGCTCGCCCGAAGCTCGATGGTCTCGACCGCGCCGGCCCGCAGCGCCTCGCCCACGTCGAACCGGCTGCGCAGGTGGTCGGAGCCCGCACCGTTCGGGGCGACGCCGCCGAGGTACACGATGCGCTGGACGCCGGCGTCGGCCGCCGCCTTCGCGAAGTTCTCGGCGGCCGTCACCTCGTGCCGGTGGTAGTCGCCGCCCTCGCCGATGCCGTGCACAAGGTAGAGCGCGGCACGGCATCCGGCGAGCGCCTGCGCGCAGGAGGCCGGCGCCGACACGTCGCCCTGCACCCAGTCGAGGGTCGGCAGGCCCTTCCGGGCGCGCGCGGCATCCCGAGTCAGGCACCGGACTCGCCAACCCGCGCGCTCGAGGGCCGGCCTCACCGCCCCGCCGACGAACCCCGTGGCGCCGGTCAGCAGGAGCGTGCGCTCGTCCGGCTGCGCAGGCATCAGCGTGTCTCCGGGGCGGCGGCTTGCTGGGTGCGCACGAGCCGCTGGGTCTCGTAGCCCTGAGCCACGAGGCGCGTCAGGATCCCCTGGTAGGTCGCCTCGGCCATCGTCGGGGTGCGGGAGAGAATCCAGAGGTAGTCGCGGCCGGGGTGACCGACCACGGCGTGGGTGTAGTCGTCGGCGAGGTCGATGATCCAGTAGTCGCCCCAGAACGGGCGGAAGAAGCTCACCTCGAGCTTCGCGTTCGTCGAGCGCTCGACCACCCGGGCGCGGCCGAGCGCCGACTTCTCCTCGCCGCCGACGAGGCCCTTGCGGCAGAAGTTGAGCACGTCGAGGTCGCCGTCGTCGCGGAGCGTGTAAGTCGCCGTCGTGAAGGTGCAGCCCCGCTGAAAACTCTGCGGGAAGCGAGCGATCTCATACCAGGTGCCGACGTAGCGAGAGATCTCGACGTGCGCGACCGTCTGTAGCGGGGGCAGGTCGAGCCGCGTCGTCGTGCTGGTGGAACAGCCGGCGGCCAACAGGACCCCCCAGAGATGGGTGGCCAATCGTTTCATGGGTCAGTCTCCCCTCAGTCGCTGCCGCCGCCGCAGTCCACCGGCACACAGCGACCGTTCTGGCAGCCCTCGTTGCAGCCGCCCGCGCAGCGGTCGACACCACAGCCGCCGCAATGGGAGTCGCTGACCCGCGGATCGACGCACTCGCCGCCGCAGCAGATGCGGTCGCCGTCGGCGCAGGCGGCGGCACACGAGCCATCGCCGCCGACGCACCCGCCCTGGACGCAGACCTCCTCGTCACCACACTCGTGTCCGCAGGCGCCACAGTTCTTGTCCGACCAGTTCAGGTCGACACAGTCCGCGTCACAGTCCGTGAGCCCGGCCTGGGCACACGGGACACACTGGCCCGCGACACAGGAGTCGGTGCCCGTGCCCTTGCCACAGGCGTTGTCACACGCGCCGCAGTGGTCCGGACTCCAGTTCAGGTCGACACAGTCGGTGCCGCACTCGGAGAGGTCGACGGAGAGGCACGAGGCGACGCAGATCCCCTTGTCACAGACCGGGCGGTCTCCGCCGCAGGCACGCCCGCAGGCGCCGCAGTTCGCCGGGTCGAACAGGAGATCCTGGCAGCCCGCGCGCTCGCAGTCGCCCGTGCCGGGGCCGCAGGCGCACTCGCCCTGGTCGCAGACCTCGTTCTGTCCACACACGATCCCGCAGCCGCCGCAGTTCCAGCGGTCCCGGCTCGGGCTCGTGCATCCCGGCGAGCGCCAGTTCCAGGCCGACGGGCAGCAGATGGTCGTCCCCGCGCAAGGCTCGTCGCAGGTGCTCTCCACGCAGAAGCCGCCCGCGCAGACGCCGCTCGGGCAGATCGTGTCGCAGCCGCCGCAGTTGCGGGCGTCGACCCGAGGATCGGTGCAGCCCGAAGCGCCCGTGCCCCAGGCGTCGTCACACCGGCGCAGGGGCTCGACACAAGGCTCTTCGGCCGCCTCGGGCTCGGCCTCGCAGCGTCCCTGGCCGGGGGTGAACTCGACCAGCTCTTCGACCTGGATCCGTGGCAGCAAAACCCCGGGCCAGGTCGTGATCTCGAGCACCTCGCCCGCGCCCGCGGCGTAGAAACTCTGGACGTTGTGGGGGTTGATGGCATCCCACTGGCGCTCGATGCCCAGGGTTTCGAACGTGCCGGCGACCATCACGTGCTCGCTCGCCTCGAGCACCGTGTCCACGGCGGTCAGACTCGACTCGCCCCGGAGCCCCCAGTGGATGGGGTCCCACTCGGCCGTGCGCTGGGCGAACGCGCGGAGCTCCCCCGGAGGATACGGGCCGTTCAGGAGGCGTGGACCCGTCGGCTCGTAGGTCGTGAACATCCGAAGGCCGCCCGAGTCGACGTCGTCCAGGCGGATGCGGTGGACGCCCGAGTCGTTCACCACCAGGTAGTGGACCGACGTCACGCCGAACCGGCTCCGGTTCTCACGGACATAGGCCCGCTGAACGCGGCGTTCGCCCGTCTCGATGTCGAGCAGCAGGACCTCCTCACAGGCGGTGATCATCTTCCAGCGCAGCTCGTCGCCCGAGCGGAGGTAGGTCCACCGCGCGCCCACCTTCAGGCCGAAGAGTTCTTGGGCGTCGTTGGAATCTGCGAAGGGCCCGGGGCCCGCGGCGTCCGCGACCCGGCCATCGGCCGGCGCGGCGGCGTCGGTGGGGGCGGCGGCGTCGGCGGGGGCGGCGTCGGCGACG
>CAINDO010000633.1 GCA_903847385.1 uncultured Myxococcales bacterium
CCCGTCGCCGGGGTACCGCCCGTGGCCGGCGTGCCGCCCGTGACAGGCGTGCCACCCGTGGCCGGGGTCCCGCCCGTGGCCGGCGTGCCGCCGACGGACGCGCCGGCGTCGCCCGTGGTGTCGTCGGACTCGGCGTTGCAGGCCAGGACGCCGGGGACGGCGAGGAGGAGAGCGCCGAGGCGCAGGAAACGTGCGTTCATGGGAGTACCTCAAAATTCTACAAGTGGGGTTCGGGGCGGGCCTGATAGAGGAGTCAGGGGTGCGTGTCAACGGTGGATCGCGTAGGGTACGCCCATGTCGCGCCTTGCTTCGTCGCTCCTGCTCCTGGTCCTCGGCACACTCCCGGCGTGTCATGGTGGCTCGCCGGAGCCCCCGCGCGCCCCGGTTTCGACCGCCCCGGCCGCGGCGTCGGCGCCCGCGTCACAAGCCCCCACCGCGCCCCCGACGGAGAGCCCGCAGACCCGCTGGGCGAACCTGAAGGCCTCGGAGGCCGCCTGCGCCGACTGCCACCCGGAGCAGAGCGACGCCTGGTACGCCACCAAGATGGGTCGGAGCCTGCTGACGCTGGATGCGAAGACGCACGCGCCGTTCCGCCGTCCCGCCAAGCGGGTGCACCCGCTGACCGGACTGGAATACACGCAGACGCAGGGGCGCTTCACCGAGAAGGCCGGCCCGGGCCTGGAGGTCTCGCGGGAGCCCAAATACATCATCGGCAGCGGCAATCACGCCCACAGTTACCTCTGGGCGACGGAGGATCAGCTCTTCCAGATGCCCGTGACGTGGTTCACCGACCGCAAGGCCTGGGACTTCAGCCCCGGCTACGAGGCGATGATGGACCACCCGGGGTTCTACCGCGAGGTCAGCGTCGACTGCCTGAACTGCCACACGGACCCCGTGCCCACGCGGGCGGGCACCCGGAGCCGGTTCGAGGCGCTGCCCGAGGGCCCCATCGGCTGCAGCCGCTGCCACGGCGACGCCCGCGCCCACGCCGAGGCGCGCCTGAACGGCAAGGACGCTGCCGTGGTGGTGCCGACGCGGCTGACGCCGGCCCGCGCCGCGGACGTGTGCGCCGTGTGTCACTTCGGCGGCGCCACGCGGGTGCTGCGCGATGGCAAGCAGTGGACGGACTTCCTGCCCGGCGACGATCTCTCGAACACGGCGGCCATCTTCGTGCGGCAGCAGGCCGGCGAGGGCTACAGCACCACGGACCACTTCTCGCGGCTCGGCATGAGCCCGTGCACGCAGAAGACGCCGACGCTCACCTGCGCGACGTGTCACGCGCCGCACGTGGCCAAACCTTCGGCGACGAACGACCGGTCGGAGCCGTGCCGGGTGTGTCACGGCGAGGGCGGCCGCGCCGAGGCGCACCCGTGCAAGGGGCCGGGCGGGCCGGACTGCGCGGGCTGCCACATGGACACGGGGCCGGCGCGCAACATCCCGCACGTGACGGCCGTGGACCACTTCATCCGCACGCGGCCCACGCCGGCGCCGGCGCTGAACAACGACTCGCCGCTGGTGTGGGTCACGCACCCGGAGCCCGAGCCCACGGACCCGGACCACCAGATCCTGCTCGGCCGCGCCTACGTGGCCGTGTGGCGCGCCGACCGGCAGCCCAAGGACGCCGAGCGCGCCGAGCAGTGGCTCACGCGGGGTCTGCGGGCCCTGCCGAAGCGCACGGACGGCTGGGTCGAGCTGGCGACGCTGCGCCGCCTGAAGGGGGACGCCGCGGGCGAGGCCGAGGCCGCCGAGAAGGCCTATGCGCTCGATCCGGCGCAGCGGCGCGTGGCCACGGTGGTGGGCGCCGCGCGGCTCGCCGCCGGACTGCCCGAGGAGGCCCTGACCGCGCTGGACCGGGCGGCGGCGCTCTCCCCCCGCGCCGAGACGGAGACCCTGCGCGCCCGGGCGCTGCAGATGCTCGGCCGCAAAGGCGAGGCCCTGGAGGCCGCCCGCAAGGCCACGATGCTGCAGCCGAGCTACGCCGAGGGGTTCATCGCCCTGGGGATGTTGGCCAACGGGGAGCAGCGCTACGACGAGGCCTACGCGGCCCTGAAGGCGGCGACCGCGTGGCGACCGAAGGACCTGCGCGGCTGGCTGCACCTGGGCGCAGTGGAGGCCGCGCGCAAACACCCGAAGGAGAGCCTGGCCGCGTTCGACACCGCCCTGACCGTGACCGGGCCGGACGTGAAGGCGCGGTCGCTGGCCGTGTACGGCCGGGCCGAGGCCCTGGTCGCGCTCGAGAAGTACAGCGAGGCCTTCCCGCTGCTCGAGGACCTGTTCCGCTCCGGCGTGCGCCTGCCCGGCATGCCGCGCGCCATGGGCCGCGTGTACCTGGTGCAGGGCAACTTCGTCGAGGCCCGCGGCGCGCTCGAGGCCGCCGTGCAGATCAGCCCGGACGACGCCGACCTGTGGTCCTGGCTCGCCGAGGCACGACAGGAGCTCGGCATGACCGCCGAGGCCGCCGCGGCGAAGGCGAAGGCGACCGGGCTGCGCGCGAAGGCTCCCCCGTCGAGCCCCTGAAATCCCCCGCATTCGGCATCCACGCCGCTTTTTCCAGCATCCCCATGCGATTTTCCGAATTTTCCGGACACGCTGCCGGTCCCCGCTCGTAGAAGAGGCGAATGTCGTCCACCGACCCCGATTCCCACATCGACCAGCTCCTGCGCGCCGAGGCGCGGCAGGACGTGCCCGCCTGTGCGGCGGCCCTGCGCGACTTGGCGCGCGCGCTGCGCGACCCGGTGAAGGGCAGCCCCCTGCAGGCCGCGCTGACGGACTGGCTGCTGGCCGGGCTCGACCGGGTGACGCCCGCCGAGGTCGGCGCCGCCGAGGCCTGGGGCGAGGCCGTGTGGGACGCCGCGGTGGACGTGGTGGCGGACGTGGCGCAGCTCGCCGTGTTCCTGGAGACCATCGCCGAGCGCCTGGAGCAGCTTCGCGCCGGCGCGCGCCCCAACCTGCTGTCGATGCTGCGCGCCCGGGCCCACTGGCGGGCGCGGGACCGGATGCGGCGCCTGGCGACCGCGCGGCTGACCCCCACGGAGGCCGAGGGCGCCGCCCTCGACGCGCAGACGCGCCTGGTGGCCGCCCTGGCGGTGCAGCGCATCGCCCGCCGCTTCGAGGCAGACCCCCGGCTCATGGAGATTCTGGAGCGAATGTTGCGCGGTGAGACGATCTCCGAGGTATCGCAGGGCACCGGGCTCTCGCGGCAGGCCATCTACCGCGCGCTGAAGCTCGTGCGCGACTGGCTGGCCGCCGCCCCCGGCGACGCCCTCGACACCCCCGTCGACACGACCGCGGCCCGGACGGGAGGCGCCCATGTGTGAGCAGGAGACCGCCGTCCGCACCGCCGCCGGCGCGGGCACCCTGGCCGAGAGCGAGGCCCTGGCGCTCCACGTCGAGCAGTGCGAATCTTGCGCCGCCGCGGCGCTCGACGCCGCGCTGCACCGTGTGGGCCTCGGCACCGGCGAGGCCGCCCCGGCGGACACGGACGAGTTCCGGCTCGCGATGGCCGCCGTGGGTCTGGAGACCCCGGCCGAGCGCCGCCGCCTGGAGACCAACGCCGGCCAAGACCCCCTCGACGACGCCCTGCGGCGCCGCTTCGACGCACCGCAGCCCCCCCTGGAGACCCTGAAGATGAGCAACCCGAAAGACCCGCCCACCGGCGCCGAGAAGAACGAACAGTCGGCGCTGATCAACCTCGACTCCCTCGAGCGCAGGCCCGGTGGCTTCGGCGGCAGCGGGCGCCCGCAGGACGCCGACTCCTCGGGCCTGATCGACCTGTCGTCGCTCGGCCTCGACGGGCCTTCCACCCGGGCCGGGGCGGACGGGATGCGGGTCGCCGGGCCGGCGCCGACGCCGGTGCGTGTGGTGTCCAACGCCGCCCGCCGGCGGGGCATGCTCTCGCCGGCCACCATCGCCGCCGGGTTCTTCGGGGTCGCGGTGATCGGCGGCGCGGCCTACTTCGCGCTCAAATCCGGCCCCGCCGCGGGTCCGGCGCCGGCCGCCGTCGCCTCGGCGCCGGCCTCTGCGGCGGTCGCGTCGGCCCCCGCCAGCGCCGCCA
>CAINDO010000634.1 GCA_903847385.1 uncultured Myxococcales bacterium
CGTCGTCCCCGCCCGCATCGCAGGCGGTCGCGAACAGAGTGCAGAGGCTCAGCAGGGCGGGCAGGGTCGGTCGGGTGCGGCGCATCGCGGCAGCGTATCACGCCCGCGCTCTGGTATCGTCGGGGCGTGTGCGCGGTCCTCGACGCCCTGATCTTCCCGCTGCTGCTCAGCGCGGGCCTCGTCGCGACCCATCTGGGGCTGGCGAGCGGCCTTTCTGCCGAAGTGGTCACCACCTCGGTCGCCCTGCTCATGCTGACGCTGGTGATCCCCCTGGAGCGCCTGCGGCCCGAGCGGGCGGCGTTCCGGCGCCTCGACCAACCCCTGCGCGTGCTCGTGGGGCACTTTCTGCTGGGCGCGGAGCTCGGCACCGTCCTGGGCATCGTGCCGGCGCTGGCGCTCGGAGAGTTTCTCGCCGGGTTGAGCCGCGCGGCCTGGGATGCCACGCCCTGGCCGGACACGATGCCCTGGCCGGCACAGGTCGTCCTCGGCCTGGCGCTGGCCGACGCCGCCGGCTACGTGCAGCACCGCGCGCTCCACGCCCGCCGGAGCCTGTGGCCGTTCCACGCCGTGCACCACGCCGTCGCGCGCCTCGGCTTCACGGAGACGGGGCGCTTTCACCTGGTCGACTTCGCGACGGCCACGTTTCTGAGTTACCTGCCGCTGATCGCGCTCGGCGCGCCCGAGGCGCTGCTCACCTGGGTCGCCGCCGCGACGACCGTCCTGGGCATCCTGCAGCACGCCAACCTGCGCATGCGCACCGCGCCGCTGCTCGACCTGCTGGTCTGCACGCCGGCGGTCCACTGGCGGCACCACGCCCGGTCCGACCCCGCCGGCAACTACGCGACGATCTTTCCGCTCGTCGACGCTGCGCTGGGCACCTACCGCGGCGGCGCCGACCGCGAGCGCGTCGACATCGGCGCGGACGCCCCGCCGCCGGAGGGCCTGCGCGCGCAGTTGCTCGAGCCGTTCCGGGCGTCGTGGCGGGCGCTCAGGGCGTCCCGATGACCAGCCAGCTCGCCTGCTCGGTGGTGTGCTGCCGCTCGGCGTCGCCCAGGTTGTCCTCGTCGATGGCGAGGCGCAGGGCGGTCGTGGTGAGCGCCGCCGCCGCGTTGGCGCCGTAGAGCACGGGGTAGCCGCCCTCGGTGCCGTCCATGCCCGCGCTCGAGGCCTGCGCCGTCAGCACCGTGCGGAATCCGCTGAGCGCGTAGTTGTAGGGCGGCGCGTTCGTGATGCCCTGGATGGTGTCTGCACCCACGCCGGCGGCGATGCGCAGCCCGGCCGTGTTCACGGCGCCGCTCTCGATGACCACGTAGCCGATGCGCTCCGTGGCTCGCGCCCGCGTCGCGTCCTCGCCGATGTGGCGGCCGACGTAGAGCCTCGAGGCCACCGCCGGGTTGGTGGCGGTCGTCCCGCGCGCCCAGAAGGCCTGGAAACGCGGCGCGGCGTAGGTCTGCACCTGACCGATGACCACGGGGGTGGTGTAGGCCTGCGTATAGGTCCGCAGAACACCCACCCAGCTCCCCGGGCGGTCCACCGTCGCCACGTCCACGTTCACGGCCTCCATCTTCACGCCGTGGCAGGCCGCGGTGTAGGTGCCCGCCTCGATCACGAAGTAGTGCACGTCGATGCCCGGCACCGCGGCCACCGAGGCGTCCGCCCGGTCGGCGCGGACCTGGAAGCTCGCCGCCCCCACGCTCTGCAGGCGAACGGACATGGGGATGTGGGTGTTGTCGTAGCGGGGCGTCGTCACGACCACCGGGTTCACGAAGGTGCGGGCCAGGTTCACGGTCGTCCAGCCGCCGTTGGTCACGCCGGAGACGACCCCCGTCACGAAGGGCAGCGTGGTGCCCGTGGGGCAGGCGTCGCAAGCGTCACCCAGACCATCGGCGTCGGTGTCCACCTGCGTGGCGTTGGCGACGGCCGGACAGTTGTCGCAGGCGGTACCGATGGAGTCCCCGTCCGCGTTGGCCTGGTCCGCGTTGGAGACGGCCGGGCAGTTGTCGCAGAGGTTGCCGCGGGCGTCGGCGTCCGTGTCGAGCTGCTGCGGGTCCGCCACGCTCGGGCAGACGTCGCAGGCGTCGCCGAAGCCGTCCGCGTCCGTGTCGACCACCACCACCTGCTCCGCGGTGCACATCAGCGCGCCGCCCGCGCCGCAGGCCAGCACGCCGGAGCGGTTGCAGCTCGCGGAGCAGGCCGTGCCCACGTCGAAGCCGTCGTCCACGACGCCGTCGCAGTCGTCGTCCAGGCCGTTGCAGCTCTCGGCGGTCGGCGTGCAGACCGGCGTCGCGTACTCGATGGTCAGGGTGGGCCGCGTGGCCGCGTCCGGGTGTTCGGCGCTGTGGAAGAACGCGTCGTTGGCGTAGGGCGTGCGGCCCCGCGCCAGCAAACCGTCGTTGGCCCAGGTGCCGTTGGCCCAATTGCGGACCGCCGTGGTGACGTCCGTGCTGGCGTAGGCGCCCACGACGAGCGCACCGCTGCCCACGAGCTCGCCGATGGTGCCGCCGGCCGTCGTCCAGTTCCCCAGGCCGGGGCCCCGCGCCGTCCAGGTCGCGCCGTTGGCCACGCAGTCGTACTGCGAGCTGCACGTGCCCTCGGTCCAGCTCTGGGTCAGGCGGTAGAAGTCGAGCACCGGGGTGCTCGGGTAACCGATGGACTCGACATACAGGCCCAGCGTGGCCCGCGTGATCTGCGCCCCGGCGGGCAGCCCGCTCAGGTCGAAGCGGATCAGCGTCTCGCGGGTGTTCGCCTCGAAGCTGCGCAGCGTGGAGGCCCCGCCGTAGTTCCCCAGGCTCTCGGGCACGGCGATCCACGACACGGCGCTGATCCAGGTGTCCGCGGTGCCGGCGTAGCCGTCCAGGCCCTCGCGGAGCACCAGCGGCTCGAAGGCGCAGGCGTCCCCCTTGCCGTCGCCGTCCGCGTCCGCCTGGTCCGGGTTGGCGACGTTCGGGCAGTTGTCGCAGGCGTCGCCGAAGCCGTCCGCGTCCTGGTCGGGCGGGGGCTGGTCCTCGGCGGTGCACTTCACGCCGCCCAGGCCGTTGCAGGCCAGCACGCCCAGGCGCTCGCAGGACGCGCTGCAGGCCGCACCGAGGCTGAAGTCCTCGTCCACCAGGCCGTCGCAGTCGTCGTCGAGGCCGTTGCACGTCTCGGCCACGGGGCTGTCGCAGACCTGGGCGGTGAACTCGATCACCAGCGTCGGGCGGGTGGCCGCCTCGGCGTGTTCACCCGCCCGAACCAGGACGTCGTTGGCATAAGCGCGCAGGCCGTGGGCGACGAGGCCGTGGTTGGGCCACTGGCCGCTCGTCCACTTGCGGACCGTCTCGGTCAGGTCGACCTCGTTGAGCACGCCGGCGGCGATGGGCGAGGTGGCGACCACTTCGGCGACGGACCCGCCCGGGGTCGTCCAGTTGCCCAGGCCGGGACCGCGGGAGAGCCACGTCACGCCGTTGGCGGTGCAGTCGTACTGCGACGTGCACGTGCCCTCCGTCCAGCTCTCGGTCACACGCTGAAACTCCAGTACGGGCGTGTTCGCCGCGTCGATCTGCTGCACGTGGAACTGGAGCACCGCCCGGTCGACGTGCGCCCCGGCGGGGAGCAGCGACAGGTCGAACCCGAGGATCATCTTGCGCGTGTCCACCTCGTAGGCGCGCATGGTCGGCATCCCACCGAAGTTGCCCGTGGTCTCGGGCACGGCGATCCAGCTCACGCTGCTGATGAACGCGTCCTTGGCGCCGGTGTAACCGTTCAAGCCCTCCTGCAGCACGAGCGGGCTGGTCACGCCGCCGCTCGGGGGCGGGGGCGGGGGGTCCGTCGGCGGCGCGGTCGGGCCCGCCGTGGGCGGCGCCGTCGGGGGCGCCACCGGGGGCGGGATCGTCCCGCCATCGCGCACGATGATCAGGCGCTGCCCGCCGGAGCGCCCGGGGAGCGTGACGAGGCCGTTGGCGTCCGCGGTGATGTGCGTGCCCGTGGTGCCCGTGTCGTTCACCCAGTACGTGTAGCCCTGCCCCGGCGCGTGGGGCAGGTTCTGCAGGCGCCGGAGCGTGACGTCCGCCGTGCCGCTCCCCACCAGGGTGACCTGGTAGCTGTCCGCCGTGTCCGAGATCGTGTCCGGATCCCAGCTCAGGGCGGCGAGGTCGTTGATGGTGCCGTACTGATTGAGCCCCACGCCGTAACCGCTGCGGTTCGTGAACACGAGGTGGCTCTGGTTGCGCCGGAAGTTCCACATCCAGTTGAGCTGTACGAACGTGTCGGCGGAGTGGCCCCCCGCCGTGCGAAGGTAGGAGTAACCCCGCCGCGCCGCGTCCAGCACGGGCGCCATCAGGTCGCCGCCGGACGCCGCGGGCACGGCGTCGTCCGTCAAGCCGTGGGTGATGAACACGAACGGCGTCTCGGCGGCGGCGCCCAGCACGTTGGGCAGCCACCATGAGAGGTCCGTGTAGGTGCGCGCGGGGTAACTCACGCCGCCGGCGCGGATGATCCAGTTCTCGGCGGGGCCGCCCACGATGTCCGCCTCGAACTGGGCCTGGAACAGGCCCGACGGCGGCGTGAAGCGCGCGAAGCCGGCGTGGGTGTGGATGGCCGCGAAGAACTCGGGGTGACGCAGGCCGAGTTGCCAGGCGCCGGTGCCGCCGATGCTGTGCCCGAACAGATAGAAGCGGTTCGCGTCCGCGGAGACCCCGGCGAGGCGGGTGTCCACGAAGCCGGGCTGCTGCGCCTCGGCGATGATGCCGGCGACGGCCTCCAGGGCCCACGTGCGCGTCTCGGCGTTCCAGCCGGTGCCGAACCACCAGTCGTCCTCGTTGCCCGACGACGGTTTGTATTGGAATGACAGCATCACATAGCTATAGGCGGAGGGTTCGTACGAGGCGATGCCCTCCATCCGGGCGTAATCGCCCCCCCACTCGTGCACCTGCACGAGCACCGGCATGTTCGCCGAGGCCGCACCGTAGCGGGAGAGCCGGAACGAGAGCGTCTCGGCCTGGCCCAGGTCCCCGACGATCGTCCGGTTCTCCTCGTAGACGACCGCGGGCGTCCGGTTGCCCGAGACCGGCTCGGTGTTGATCATCCCGCGCGCATGCGCCTGGCCGGCGACGGCCAGGAGGGCGGCAAACACCCAGTAGGCGACCTTCATTGGGTTCCTTTCGAACGGCGTCCGGCGCGGGACACACGACACCGGCCCCCACGCGCACGCCCTCCACGCACCCATGGGAGATTGGACAGATAGGGTGTGGAAAACCCGACGTCAAGGCGATGCGTCGGATTCCGCGGTCGGGTCCGGAGATCCCGCACGCGACGACGGCAGCGCGCGATTGTCCCGGAGCGCCCGCGAGCATATCCTGCGCACCGTGACCCCCCACCCCCCCCCGGATTCGCCCCGTCGCCTCGTCGTCTTCGGCTGTGGCACGCTCGGTACGCTCGTCGCCGCCCGCTGGGCGCCGGCGCACGGCCACTGCCTCGGCTTCACCCGAACGGAGAGCCGCCACGCCGCGCTGAACGCCCACGGCGTCGTGCCGCGCCTGGGTTCGCCCCTGACCACGCTTCAGCCCGACGACCACCTGCTCATCGCCCTCCCGGGCACGCCGGCGCAGCGACAGGCCGTGGCCGAGCTGGCCGTGCAGCCCGCCCCGGCGCGCGTGGTGATGATCTCGTCGACCGGGTACTACGGCCAGCCCACGGGCACGCTCAGCGAGGACACGCCCCCCGGCCCGGACGCCCGCGCCCAGGAGATCGCCGAGTCCGAGCGCCTCTTCGCCGCCTGGACCGGCGAGCGCGGGGTGGTCCTGCGCACGGGCGGGCTGTACCAGCGCGGTCGCGGCCCGCTGTCGGCCCTGCGCAACTCCGGGCGGGCCCCGCTCGGGCCGCCGGACCGCACGCTGGCCCTCATCCACTACGAGGACGCCGCCGAGGCCGCCCTGCAGGCGCTCCTGCACCCGGCGCCCGAGCGGTGTTACCTGAACGTCGTCACGCCATGCCCCACGCGGCGCGACTTCTACCTCGCCGCCTGCGTCGTGCTCGGTCTGCCGGACCCGGAGTTCGATGCCCCCTTGAAGCTCCCACCGGCTGTGTACGACAACTCGCGTTTGCGGCGGGATCTGCTCCCCGCCCCGAGCCACCCCCGTTGGCAGGAGTCCTTGTTGCCATGAGTGAGAATCAGCCCGAGGGCATGGAGCCCATCGCGCTCGCCTACACCGACATCGGGCGGGTCAAAGACGCGAACGAAGACCGGTTCCTGGTCGACAAGCGCCTGCGCCTTTACGTGGTCGCCGACGGCATGGGCGGCCACGCCGCCGGCGAGGTCGCCTCCGAGACCGCCGTGACCGAGATCCGCAAGTACGTGCAGGCCAACGAGGAGATGCTTCAGGCCTTCATCCGCACCAACGAGGGGCGCGAGGACATCCTGGAGATGCTCGAGCAGGCCGTGCGGCACGCCGGGCGCTCCATCTTCGAGATCGCCCAGGCCGAGCCCGAGAAGCGCGGCATGGGCACCACCGTGTCGCTGCTCCTGCTGACGCCCACCCGCGGCTTCATCGCCCACGTCGGCGACAGCCGCGTGTACCTGGTGCGCGATGGCGAGGTCTTCCAGCTCACGGAGGACCACTCGCTGATCAACGAGCTCATCAAGCGCGGCAAGCTGCGCCCCGAAGACGCCGCCACCGCGCCCTACAAGAACGCGGTCACCCGCGCCGTGGGCGTGTACGCGGACGTCGACGTGGACACGCTCGACTTCGAGATCGCCCAGAACGACGACTTCCTGCTCTGCAGCGACGGCCTCACGGGCCATCTGCGGGACGACAAAGAGATCGCCGAGATCCTGCGCGGCAACGACTTCGTGGCCGTGCCCAAGACCTTCGTCGAGGTCGCCAACCAGCGCGGCGGCAAGGACAACATCACCAGCGTGGTGGTGCACCTCGGCCAGGCCGAGGCCGGCCAGGAGGTCGCGTTCAAGGTCAACACGCTGCGGAACATGCCCCTGTTCCAGCACCTGACCTACGTCGAGCTGACCGAGGTCCTGAACATCGCCGAGCTGCAGAGCGTCGCCGCCGGCGAGATCCTGTTCCGCGAGGGAGACGCCGGCGAGGCCCTCTTCCTGGTGCTCGACGGGCGCATCCGCATCGAGAAGAACGGCATCGAGCTCGCGCTCCTCGGCCCCGGCGGCCACTTCGGCGAGATGGCCCTGATGGACCGCACGCCCCGCTCCGCGGACGCGGTCGCCGCCCAGGACTCCCGCGTGATGGCCATCAGCCGGCGCCCCCTGTTCCTGCTCATGCGCAAGGACAAGGAGATCGCCGTCAAGCTGCTGTGGTGCTTCGTGCAGGTGCTGAACATGCGCCTGCGCAACACCAGCGCCGACCTGAGCGCCGCCCGCACGGACAACGCGGAGCTGCAGGATCTCCTCGGCCTCGAGGAAGAGGACGACGAGGACGGCGGCGTCGAGCCGGCCTGAGCGGCGGCCTGCAGGGACCCCGGGCCCGGTGACGGGCCCTTACGGGGCGACGCCGAGGATGTCGACGCCCTCCATCCGGGTCTCGAAACACACGCCGACGGCGTTGCAGTCGCCGGGCACGCGGCCGTTGCACACGCGGGGGCCCGCGGCGTCCACGTGGACCTCCCAGCTGCCGAGCGTGGCGGCGACGAGGTCCGCGCCGAGACACATGTTGGCGTTGCAGGTGCCCGGGGGGCCGATCACGTTGCCCACCGCCGCGCAGACCGCCAGGGGCGCGCCGCCATTGCAGATGGTCTGCAGGGGCTGGATCCAGTCGCGGATCACGGCGTCGCGGGTCAGGTAGCCCTCGATAGTGCCCAGGGGCAGGTCGAAGCCGACGCCGTCCGCGGCGAGGGAGACCCAGCCGCGGATGATGGCGTCCTGCAGCGACACGCCGAGCGAGACCTGCCCGAAGACGGGGATCATCATCGAGAAGTCCGCCGAGGGCACGTCCAGACGGCCATCGGCGGCGACGTCCGTGCCGGCGAAGTGCACGGTCGGGTTCTGCGTGCCGGGCGCGAAGCTCGAGGGCTCGATGCGGAACGCCCCGGCCGGCGCGGGCACGCCCCGGAAGAACTGGAAGTCGATGGGGCCCGTGGCCCCGAAGAGTTCGCCCGCGTCCGCCCCGGCGAGCCGGGCCAGCACGATGGCCGGGATGACGCCGTTGGCGTCCGGCGCGAAGAACACGGACAGGTCGCCCTCGCCCACGATGGGCAGGCCGCGGGCGTTGGCCAGCGCCGTCCCGTTGTGGATGCCGAGGAGATCGCAGCCCACCCGGCGCGCGTCCGCGGCGTCCTGGGGGACGTTGAAGTAGGTCATGCGCGCGGCCGGGCCCCAGTCGCCCACCACGGGCCACTCGCAGGGCGGCTCGGCGCAGGCCGGCGGAGGCGGAGGCGGCGGCTCGACACCACCGACACCCGGATCACCGCCCTGTCCAACGCTGCCGCCCTGACCGACGCCGCCGCCGGCCGCGACGCCGCCGCCACCGTTGACGCCGCCGCCACCGTTGACGCCGCCGCCGCCGTTGGCGCCGCCGCCGGCGGGCTCGCCGCC
>CAINDO010000635.1 GCA_903847385.1 uncultured Myxococcales bacterium
CTCGGCCACGCCGCCGGCGGCCGCAGTCCCACCGCCCCCCTCGGCGAGCCCGAGCGGCGCGCCGGCCGCCCCCGCCGCGCCCATCACGGCGCCCCCCGAGGTCCCCTTGCAGGACAACGGGAGCACCGTGCTTTGACGGACTCGGCGCCCGAGGGCCGCGTGCTCGGCCTGGACATCGGCGACGCCACCTTCGGCGTGGCCGTGAGCGACCTGACCTGGCTCATCGCCAGCGCCGTGACCACCCTGCGCCGCAAGGCCTGGGAGACGGACGTGGCCGCCCTGCGCGCCCTGGTGACCGAGCACGAGGTCGTGCGGCTGGTGGTGGGGATTCCGCGCAAGCTGGACGGCCGCGAGACCGAGCAGACGCGGAAGACCGAACGCGTGGCCGCCGCCCTGGAGAAGGCCCTGGGCCTGCCCGTGGAGCGCGCGGACGAGACGTGGTCGACGGCCTCGGCCAAACGCACGCTGCTCGAGGCCGGCGCCCGCAACCAGAAGCGCAGCGGCGCGCTGGACCAGGTGGCGGCGACCTACATCCTGCAGGGCTGGCTCGACCACCGCCGCGGCGCGGCCGCCCGCGCGGCGATGGGCATCACCGACGCCTGATCACGGGCGCGGGACACAGTCGGGGAACACGTCCACGTTCGCGGTGGACGCGCAGCTCCGCAGGGACTCGATGAGACCCTGCACGAGGGCGTCCGCGGCGACCAGCTCGGCGGGCGGGTGCGAGGTCTCGTACCGGTGGCTGCTGTGGGCGCCCTGGCGGCTGAGCTCCACCGTGCTGGCGCCGCCGTCGGCGCAGTCCGGGCAGCCGTACTCGGGCAAGAGCGCCGTGCCGACGAGGTCCGCCGCGAGGCGTCGGGCGAGGTCGTGCGCCACGGGCGTCAGCGTCCCCTTGTGTTCGGTGCACGGGCCGCCCGCGCCGTTGTCGCAGACGACGAGCGAGACCTCGTCGCAGGGCGGCGCGCGGTTCAGCGAGGTCGCGGCGATGGTCAGCGTGGACACGCAGCCTTCGAGACACTCGCCGTAGCTCACACCGCCGCTCAGAATGATGGTCTCGCGGGTCAGATCGGCGCAGTCACCGGCGGGCGGGTCTTGGCAGGGGCCGGGGTGCAGGGTGTCCACGCCGGCGACCTGGCCCAGGCAGGCGTTCGAGTAGGTCCGGCCGTCGCAGCCGCACACGGGGCTGTCGATCTCGGCGCAGGCGTCCGGTCGCAGGTGGCACACGCCCTCGCCGTCGTCGAAGCCGCAGGAGCTCTGGTCGCCGAAGTCGCAGAACTCGGTCGGGCCGCAGGTGTCCCCGGCCCGGGCGCCGCAGGCCACGCCGGGCGCGGGCGGGCAGGCCGCCAGGCAGGCCTCGCGGGTCACGAAGTTGTTCGCGTTGCCCTCGCAGCCGCCGTAAGTGAACTCGACGCAGTCGTTCGCCGCGGGGTCGAACCCCCAACTCGTGATCAACGCCTCGCACGGGCCCGTCAGCAGGGGCAGGTCGCAGCGCTCCGCGACGGGCGGGCACTCACCCATGCGCCAGCCGCAGGTGCCGTCGTCCAGCCGCTGGCACTCGGCGCCGGCGACGCTGCCGTCCGGGCACATCTGCGCGGGCAGCGGGGGCGGCGGGCCGCAGTCGTGGGGCATGCAGTCGCCGGGGGTGCCGCCCGTGCCACCCGTTCCGCCCGTTCCGCCGGTCCCGCCCGGGAGCGTGCCGCCGGTCGTGCCGCCGGTCGTGCCGCCGGTGATCGCGCCGCCGGTCGTGCCGCCCGTGCCGCCGACCCCGCCCGTGCCGCCGACCCCGCCCGCGCCGCCGGTACCGCCCTGCGCGGCGTCCGGGCCGTCCTGATGGTCATCCGCGGTGCAGGCGCAGGCCAGACCGCTCGCCAGAACGAACATCACTCCGAGCATCCGGGACATGGGACACCTCCGTCGATCGTGCATCGATCGGGACATGCATATCCCGCACCGATTCCGGCCCCCCGCACGCCAGGCCGTTCCCCGCGGCGCCGGGTCTCTCCGGAGCCACGAATTTCCGCGTTTTCGACGGTTTTTCGCGGGTCTTCGCTTCAAATCGACCGGAGGAACGTCAGCAGCGCCGCGCGGTCGGCGGCGTCCAGGACGAGGCCGAAACGGTGCCCGGGCCACGCGCGCCCCGGGTCGAGCAGCGCGTCCAGGCCCTCGACCTCGCCCCCGGCGAACAGCCGCTCGCGGTCGGCCACGCCCCGCAGCGAGGGCACCTGCCAGTATCCCGTCCGCCGCTCCGGGCTCTCGGCCAGATACGGGTCCGCGCCGATCCGGTCGATCGGCACCGGCTCGCCGGCGAGCCCATCACCGGCGTGGCAGTGCGCACAGGCGGCGTCGAACACGGCGCGCCCGCGGCCGGTGGTGGCCGGCGCGGGCAGCGTCTCGCTGAGCTCGAACAGATACACCGCCAGCGCGAGCGCGTACGTCCGGGGCGGCCGGGCCACGCCGCCCAGCGAGGCGATGATCTGCGTCTCGGCGCGCGCGGCCAGCGGGAGAAGGCCGTTGCGCAAGGTCGCCGCGCGGTTGAGCGTGTGCTGGAAACGCACGGCGCGCAGGTCCGGGAAAGACATCGGGTCGTCGCGGCCGTCGGCGGTCACGTCGGCCATGCCCGGCGGCCAGGCCGAGCCCACGACCCGGGCCAGGTCGAAGTCCGGGTTGCCCAGACCCTCGACGCGGCCGGCGGTGGTCGGCCGGCTATGGCACGCGGCGCAGGTCAGCGCCAGCGCCGGGCCACCGGGCGCGTCCACCCAGATCAGGCCGTCGACGCGACCATCCGTCACGCCCAGCCCGAAGCGCGCGGGGTCCGCCAGGGCAACGGACAGCCCCGGCACGAACTGCACGGGGTAGTCGAAGAACAGCGCCTCGCCCAGCGCCCGGAACGCGTCGGTCTCTCGGGGCGGATCGGTCTCGGGCGCCGCCAGCGGTGCGCCGACCGGGCGCGTCTCCCCCGGCCGCGCGGGGTATACCCGCGGCCGCCACTCGGGCAGGTCGAGCCAGTCGCCCACGCGGTAGTGCGCGCGCCGGTCGCGGGCGTAGCCGTTGTCCAGGTTCACGAGCGCGGCCTCCAGCGCCGCGGGGCCGGCCGCCGGATCCTCCAGGTAGCGCACGGCGTCCGCCGACAGCGCGCCGGGCTCGGGGTCCGCGGCGGCTTCTCCACAGGCGGTCGAGGCGGCCACGAGCAGCCCGACGAGCGCGCGGCCTCTCACCCCACGCACTGGGCGTCCGAACACATCCAGTGTCCGGCGGCGGGGTTGTAAGCGCAGTAGCCGCGCCCCGCCGTGCCCGTGCAGTCGGCGTCGTCCACGCACTCGTCCGTGGGTGTGTGACAGTAGTAGGCCACCACCCCGGCGTAGTCGCCGCAGTCACCCAGCGTGGGCGAGCAGGCCCCGCCCTCACCGCAGTCGGCGTCCGTGCGGCAGTTGCCGTCGTTCAGGCACACGTTGTTGTCCGACCAGAAGCCGCCGCCGCAGGCGCACACGCCCATCCCGGGGCAGTCGGCGTCGGCGAAACACTCGTCGTAATTGCACTGCTGGTCGCCGCGGAAGTCGACACACCGGCCGTTGTCGCCGTCGGTGCAGTCGGCGTCGGCCCCGCAGGAGGCGCCCTCGATGCCGGGCATCGCGCTGCCCGGAGTGCGCAGGTCGTCGCACATCTCGGCCGCGGGGCGGTGTTTCTCGGGCACGCGGGGCACGGGCGGGAGCGCGTCCGCGGGCTCGACGTATCCGTCCGGCGAGGCATCGGCCGGCAGGACGGCCGCGTCGGCGCCCGCGTCGGTGTCGGCCGGGGTCTCGACCTCGTCGCGGACACAGGACCAGAGCGCGCACAGCGGGAGGATCGGCAGCAGGGCGAGTCGGTTCATGCCGACACGGTACTCCTTCCGCCGAAGTGGTCGCCACCTCGGCCCCCTCTGCAATCCCCTTGTGCGAGGGCGCCGCGTGCCCACAGTCCCCCCGAACGACCGCCGAGAGCCCCGATGTCCTCGACCGAGATGCTCGTGTCCCCCCCGCGCCGCGTGCCCTGGTTGCTGCGGCCCGCGCTGTTCATTGCGCGCCGCATGACCGGCAAGGAGCCCCTGCCCGCCCGGCTGCTCGCCTGGTGGCCCAAGGGGGCCTTCGGCGCCGGGGTCTTCGAGCTGACCGCCGCCGGCGCGTCCGACCTGGACGCCCGCTGCCTGGCCATCGCCCGCCTCGTCGCCAGCCGGACCGCGGGCTGCCCCTTCTGCGTGGACATGAACGCCGCCGCCGCCGCGCGGGGCGCCCTGAACGCCGCCGAGCTGGACGCCCTGCTGGCCGGCGCGCCCGGGGACTTCACCCCCACGAACGCCCGCGAGGCCGCCGCCGCCGACTACGCCCGCGCCCTGAGCGCCACCCCCGTCGTGCTGCCCGAGGCGCTGCGCGCGCGGCTGCGCGAGGCCTTCACGCCCCGCGAGCTGGTGGTGCTGGCGAGCACCATCGCCCAGGTGAACTTCTGGTCGCGGTTCAACCAGGGGCTGGACATCCCGGCGGCGGGGTTCTTCGCCCGGGGCGGGTGAGCCTCAGGGCCCCACCGGCTCCGCATCTCCAAAGGCAGCCACGAGCATCCAGATGCCCAGCGCGGTCAGGGGCACCGAGGCCGCCAGAATCGGCCCGCCCGCCGGCAGACTGTCCTTCGTGCGGTCGTCCTGGAGCAGCAGGAGCATGCCCCCGGCGACCATCCCCGAGAGGCCGAACGAGGTGCCGAGGATGCCGCCGATGCCCAGGCCCACGCTGTTGTCCTCGACCGCCCAGACCTGCTCGCCGCCCATCGCCTCGACCTCGAACCGCCCCCCGAAGAGCAGGCTCTCGCCGGCCTTCAGGGTGTACACGCCGCTGGGCACCTCGACCACACACGGCGCCGTGCACAGCCGCTGCGTGCGCTCGCCGTAGTAGCTCATCGTCCCGCCGAAGCCGTTCGAGCCGTAGCCCGTGTCCGTGTCCAGGACCCGCATCACGGGCACGCGTCCGTCGGACTCGAAGCGGAGGCGGGTGGTCTGGCCGGTGGTGGACACGCCGGCCGTCTCGAGCACCCGGATGCCGCCGCTCTCCGTGGGCGGCGCGGCCTCGGGCGTCTGGGCAGACACAAGGCCCGGCAGGAGCGCGGCCGACGCCGCGAGCAGGATGCGAACACAGGGAGAGATGCGGGACATGGGACCTCCGGTGGGTGCGATACGGCCTTCCGTAGCAACGCCCGTGCCGACGCGGACACCCGCCCCATCGCGGCCGCGCGGGCGGCGCAGGCAGGCCGTGGCCAGGCGTTGTCTCATGGGACGCCCCGGGGGCTGTCCCAGGGCCGCTCCGCGGGTCGCGCGTTCGAACTTGACCCAGGGCAAGACACACGGCCGCGCCCCCTGCGCCCCGTTTACCGGCCTCCAACGCAGGAGGAGGATGACGCCGGCGTTCATTTGAAGGATGTGCTCCGTTTCCGACCGACGGCCGACCCGGCGCAGGTGGTCGGCGATCCCCGAGACCGTTGATGCGAGGCAAGACAGCCATGAGTTGGAAGCTTTCCCGAGGTGCGTGGGCGCTGACCGCGCTGGTTTTCGGCTGCGGTGGTGAGTCCGGTGACGACGGCGGCGGCGGCGCCTCCGCGGCCGACGCACGCGCGCCGGACGCCGCGGCCCCGAGCCCGGACGCGACGCTCGACCCCGTCGACGCGGAGCCCGCGCCCGAGCCGGACCTCGCCCCCCCGCCGGACGCGGCGCCGCCCCCCGACGCGGCACCCCCGCCGCCGGACTTCTGCATGGCGGCCTGCGACCGCGTCTCCACGTGTTTCGCGCAGCCCGAGCCGCTCCTCTGCCCCTGCGCCGCGGAGATCGCCCCCGACGCCCTGCACGAGGTCTGCATCGGTCAGTGCAACCAGTTCTTCGCCCAGCGCGTGGAGACGGCCCACACCTGCGAGGACGTGGTCAGCACGATGGACGAGTTCTACCCGCTGGTGGGTGTCTTCTGCGGCGTGGATGGCCACTGCGTCGCCCCGCCGCCGCCCCACTTCGGCGGCGAGGCGCCGGAGAGCATCCCGCCCGTCTGCGTGGCCTTCACCGACCGCCTGACCCAGTGCGTCACCGAGGCGTGTCCGACCCTGGTGACCTACCAGGACCCCTTCGCGCACGACGTCTGGTACTACTGCAGCACCGCGCTGACCGGGCAGACGCCGTTCCCGTACGCCGACGCGACGGAGGCCGCCGATTTCGAGCGCCTGGCGCTTCTGGCCTGTGACGCGCCGGACCTGCAAGCCCGCATCGCCCGACGCCTCGAAGCCGACCGACAGCTCCACTCCCCGCAGCTTCTGGCCAGCTTCTGCGCCGAAGGGCCGCTCGTCCCCGAGGCAGAGTGCCGCGCCGCCTGCGATCTGTGGACGCAGTGCAGCCCGGAGTGGAACGCCCTGAGCTGCATGTACCTGTGCTCCGCGGACGCGGCCACCACGGCCGGGATCATGTGCGCGCAGACCGCGGTGGACTGTGACACCCTGACGCAGTGTTTCGCGCCCATCTCGAAGGACGAGCCGGGTGTGCTGGCCAACTACCCGGGCGGCGAGTGTTATCAGAGCGAGATCCTGCCGGCCCCCGGCGAGGAGGGCATGCTCGTCGCCACGCGCCTGACCCCCCCGAGCTATCCCTGGCGGGTGGAGACCGTTCAGTACACGGCCGCCGCGTTCCAGGCCATCGACTACACGTGCAGCACGGCGTTCGAGGCCCGGGTCGAGGTCTCCGTGATCGACGGCGAGACGCCGCCGAGCGCGCCGGAGCTGCTCGCGGTCATCCCGGTGGAGGGCATGGAGCTGCCCCCGAACACCATGCGTTTCGTCGACCTGACGCTGCCGGAGCCCATCGTCCTGCGCGAGGGCCAGCACCTGCTCGTGGCGATCAGCGAGGGCGGGGCGTTCCCCGAGATCGCCTGTGTCGTCGGCTGTCGCGAACGGGTCGCCGAGCCCAACCGATTCTTCTGGAGCAACGCCACCGAGAGCCCCTACAACTGGGCCACCCTCGACTCGTTCGACATCACGAACGAGTACATGATCTTCGCCACCGGCGCCCCCGGGGAGTGACCCTTCGATGTCCGAACACCGCGTCTTTTCCATGCGCTTCGGGAGCGTCTACCCGCTCTATGTGACGAAGGCCGAGCGCAAGGGGCGGACGCGGGCCGAGGTCGACCGGGTGATCACCTGGCTGACCGGCTACTCGGACGCGCAGCTTCAGGCCCAGGTCGAAAACGGCTGTGATTTCCGCACGTTCTTCGCCGAGGCGCCGGCGCTGAACCCCAACGTCGCGCTCATCGAGGGCGTGGTGTGCGGCGTCCGCGTCGAGGAGGTCGAAGACCCCCTCATGCAGAAGATCCGCTACCTGGACAAGCTGGTGGACGAGCTGGCCAAGGGCCGCGCGATGGAGAAGATCCTGCGCGCATGACCACGCGGGCCTCGGGCGCGGGCAGGGCCTCGCGTTGGCCGGCGATCACGGCGCGCATCTCGGGGCCCCAGGCGGTCTCGGGCACGATCGTGAACCCGCGGCGCTCGTACATCGGGCGGTTCCAGGGCACGCCGGGGTGGTCGTAGGTCGTCAGCCACAGCGGCCCCAACGGCGCCGCCCAGGCGAGCACGCGGTCGAGCAGCGCCCGCCCGATGCCACGCCCGCCCAGCCGGCGCCAGACGGAGAGCTGGTCGAGATACGGCGCGCCGTCGACGAAGTGACAGGCCGTGAACCCCGCGACCTCGCCGTCGAGCACAGCGAGGGTCACCCGACCCGCCGCCGCGTCCTCGGCCCACCGCCGCTCCTCGTACTGGCCGTAGGGGTGCGCGCGCGGCAGGCTCGCGTCCAGGCCCGCCTGCAGATAGAGGAGCGTGGCGTCCTCGTCCAGCGCCAGGATGAGACCGATCTCGTCCGCCCGCGCGGGGCGGAACGTCAAGCGCCCGCCGAGGTCGGTGGGCGGCGGAGTCACGGCCCCGAGGGCTTCAGCAGGGTCGCCAGGCGGGTGTCGTAGTCGGCCTGGGTGATCGGCGCGAGCGCGTCGACGATCTTCACCTGCTTCTGACCGTCCGGCGCGATGAAGAACTTCTCCGTCCGGATGCCGTCGGCGCCGATCGTCGCCGTCCCGGCGATCTTGCCGCTGCCGTCGGCCATCGTCAGGTCGTAGGACCAGCCCGTGAAACTCCAGGCGTCGCCGGTCATCGTCACCGTGCCGGTGAAGCTCTTCGCGGTGTCCGTCGCGCTGAACGCCTGGGTGGCGCCCTCGCGGTGGAGTGTCGTGGTGCGCAAGGCGCCGTCGTCGACGACGACCTCGACGATCTCGCCCTTCGCCGCATCCACCGTGCGGGCGACGAGCGCCGGCTTCGGCGGGCCGTAGGGCGTGGCGCCGTCCGCGGAGGTGACGGTCATGGTGCCGCCATACCACGTGGTCGCCGGGCCGGCGGGCGCGTCGCGCTGCGCGGGGGCGGCGCCGCAGCCGGCGAAGAAGGCGAGCACGAGCGCGGCAAGGGGACGGGCAGCGGGTTTCATGTCGGTGACTTTCGGGCGGAGGCTGACGACGAGGGCTCGACGGGGTTTGGGGGGTGAGCTTGCCAGCATCGTGCCGCGGGGAACAACGGGCTCACTCGCCGGACGCCGGCTTCGGCGCACCCGGCCCTTTGGGCCGCCGCACCGCCCGCACCTTGCCGCCCTCGCCGCCACCGCAGTAGAGCCGCTCCGCACCGTCGGCCTCGAGCCCGGACACACCCGTGCCCGGCGGCATCTCCAGGCGCTCCAGGACCTCGCCGGTGCCCGCGTCGATGCGGCGCAGTTCGCTGCCCGCGTCGTCCCAGATGCCGTGCCACAGCGCCCCCTGGACCCAGGTGACGCCGGTCACGAAGCGGTCGGAGACGATCGTACGCAGGATCGCGCCGGTCTCGGGGTCGAGCCGGAGGATTCTGCATTCTCCGTACTGCCCCACCCAGAGCGACCCCTCGGCCCAGGTGAGGCCGGAGCCGCCGGCCGGCGCCGGGAGCGTGCGCAACACCTCTCCGGTCTGCGGATCGACGACCCGGATGACATCGTCGGACAACTGGAACAGATACCGACCGTCGAAGGCCGTGCCCGCGCGGCTCGGGACGCTCAGGGCGCGCGACGTCTCCCCGGTGGCCGGGTCCAGCGCCCGCACCGTGTCGCCGTCGGCGAACCACACGTGCACCCCGTCGTGGGTCACGCCGTTCACGCGGCCGGTCCCGTCGAAGGGGCCGTACTCCTGGAGAATCTCGGCCCGCGGTGGGCTCATGCGTCGCCTCCGGTCGTGGCGGTCCAGCGGAGGCTTCGGCCCTGCCCGAGCGACCGGACCGCGTCCATCTCGCGCAGGGCGTCCAGGGCGCGCTGCACGCTGCGCTGGCTCGTCCCGAGCGCCAGGGCCAGGGCGGAGCTCGACCACGCCTCGCCGTCCGTCAGAAGCGCCAGCACCGCCGCGTGCGGCGATTCGACGAGGCGCGCCAGCACCCGGACCTCCGGTGACCCCAGGGGGGCCAACACATAGCCGCCCGGGGTGGCCTCGAGACGTGCGAAGCCCGCCAACGACTTGCGCAGGCGCGTGACCTCGACGCGCAGGCGAGCCCGATGCGACGCGTTCACCACGCGCGCCGCGAAGGCCCGTGCGATGAGCGCGTCCCGGGGGACCTCGCGCGGCCAGGCCTCGCCGAGCGCCCGGGCCAGCGTGAACAGCACCGGTCGGCGGGCGAACGAGACCTGGTCCGTGCCCACGCGGACGACGTGCAGCCGAGCGTCGACCACGAGGGTGTCGGAGGCGAGCAGCGTCTCGACCTCGTCGAGGCCGAGCGCGCGCGTCCGGCCCGCGCCGAGCGACCTCGCGACGGGCGCCCGCAACGCCCGGTGCGCCCGCGCGACCTCGGCTGTGAGCGCGGGGATGCGGGCCACGCGCGCGGCCTGCTCGGCCCGGTCCAGCGCACGCCGTGCGACCTCGGCGTGCGTCCGGCGGACCGCGATCTCGGCGAGCAGTAGTTGGTGGGTGGCGGTCTGCGTCGGCGAGTCGGTCGAGAACACCCCCAAGACCTGCTCGGCCGCGTCGAGCTCGCCGACGAGGAGGTGGTGGCGCGCCTCCAGGAGTCGAGCGTGCGCGGCGTTGGGAGCGTCGCCGTGCCGCTGCAGCACCTCGCGGGCCGCCGCCAGCGCCTTGCCCGGCCAGGCCAGATCCCGGGACGCCAGCGCGACCTCGGCCTCCGCCAGGACACAGCGGGCCCGGGCCATCGGCGCCCGCGCGCCGAACGCACGCGCCGCCCGTCGCAGGAGCGCCCGAGCCCGCGGAAACTCGCCGAGCTGCGCCAGCGCGATGCCCCGGAGCGCGAGCGCCGGCGGATCCTCGCGCAGGGCCACCGACCGCAGGGCACCGAGCGGGTCGCCCGCAGCGAGGGCATCGGCCGCGGCGTTCGTCAGCGCGTCCATCGGAATCCCGCCACGCTTGTCACTCTCCCCCGCTCGACGATCTGCGCCAAGAGTACCCGAAGTCGACCTCGACGACCGAGGCGCTCCACCGAACTGAAAGGACGTGAACGTGGACACCCCACCGACACCCGACCATCGGGACGACATCACCTACCGGCTCATCGTCTCCGCGCCCCCCGAGGCCGTCTTCGCCGCCATCAACGACGTGCGCGGGTGGTGGTGGGGGGAGATCGACGGCGTCACCGACCGCGTGGGGGGCGAGTTCACCTACCGCTACGAGGCGCTCCACACCTCCACGCAGCGGGTCGTCGAGCTCGTCCCCGGCCGCCGCGTGGTCTGGCGCGTCGAGGACGCCCATCTCACCTTCCTGCGCGACGCGGCCGAGTGGAAGGGCACGCACATCGTCTTCGACCTGACGCCGCGCCAAGAACAGACGGAGATCGTCTTCACGCACGTGGGGCTCTCGCGCGATTGCGAGTGTTTCGGCGCATGCAACGACGCCTGGGGCACGCTCATTCGCGAGAGCCTGCGGGGTCTGATCACCGAGGGGCGGCGAGGCGAAGGTCGGCGCTTCGGCCAGTCGCCCGCCGACGCGTGACCGCGGCCCCCCCGGCCTCAGGGCGCCGTCAGCGCGACGTCGCGGCACAGGCCGCCGTTCGCGAGGGCGCCGTCCGCGTCGACGTCCAGGCAGGTGATCAGCGCGTGGGGCGCCTCGTCGCGCTGCCCGAGGGAGTAGGCGACCAGCGTGTTGGCGCTCCCCGGCGCGAGCTCGACGGCGGCGGTGCCCAGAAGCTCGCCCTGACAGGGGACGTCGGACCACACGCGGACCTCGGCGGTGAAGCTCGTGCGGTCGACGACGCCGAAGTCGCCGGGCAGCGGCTGGCCGTCGAGACACACCGCCAGGCGGCCGCTGCGGGCCTCGCTGTGACCGGTGGCGCGCACGCGCGTGGCGCCATCCGTCGGCGGTACGTCCGACGACCAGACCTCCACGGACGAGAACCCGAGGAGCTCCCAGATCAGCGCCGTGTAGAGTTTGTTCGGGCGCGCGGTGAACTCCGCGTCCTCGCCGATGTCGCGGCAGCGGTTGTCGGCGAGGAAATACACGTCCGTCTGGAATCGGTGCGGGCCCTGGCTGATCGGCGCGTAGCCCGACGCCGTCTGTCCGCCCTGGTTGCCGACGCGGTCGTACGGCCCCTCGAAGGGCCGGCGGTCGAGGCAGCCGTCGACGACCGCGCCGTCGTTCAGGGAGATCACGCGCAGTTGCGGCTGCAGGACGGGCGGACCGGCGTCGGGCAGCACCGGGTCCGGCGTGCCGGCGTCGGCGCCGATCGGTTCCGGGGCCTCGAAGGACGGCGCCTGCGAGGGCAGCCCGTACCAGAGCACGTCGCCGGCCGCCGTCAGCAGCAGGGGCATGCCCGGCGTCGCCGCGGCGTCGACGAGGTCGTCCGTGCGCGGCAGGTCGAGCTGCGCCCACGCGCCGCCGGATCGGCGCAGGACCAGGCCCGCGTCGCCCACCAGCACCACGCCGTCGGGGCCCACGTCACCGCCCCGGAGCACACCCGGCGCGGGCGCCGGCGTGCGCTGCCACACGCCGCCGACACGCTCCACGAGCCGACCCATCGCGTCGCCGCCGAAGACCTCCCCCGCCTCGGTGAGGTGGAGCGTCGTCACGCCCTCGAGCAGCGAGCCGTCGGGCAGGGCCTGCGGCGTGCCCGCCATCGCGTCCAGGGCGAAGATCGTCTCGGGCAGCGCGACGAGGTGCTGGGGACCCTCGGCCACCACGGCCGTCGCCGGGCCGGTCGCGCCCGTGATGGGCGCCGCGCCCACACCGGGCTGGTTCTCGTAGAAGGCCACGCGATCGGCGGCGCGCAGGCCGAAGAACTGTGCGTGCGACGCGACCACCTCCACGTAGGGCACGCTCGTCCGGAAGTCCACCGCGCCCAGGGGCCCCTGCGGGGCTCCGAGGGCCAGCGTCGCCCCGTCCGCGCCGATGGCGTACAGACCGGAGGTCGGCGTGAAGTCCACCGCCGCGTAGCCGCCGGGCACCTCGGGTGTGATGAACGCCGCCACGCCGTCGGGGGTCAGCCGGAACAGACCCCGGTCCGTCGCCAGGGCAGCCCCGACATCGATCGCGACCACGTCTCGCACCCGACCGAGGGCGGACAGTTCGAGCACCTGCCACGCCGCGACCTCGGGAACCTCCGCGTCGGCGACGTTTGCGCCGCCCGCCCCCGCGTCCACCCGGCTCGACGCGCCGCCCGTCGGTGCGCCACCCGCCGCCGCCCCTCCGTCCGCGGTCGCGCCCTCGTCGGACGGCGAGCAGGCGAGGCAGAGCCACACGCAGGTGGACCAGGGGACGAGGGGCAAGCGCAGGGCGGGGGCGGTTCCGGGCATGGGTGTTCTCTCCGTGGGTCGGGTGTGGAACGGACGCGCGGGAGGCGACGAATATTCGTGCGCGCTAGACTGGCGCCATGAGCGAAGCGAATGCAGCCCCCTCGGGGGGGCAGACCCGCGCAGCGGGCGGGGGGGCGGAGCCATGACCGACCTCGCCCTCGCCTGCACACCCGACCTCGGCGCGCTGCGGGCCGCCGCGCAGGCGGTCCTGCCGGGCCTCTCCGTGGCGGTCGAGCGCGTCGACGCGGTCGCGCCTTCCGGTCCGGCCCCCGCGGCCGACGTGTGGCTCGGCGTCGTCGAGCGGGCGCCCGAGACCGGGTTTCCCTGCGGCGTGTGTGTCGGCGTGCGCCTCGCACCGGAGCACGACCTCGAAGACTGGCTGCGGGACTTCGGCGAGGCCCTGTCCCGCGCCCTGGAGGCGCGGGTGCTCGTCGGCGACACGCGCGTCGGCCCGACGCCCTCGCCCTACTGGTGCCTCGTCTGGGACGCGGGCGTGCCCCACCTGGGCGACGACTCGGAGACGGATCCGGCCGAGGGCCCGCCGGGGCCGGTGCGGCTCGTGCGTCGGCTGGACCTGCCCGAGCACGACCGGGTGGCGCTGGCGGCGCGGGTTCTGCGAGGGGTGGGGGGATGATCTCCGACACACGGTACCTGTTCGAGTCCGACGCGTTCCCGCCCGTTCCGGGGGAGGACGACGAGACGAACCCAGGCATTTGCGGGCGCGCCCTCGCCGCGTGGCTGGCCGACGCGCTGGGCCTGGCCGGATATGTCGTCGAGCGAATCGTCGCCGAGGACTTCGGCCGTGTCCTCGTTCTCGCGCACCCCGGCTGCCGGCTCCACGTGGCGGTCGCCAGCACCGACGAGTCCGGCCGGGCTTGGCAGGTCTTCGCTTTTGCCGAGTACGGCCTGCTGGCCCGGCTCAGGCGCTCGTCGGGCGACGCCTCGGCCATCTCGCAGCTCATGTCCGATTTGAAGCGGGTGCTGGAAGAGAGCGCCGACGTCAAGTCGTTGCGGGAGGCGCCGACCTGACGCATGGCCCGCGACCGCCGGGCGGAGGAGGACCGAATCATGCTCACCCGCCAGACCTTCGAGGGCTGTCTCCTCGGCCTCGCGCTCGGGGACGCCTTCGGCGCGCCGCATGAGGGCGGGCCGCTCGAGCGCCTGGTGTGGCGCCTCATCGGCACGACCCGCCACGGCGAGCGGCGCTTCACGGACGACACGCAGATGTCGCTCGACGTCGCCGAGTCGCTGCTCGCGCACGGGGGCGTGGAGCCGGACGACCTCGCGCGCCGGTTCGCCGCGGGTTACCGATGGAGCCGCGGCTACGGGCCCGGGGCCGCCCGGCTCCTGAAGCGCATTGCGGGCGGCGCGACGTGGCAGGCGGCCAATCGCTCCGTCTACCCGGACGGCTCCTTCGGCAACGGCGGCGCGATGCGAGCCCCGGTGATCGGTCTGTTCTTCGCGGATCGCCCGGAGGCCCTCGTCGAGGCGGCGCGGGTCAGCGCGCGCGTCACCCATGCCCACCCCCTCGGCGAGGCGGGGGCCGTACTCATCGCGACGGCCACCGCCCGCGCAGCCCTCGGCGCGCGCGGCGTCGCTGTCGCCGAAGCCGCGGCGGCCGCCTGCGATCTGGAGCCCTTCCAGACGCGCCTCGCCCTGGCCCGGGATTGGCTCGCGTCGACGACGGCGACGGCACCACCCACCCCCGACGCGGTCCGGCAGCACCTGGGCAACGGCATCTCCGCCCCGGCGTCGTGTGTGACCGCGCTGTATTGCGCGCTGCGCTTCATCGACGCGCCGTTTCCGGACCTCCTCGCGTTCGTGGCCTCGCTCCGGGGCGACGTGGACACCATCGGGGCCATGGCCGGTGCGATCTGGGGCGCCGCCAACGGCGCCGCGGGCCTGCCGGAGTCGCAGCTGTCCCGGCTCGAGCAACGAGAGAGGCTGGCCTCCGTGGCGGCCCGGCTCCAAACGATGTGCGCGGCGCGCGGCGCCTGACCGCCCCCTCAAAAGCCCCCATCGAGCGTCTGGCGATCGTAGGCGTCCGCCTCGATCACCACCGTCACGCTGCCATCCGGCGCCACGCGGGCGGAGCTGATCAGGCAGTTGTGCAGGGTCACGATCAGGTAGGGCTGACTCCCCTTGGTGCCCTTGGTGCCCTTCTTGCCCTTCTCCACGACGGCCACCTCGAGCGTGGGCAGCACGGCGCCTTCGGTCAGGGTCTTCTCCAGCGGCGAGCCGAGGGGCAGCACGAGGGTGAACGCAGTCCCGCCGTCGTCCAGGGCGGTGGTCGAGGCCAGCAGGCCGCCGTTCTCGACGTAGAGCGAGGCCGCCTGCGCGGGCGCGGCCGCCGAGAGCAGGGTGGCGAGCAGAAGGGCGAGAGAGAGGGTGCGGCGGCGCATCGGGGACTCCGTCGTTTCGAGTTCGTTTCCGTTCGAGTGGGCAATACCGGGGTGTGCGGGACTTCTTTTTCGACCCGCCGAAGCCCGTTTCTCGATCGCCCGCCGCCCGGACCACGGTCATACTCGCCGCAAGGTCCGCCCCGAAGGCAGCCGACCCCCACGCAGGAGCCCCAGCATGTCGATGATCGGAAACTATCGCCGGATCTCCGCGGCGGCCCTGGACGCGCTGCTGGCCGCGCCCGAGACGCTCGCGTCGATTCTCTACCGGGGGGGCCGGCAGGGCGCCGACCGCACCCTGGACGTGGACAAGACCTGGCACCTGATCCACTTCCTGCTCAACGGCGACCCGTGGCTCGGCGAGTGGCCGCTCTTCGGCGCGGTGCTGGGCGGGACCGAGGTCAGCGACGAGGACGTGGGCTACGGCCCGGCGCGCTACCTGCGCCCCGCCGAGGTGGCCGAAGTCGCCGCCGCGCTCGACCCGCTCACCCCCGAGGTGCTGTGGTCGCGCTTCGACGCCGCGGCGGCCGAGAGCGCGGAGATCTATCCCGTGCCCTGGGCGGGCGGGACGGACGACCAGGCGTATGTGACCGAGTATTACGCCCACCTGCGCAGGTTCTTCGCCGCGGCCGCGCGTTCGGGGGACGCCGTGTTGCTCTACCTGAACTGAGTGCCGGCGTGCCGACTCACACCCGCAGCGCCAGGGGATTGACCGCATTGACCTGGGCCGCGAGGCCCATCAGGTCGGCGTAGTTCCAGATCTCGGGCACGACGCCGTCGCGCAGGACCATGACCTCGCACGCGTCGACCCGCACGAACCGATGGCTCGGCGGGATGCCCATGAACGGGCCCACCTGGGTGCCCGCGAAGAAGTAGCGGATCACCACGCGCTCGGGCGTGTAGATCTCCTCGATGGACGTCCACATGACATCCGGGAACGCGGCATAGACGATGCGGATGAGCTCCTTGAAGGCCGCGAGGCCGTGGACGTCGCCCACCCGCAGATGCGAGACGAAGTCCGGCGGAAAGACCGCGTCGAGGTCGTCGAGGCGACGCTCGTTCACGGCATCGAAGTAGCGGCGCACCAGCGCCTCCGCGGCAGCGCGCGATGGGTCAGTCATGGGAGCCTCTGTGCAGCCGGGCGAACGCCGGCGCGGCGATGGCGGCGAGGGAGACGAACGTGGCGAGATGAGCCTGCGTGAACACACCGGGTGCCGGGTGCTCCGCGTCGAGCGCACCCACGAGCACGCCGGACGCGAGCACGGGGACGATCAGCTCGCCCCGCGCGGGCACGAGATCGGGCCGATAGCGGGCGTCCGCCGCGGTGTCCCCGCAGAGGATGGGCTGCCCGAGCCGGGCCGCCTCGCCCACGAGCCCCTCGCCCACCCTCTGGATCAGGGGCGCCCGCACGCCCCCGTCCGGCGCACGCTTGGGGCCGAACGCCGCCCGCTGGTGCAGCGCGTCGCCCTCGAACACGTACACCACGCAGTCGGGCAGGCCGAGCACGACCCCCACGTAGTCCGTCAGGGACACGAGGGCGGCGCGGTGGGCCTCGGCGTCCGCCGCGGGGGCGGCGACGCGCGCCTCGAGCCGGTACGCGCCCCCGGGGGCCGTGAGCAGATGAACCGGGCGCGCCGGGTGGGCCTCGAGTTTGGCCCGCAGCCGCGCGACGGCGTTGCGCACCGCGCCGAGCCCGGGCATGCCGAGTACGCGGGCAGCCCGCGTGGCCTCCAGGGGCGCGCCGTCCAGGCGCAGCAGCGCCTCGACGAGCTGCCGCTCCTGCGCCGTGAGCGCGACGCGCCCCGCGGGCCCCTCGACGACACCGGCGGTCAGGTCGACGCGACGGTCGCGCAGGTGCATGACCCGCCGCGGCGCGGGCGGCGGGGCCTCGGGCGACGGCTCGGCCGCGCCCACGAGCAATCGATAGCCCGTGCCGTGCTCGGTGAAGAGCATCTGCGGGGCGGCCGGATCGGGCTCGAGCTTGCGCCGCAGGCGGGCGATGGCGGTGTCCACCGCTCGGCTGAGCGAGGTGTCCCCGTGCCCGAAGACCTGGGTGAGCAGCTCGTCCCGGGGGACGGTCCGATTGGGCCGATCGGCCAGGAAGGCCAGCACCTCGGCCTCCCGCGGGCTGAGGGGTTCGATGGTCCGGTCGTGCCGCGCGAACCGCGACCGCGCGAAGTCCACGGTGCCGTGGCTGAGCGCGAGCGGCGGGCGCTCGACCCACGCTCGGGGATCGGACTGCGGTGGCGCGTCGGGCGGCATGATCAGGGGCAGGATAGCCCCGTTCGCCGCGCGCTCACAGCGCACCGAGGCTCGACAGCAGGCAGTAGTAGTCGGTGAAGTTGCGGCTCTCCACCATCAGGCCGTCCTCGAAGCGGTCGATCTCCAGGCCGCGGCAGGTGATCACGTCGCCCGTGGCCGGCAGGCCGAGGAACGAGCCCAGGTTCGTGCCGGTGTAGTGGTAGCGGATGACCGCCGCGTTGCCGTCGACGAGGACCTCGTCCAGCGTGTAGTGGATGTCGGGCAGCGCGCTGTAGAGCGCGGACATGAGCCCGGTGAAGGTCGGCAGCCCCGTGTACGTGCCGGCGGTCGAGTCGAGCAGGTAGTCGGCGGCGAACACTTCGGGGAACCGGCCGAGGTCCTGGTCGTTGACGACCTCGAAATACTGGTCGACGAGCGCCAGGATGCGGCGCTCGGGGCCGCTGCGGTGACCGCCCCCATTCGGATGGGCGGTCGCGGTGCCGGTGAGCGCGACGAGCAGGGCGAGGGACAGGGCGGACTTCGTGGGCTTCATGTTCATGACTCCGTGGATTCGGGACTTCGAGCGCGGCGACCTGCCGCCCATCCAGAAGTAGCCGGCCGCCCATGCCAGCGGGGTGTCATGATCTGGCACCGTGAAACGCCCGGCGTCACGAACCGACACATCTCGGGATCGTCGCCCTCGCCATTGACGCGCCCCCGCCGAAGGGCGAGGCTCCGGGCACCCAGACCTGGAGCGAGAAACATGCGGACGACCTGGATTCTGCTGGCCGCCATCGGCCTCTCGGCGTGCACGAACGACGACGACGCCGGTGATGCCGACGCCGGCGCGGGCAACGGCAACGGCAACGGCAACGGCGGCGCCGGGGCGAACCCGAGCGGCTTCTTCCTCACCGCGGCCGACCTGACGCCGGGGACGCTGTACACCATGTCCGCGGCCGACCTCGCCAGCGAGCTCGACGACGAGGGCAGCTTCTTCGATCAGCGACCCGAGTCGGACGACCCGACGGAGGACGACTCGTCGTGTGTCGAAGACGCCCTCGGCGCGCTGAAGGTCGAGGCCAGCGGCGACCGGATGACCATCTCGGGCAGCCTGGATCTCTCCAGCTGCCTCGACGGCCTGCTCGGCGGCGCCGACGCGTCCGGGCTGGACCTCGCGCTGACCATGAAGATGTATGTCGAGGCGCAGTGCGAGGGCGCGGACCTGTCCATGTACGACGGGCAGTCGATCATCGACATCGCCGACTCCGCGCGGGACCTGGACGAGCTGTGCGATGGGACGTTCCGCATGCGCAATCATCTGTCGAGTCGCACCGTCCTGTCGGGCAGCGCGACGTTCTCCGGACAGACCATCACTCTGGACACGGACACGACCTCGGCGGCGGCCCTGCAGACGACCGACGGTGGGCCCTGCGTGCGGACCGTGAGCGGCGACGAGACCACCTTCGAGGATGGCTGCGTGGAGACGACCCACGAGGTGAACACACGCGACCGCTCGAACGGCATGGCCTCGGAGAAGGACGGCAAGGACGGCATCAGCGTGCTGCGCTACGTGGGTCTGCGCGGTACCCGGGCGGGCGAGCACCCCTACTTCACGGGCGGCGCCATGGAGGTGACGCTCCAGAACTGGACCGGCACCATGACCTACACCGACGCCGAGACGGCCCCCACGTGGTCGATGAGCGATGGCACCGAGACGCAGACGGGCACCTTCGACGGCACCGCGTCGCAGGGGCTGGTCACCCCGGCGCGCGGCCTGGAGCTCGCCGTGCAGGCCCGCGCCGCCGAGGTCTCGCGCCGGCTCCGGCGCCTCTGGCGCTGAGGCGTCACCACGCGTGACGGATGAGACCGGGCACGGTGTGTTGGACCGTCACATCGCCGCCGAGGCGGGCGTCCACGGCGAGGAGCCGGGAGGTCGGGTCGTCGGGCGCCCGGAAGCTGTGAATCACGCCGAGCTCGGCCCCCCCGCTCATCGACAGCGCGCGCCCGGACAAGGCCCAGGCCGAGAGCTCGGGGGCCTCGAGGGTTCGCACGGCCGCGACCTGCAGCCGGGGGTCGCGGAACTCGAACCGCAGCCGGGGCCCCTGGTCCTCCGGGTGAAACTCGGACACCGAGACCACGCCGTCCGGACCGTGCATCGCCCCGAGCGGCACGAGGGCGCCCGCCTCTCCGGGCGCCAGCGAGGCCAACCAGGCCGCCCGACCGTCGGCGGGGCGGAAGGCCATGTCGTCGCCGAGGATCACCCGCGCCCCGTCCGTCGAGACCTGGACCTGCATCGACCCGTCGACGGACCGCTCGGCCGCGCAGATCCCGACGTCGTCGCACATGGGTGAGATGACCGCGTCGGGCGCGTCCAGCGACACGGAGTACCCGCGCAGGTCGAACAGATGCCGACCGTCCGGCGTCAGCCGATACGCCGCGCCGAACGCCGCGCTCAAGCGCTCCGGCTCGCAGGCCCCGACACACAGTCGGTAGACCCCCTGCGCGTTCCAGCCGATGGGGCCGGCGCCGTCCGCCCCCGGCGCGAAGCCGACGCCTGCCCCGAAGAGCGCCGCCATCGGGCGTTCGGCGGGTGCGTCGGGGTCGGCGGAGAGCGCGAAGACCATGGGCGGCGTACTCTCGAGGCCGAGGACCAGCATCTCCAGGGCCGCGTCGTGGTGCAAGGCCCGCAGGGGCGCCGGCGGCAAACGCAGGGCCACGACCCGCGCCTCGCCCGTGTCGAGTTCGAGCCGCAGCAGACGCCCCGCCGCGTCGAGCGCAAAGGCCACACCCCCGCCGGCGTCCGAGAGCCGGACGTTGGCGCCGGGGAGCCCGGGGACTTCGAAACGCCGCACCGGCAGGCCGTCGGCGCCCTGGGCCGACAGGCGCCCCTGATGCAGCGTGACGACCTGGCCCGCCACGAAGCCGAGGACCTCACCCTCGACGGTGAGCGTGGCGAGGGGCTCCGACGCCCCGGGCGCGTGGAGGTCCACCCGCCCGGGGGCCGGCGCCCCCAGGCGCGGCGGCGCGCGGAGTACGGCGCTGACGCCCTCGGCGTCCGTGCCCACGAGCGTCGGGACCCCCGGGGCGGCGCTGCCCCGGCGCAGGCGGCCCGAGTCGTCCACGACCGCGACCTCGGCCTCGGCCTCGTACCCGAAGGCCTCCATGTGTCCGGCCGAGGTCAGCGCGGTCACCACGTGGCCCAGGGGCCAGGTGCGGAGGGTCTCCCCGCGGAGGTCCATCGCCGTCGTCTCCGCGCAGTTCCACAGCGCCAGCGAAGGCTCCCCGTGCCAGGGCAGCACGCCGCAGGCGTCGGCCGTGGTCGCCAGCACCTCCGCGGCTCGCCCGGCGCCGCGCACCGCATGCAACGTGCGCTGCGGCCGGTCGCGCCCCGGGCCCATCGCGACGAACAGCGGGCCGAGCGCGGCGTCGCCCACGACCACGGAGTCGACCGCGCCCCCGGGCAACGACGCCGAGAGGCGCTCGCGCAGGCCGTCGGCCTCCACGGAGAACAGACGCACGCGGTCGAGCGCCTCGCCCTCGGGGGGACCCTCGAAGGTCACGAGCGCGGGCCGCGCCGCGCCACCGTCCAGGACCAGGTGCACGCCCTGCGCTCCGGCGGCGAGCGGCGCCTGCCAGGGCGCACCCTCGACGGGCAGCCGCAGGAGCGCCCGCTCGGCGTCGCGGTGGACGACGAGCGACGTGCCTCCGGCGTCGACCTGCGGCGCGACCTCATGGTCCAGGCGCCACCCCGCGGCGAGCGTCTCGACCCCACCCTCGGGGGACAGGGCCTGCAGGCCCGCTTCGCAGTCGAGCAGCAGGGCCGCCCCGACGCGGAGCGCCCGGTCGCCCTCGCCCACGACCGCGCGGCACCCCTGATCCGGGAGCGGGACCTCGCGGGCGGCGCCCGTGTCCAGGTCGACGCGCATCAGGCAATGGTCGAAGGCCGCGGCCAGCACCGCCCCGTCGCCGTCCCAGGCGGCGAAGTTCGTCGGCGCGCCCGCTCGGCCAGGACACGCCGGCAGCGGGACACGGACCTGGGGGGTGTCCAGGCGGTGGAGTCCGGGCTCGAGCGCGTCGCTGACCCGGTCGGCGCGGAACCAGCGGGCATCGGGCGAGAGCCAGTCCATCGAGGCGTCGATGGGGGCGCAGGTGCCCGTCGCCATGCGGCCCAGGGAGCGCGTGCGCTCGGCGGTCACATGCAGTGTCTCGGTGGCTTCGCCGCAGTGGTCGGCGAGGGCGAGCGCGAGGCTCCCGTCGGGCAGGCGGCGCGCGGCGGCCAGCCAGCGGCCCGGGCGATGGCCGACGTCGGCGAACCCATCGCCGATGGGCAGGCTGGCGTTCGCGTTCAGCACGGTCGGCGGGCCGAGCGGCGCCCCGGGCGCGTCCGCCGAGAAGCGCGCGGCGACGAGGGTGCGGCGCTCCACCAGCATCTGCAACGCGCGCCGCTGGAGCGGGGGTCGGGGGCCGGCGGCGTCCGGGCCCGCGCCGATGTCCGGGGGCGCGGTGGCGTCCGGGGGGGCGGCGGCGA
>CAINDO010000636.1 GCA_903847385.1 uncultured Myxococcales bacterium
CGGTGCGGGCGGCTCCGGTGGCCCCCCGGCCCCGGATGCGGCGGTCGCGGGCGGCGCGGGAGGCTCGGGCGGCGCCCCGGCCCCGGACGCGGCGGTCTCGGGCGGCGCCGGGGGTGGCATCGTCCCCGGCCCCGATGCGGGCGCGATCTGCGTCGACGCGGACGGCGACGGGTCGACGACCTGCGGCGGCGACTGCAACGACGCGGACCCCGCCTTCGGCCGGGGTTTCCTGGAGCGCTGCGACGGTGCCGACAACGACTGCGACGGCGAGGTGGACGAGGACTTCGACCTCCTCACGGACGCGGCCCACTGTGGCGCCTGCAACGCGCCCTGCGCCGGCGGTGCGGGTTGTCTGAACGGGCGCTGCGAGGACCGCAACACGCTGCTGCGCTGTGGCCAGCCCCAGCGCGACGTCCGCCAGTTTCTTCGCGGACCCGCGGCGCACCTGGAGATGCAGGTGGGATGTCAGCCCGGTCCGAACACGGCCGCGCTGCTCGTGCATCGTTCGGGGGCGCTCGCCATCACCAACAACCCCGACCCGGTGCGTCTGTGGATCGAGGAGGGCGGGACACTGATCACCGAGTATCGCACCTCGGCGGGTGTCGCCGCGGCCCTGCTCGGCCTCGGCGCGCTCCCGGACACGGGGCGGGTGGGCAACTGCTCCGACGAGATCGCGCCCGAGTACATCATGCACCCGGAGGACCCCTTCTGGCGCGACTCGGGCCTCGGCCCGCTGGGGGACAATGTCATCGGGGGCTGCGGCTACGCGCTGCCCTACGCCGACATTCCGGGGTTCGTCCCCATGGGCGGCCCGCGTCGAGACCGCGTCCTGATCGGCTACGTCGACATCGGGCGCGGGCGACTGTGGCTCGTCGAGGCGGAGTGGGGCAACAACGGGCGGGTGACGGACGCGTCGCTCGATCTGATGGCCTGGATGATCTCCGGCTGGCATCCGACGGGGTTCACGGCCTGCCAGGATGGCTTCGACAACGACGGCGACGGTGTGAGCGACCTGTGGGACACGGGCTGCAGCGGGCCCGCGGATCCGAACGAGGGCGCCGGCGGGCGCGCGCAGTGCGCCAACGGTCGCGACGATGACGGCAACGGCCTCGCCGATTTCCCCTTCGACCCGGCGTGCGCCGCCGCGGGGGACAATCGCGAGGTCGTCGAAGGGCCGCCGCCCGCCTGCGCCAACGGGGTCGACGACGACGCCGACGGCGCGACGGACTTCCCCGCCGACACAGGCTGCGCCGGCGCGGCGGACGACGACGAGGTCTTCACGGGCCGCGCGCTCGCCTGCGCGGACGGCCTCGACAACGACTCGGACGGCTTCTACGACTTCCCGCGCGAGGCGCAGTGTGAGTATGGCCTGGATGAGACGGAGGGCCGCGCGCCTCCGCCGGGCCCCATTCGGGGCGTGGTGGAGAACCTGCCGCCCGAGGCCCTCGCCGACTGGACGCTGTGCCACCTGGACACCTACGCGGACGACCTGGTCAGCCTCGACGATCTGCGGGCGGCCTGCGGCGGGGCCGAGATCCTGATGGGCTGCCGGCCGACGGGGCAGGACAACCTGACCATCGCGGCCGCCGGCCCGCGGGCCGATGTGTTCTTCGAGACCGGCCCCGGGCGCGCGGATACACATGTGGCCAACGGCGCGCAGTTCTACTTCGACGGCTCGACGAGCCTCGGGTTCGCCCCGGAGGGCGTCGGCGTGGACCGGGCGCCCTGCGACGTCCGCGAGCTGCCCGATGGGCCCGCCGCGGACCCCGACCTCGGCACGGGGTCCCTGCGCATGTGCTGGGGCGCGCGCGACGGCCACCTGGACATCGGCGCCCGCTGCGGTCTGTCGCCGACCCTCGGCGCCGACTACGAGCGCGTCGTCTTCACGCGCTGAGGGGGCGTCGACCGGCCGCACGTTTGCAGGAGTTTGCACGGGCACCGTGCAAGCCGGCGTACCGGTGGGACCGACTTGTGGCGAGTGCAGTTGAGTTTCGGGCGTGTCCTCAGGGAGCAGGTCGGAGGTGGAACCTGGGACTACATGGACCAGGAAGAGCCCGTTTCCACATCGGGAGGCGCGAGTGCGACGCGATAGCCTGTTCGTGGTCGCATGCGCCTGCCTGCCGGTCTGGGCGTGTGACGAGCAGCCGCGGGACAGATCGGGCTGCAACTACTTTGGCCAATGGCGGGTTTCACTCGACGTCGCGGAAGTGCTCGGCCCC
>CAINDO010000637.1 GCA_903847385.1 uncultured Myxococcales bacterium
CCGCCGAGCCGGCCGACACGCCCGAGGCCGCGCTGCAGGCGCTGGAGGCGCTCACGACCGCGGACGAGGAGACGCTCGACCGCCTGGAGGCCGCCGCCGCGCGGTTCCCCGAGGACCATCGCCTGGCCGCCTGGCGCGCCCGCCTCTGGGACGCCGCCGGCTTCGGACGCGAGGCCCTGGCGATGCTGCGCCCCCGCTTCGAGGCCGCGCCGCCGAGCTTCGACCTCACCATCACGCTGGGCGCCCTGCTCCACGGTCAGAAGGACGACGCCGGCCTCGCCGCGCTCGCCGAGCACCTGGACGCCGCAGCCCGTGCGGCCCTCGCCGAGCCCGACGGCGCCCCCCTGGAGCCCCGCATCGCCTCGCTGGGCCTGTGGTTCCAGGCGCTGCGGGCCCGCGACGCGCAGGACCCGACGCTCGCGTACGCGCTGGCCGGTCGAGTGCTCGCCAGCGGCGCGCGGGGCCAACGCCTGCTGACGATGCTCGCCGAGCTGGCGCTGGAGCTGGGCCGCCCCGCCGAGGCGATGCAGCACGCGGACGCGCTGGACGCGCTCGCCCCCGGTGACCGCGACGCCGCGTGGCTGGTCGTGATGGCCGGAACTTGGGTCGCCGACTGGGACCGCGTGCGCACCGCCGGCGCCGCCCTGGGCATGCGCTTCGAGGCCGAGGACGGCCCCATCGACGACGTGTGGAACGCCTGCCTCGTCCGCTGCGACGTGAACGGCCGCCAGCGGGACCTGTACGCCCTGCGGCGGGGCCCGGCCCAGGCCGAGATCCTGGAGATCCTGCCCCACGGCGCGCGCCCGCAGCGGGGTGACCGCGTGGTCATCCGCCCCGCGCCCCAGAACGCGCCGCCCCCCGAGGACGACGCCGAGGCCCAGGCCCGCCACCTGTGGGTCTATCCGCTGCTCGGCACGCTGCACGCGGCGGACTTCTGGGGGTTCACCGTGGACGGCCCCAAACCCGCCGAGGCCGACTGGCAGTCGTTCCGCGAGGCCGTGCGCGACCGCGGCGGCGACGTCCACATCCACAGCGGCGACCGCTACGTGCTCCGCGCGCCGGACGCCGACGAGGACGCCCCGCCCGTGCCGGCCATCTTCGCCCGGGGCGCGCTCCCCGCGGGCGTCGAGGCCGCAGACATCCTCGCGCGCTTCGACGCCTGCTTCGGCGCGGGCACGCGCCCCTTCGTGCCGGAACTGGCACATCACGCGGGGGACGCCGACCGCGCCCGCTCAGAGCTGGAGCTCGGCCGACAGGCCGGGGTGGACTTCGAGTCATGAAACACGCCGCACGCCTGCTCCTCGCCGCCCTCGCGGTCGCCTGCAACGACAATGGAAACGGCGACGCCGCGACCCCGACCCGGGACGCCGCCCCCCCCGCCGCGGACGCGACGCCGACCCCGGACGCCGCCGCCCCCGACGCGCTGGCCCCCGAATCCGACGCCGCGCCCGGCGAGGATCGGGACGCCGCCCCGCCGCCCTGCCCGACGACCTTCACCGACCACGTGATCGGCGGCTGGACCGTGGGCGTGAC
>CAINDO010000638.1 GCA_903847385.1 uncultured Myxococcales bacterium
AGCCCGACGCGCACCCCGGCGACGCGGCGCCCGCGGTCTCGACACCGGACGCCTCGCCCGACCCGGCCCCCGACGCCGCGCCCGCGCCGGAGCCCGACGCCGGGCCCCCCGTGCCCGACCTGCCGGTCTGCGAGTGTTTCGTGCGCTCGGCGTGGTGCGGCGCCGGGGCGGCGGCCGCCGGTCTCGCGCGGGACATGCCCTGTCGCGTACCGCTCGTGCCCGGCCACGAGGACGACGTGCTCGGCTGCGTGGACGGACAGTGGGTGGTGCAGGAGGCCTGCGCCTTCGGCTGCTTCGCCGCGCCCGCCGGCACGCCGGACCACTGCAACCCGGACCCGAACGGCCCGACGCCCGAGGACCCCGGCTGGGCGGACTGCCCGCACGAGCCGCTGTTGGCCTGGGGGCTGCACCCCGAGGCCTCGGACCGCCTGCGCTGCGCCGGCGTGAACGATCCCGACCGCGTCACACAGACCATCGGCAACGCCGCGGCCTCGGCCGGCTATCACGCCGAGGACGGCCGTGTCGCCGGCGAGCCCTACTGCGCCGCCGTCGACCTGCGGACCCGCGATCTCACGCGCCAGGAGATCACCGACCTGCTGGTCCGGCTCGGCGAGAACGGTTTCGCCGCGTGGTATCGCTGGCCGGGTCACGATGGCTGGCCGGCGGACGAGGCGCCGCACATCCACGCGGTCTTCGCCGGGGTGCCGATGAAGAACGCCCTCGAGGGACAGGTCGAGGACTTCCTCGTCGGGCTCAACGGCCTGGCCAGCCACAATCACTACAGCTTCTGGGAGGCGCCCCGGGCCATCCTGGACATCATCCGGCTGCTCTTCGCGCGCTAGATTCGCGCGCTCGATTCGCGCCGCCCGGGTCGCGATGGGTGAACGAAGACCCGCCCCGAAACATTCTCCGCCGTAAACCGCAAAGATGGAGGTAAGCGAAGCAAATAAAACAAACAAGCAAAGATAAAAGGGAAAACCCCATGCGTCGCATCTCCTCCCTGAACCTCGGCATGACGGCGGCTGTGGCTCTCATCGCGCTCGGCTGCGAAGGCATGGCGCTCCCCATCGCCAACGACGTCTCCAACGACTTCAGCGACGAGCGCTTCGACACGCCGGCCAACGACGAGGAGGCGCCCCCCGCCGACGAGAACGTCGACGCGCCCGCCGGTGGCACCGAGGTCCCGAACTCCGACCCGGTCGGCAGCGATCCGCTCCCCGGTGACATCGTTCAGCCGGTGGACCCCAGCGAGCCCAGCGTGCTCGGCCCCCGGTGGCCCGGCGCCTGCCGCGTGGTCACCATGCCGATGGACCCCATGAGCACGTCGCCGCTCGGCACGGTCGAGTTCGCCTACGACGACGCCGGCCGCCCCACGGACGAGTGGCGAGACACCAACAACGACACGCAGCCGGAGGAACACTTCATCCAGCAGTACGACGACACCGGGCGGCTCGCGAGCATCGCCTGGGACAACGGCTTCGACGGCAGCGTCGACGCCCTCACCCTGATGACCTGGGAGGAAGGCAAGCGCAGCCGGACGCTGCGCGACGAGAACAACGACGGCATCTTCGATGCCATCACCACCACGTCGCTCACGGCCGATGGCCGCGCCGAGCGCACGGAGTACGACGCGGACGGCGACGGCATCAACGAGTCCCGCCGGAGCTACTCCTACGACGGCCAGGGCCGCATCGCCTTCGAGGTGGTGGCCTGGCTGACCGGCAGCGAGCCCGGCGACACCATCACCTACATCTACGATCCGGACACGGGTCGGGTCAGCAGCATCGACACCGATCTGGCCAGCGACGGCCAGCTCGACGCCCAGATCCTGTACGCCTGGACCCCGGCGGGAGACGCGCAGAGCGAGACGATTCAGAACATCATCGACTTCGAAGGGACCCAGGCGGCCGAGACCGAGATCAAGACCACCTGGCAGCGTGACGAGTTCGGCAACATCCAGGAGGCGTTCATCGAACGGTTCGACGGCCAGCCCAGCGTCCGCGTCCGTCATGACTACGGCTGCTGGCAGTGATGCCGCGCCGGGCGTCAGCCCGTCACTGGACGGATTCGGGGAAACACCACATCTCTTCGCTCGTCGAAAAGGCAATGAATTGGCAAACCTGCATGCCCACGGGGCAGTCGGCGGCCTGCTGACAGGTGGTTGAACAGAAGGCGCCCGAGTCGCCTTCGATACAGATGCTGCTCGCGCAGGTCGTCTCGCCGACCACCGGATCGCAGGGCGACCCGGCCGGCAGGTCGCCGCGCGGGCCAGGGACACAACACGGCGTCTGGAGGTCTGCGGAGCCGATGTTCCGGCAGATGCGATCCTCGGCGCATTCGAAGTTGGAGAAACAGTCGTTCGGCGCCCCGGGCGCCTCGGCGCAGCTCACGTACCCCATGCCCAGATCCGGCGCCGGCACGGCCGCGTCGGCGGGCGGCGGGGGCGGAGGCTCGCTGGCGAAGGCGTCCGCGGTCGGCGGTACGACCGGGCCCGCGTCCTGCGGGTCGACACCGCCGCCCCCCGTCCCCGGCGTGCCGCCGGTGCCCGGCGACCCCCCGCCGCTCACCTGGGCGTCCGTGCCGGGAATCACGCCGCTGCCGCCGGTCGCGGCCGGCGACCCACCCGCGGCCTGCGTGCCGCCCACGCTGCCCGTCTCCGCGTCGTCGGAGGCGCACGCGGCGCACAAGGTCGTCACCAACGTCAAAAGAACGGGACCCACACACCCAGAAACACGACGCATCGAGTCTTCTCCTCGTTTTTTCTCTTCGGCCACGACGCTCGTCCTACGGGGACGACGGGTCGGGCTGGCTACCGAACCAGGCGACCGCGTAGCCGCCCAGGAGACCGCAGCCCATGGCGGGCCAGGGCGACAAATCGGTCCAGAGGCCCCGATTCAGGATGACCTCGTGGTGCGGCGTGCTGGCCTGCCAGAGTTGCAGGGCCTGCGGCGGGGTGATCTGCCCGAAGGCGGCGATCTCGAAGCCGTCGCCGGCGTAGGTGCCGCCGCTGAACTCCCGGGGCTTGTCCCACATGCACTGGGCGCGGGCGTGGTCCTCGGTGTAGCAACAGGCGCCCCAGGTGCCGTCCGCGGACCAGGAGTGCAGGTTGCACGGCGGCTCCGAGAGCTCCGGGTGGCGCACGAGGTCGGCCACGTGCCCGGCGGCCACGCGCATGAGCGTCGTGGACACGGGCACCGGCGGCAGGCCGCTCTGCTGGCGGTACGCGTTGATGACCGCGCACAGCTCGACGCTCTCGGCGGAGAACTCGCCCGCGGGGGGCGGGGGGACGAACGCGTCCGGCGTGGGCGTGCCCCCGAAGCCGGGCTGTCCGCCGGGCGGGGGCGCGCTGCTCCCGCCGCCGCCGCCGCCGCCGGGGCCCTCGGAGTTCCCCACCAGCAGGTCGTCGCCGCCGCTCGGGCCGGCGTCCTCGTCGCCGGGCTCGAGCGCCGCCGCACAGCCGGTGGCGCAGGCCAGCGACAGCACGAGGCGAAGCGAGAGCGGGGGGGCGAGGGGACCGGGACGCATGGGCGCAGTATTCACGCTCCCGCCGAGGGGAACAAGGGCGGGGTCAGCGAGCGTCGGCGCAACAGCGAAAGCCCGTGGAGTAGTCCCAGTAGGCCGTGTCGTGGGCCGTGGTGCGGTACGCGCAGCCGTTGCCGTTGATCGCCGTGTCCACGTAGAAGCCGCCCCGGAACGTGCCCGCCGGGTCCGAGGTCCACTCGTGCAGGTTGCCCATGAGGTCGAAGGCGACCTCGGCGGAGAGACACGCCGCGTTCGCCCCGGCGGGATCCAGGGCGTCGGGGAGTTGGTTGATGCACGCGTCCTGCAGGTGCGAGAACGGGTTGGGGTCGTCGGGAAACAGCTCGACGGCGGGGTGCTGAGCGCGGGCGTCGTTGCACACGCCGGGCTGGCGCACGTCGCCATAGGGGTAGGTCGTCCCGTCGGGACCCTGACAGGCGCGCAGCCACTCGGCGTCCGAGCACAGGCGCTTGCCGGCGGCCACACAGGCGACGCCGGCCTGCGCGCCGCTGATGTACCCCTGGGGCACGGCGCCCTCCACCGAGACTGCGCGCACGGCCCGGTCCCCGGGGCTGTGGTAGGGCGACCACGGCTGCGCCCCGCCGGGCGTGTCCTCGACCAGCGCGGCCTCGTAGCGGTCGACGCAGAACGTCGCGACGTACACCATGCCGGCGGGGCATCGGACGTCCACGAGCGCCTCGTCCGCGAGGGCCGCGGGGCGCTGGAGCACGTCGGCCACACAAACGCCCGGGGGCGGCGGCTCGGCATCGGGCGGGAGCGCGACGGCCGCGTCGGGGAGCGCGACGGCCGCGTCGGGGAGCGCGACGGCCGCGTCCGGAACCGCAATGGCCGCGTCCGGAACCGCAATCACCGCGTCGGGGAGCGCAACGGTCGCGTCCGGAACTGCAATGGCCGCGTCCGGAAGCGCAATCACCGCGTCGGGAATCACGACGGCGCCGTCGGGGCGCACAATCACCGCGTCCGGCATCGCGGCGGCCGCATCGGGCTCGACATCCGTCTCCGGGTCGTCCGTGCAGGCGAACGCGAGCAGAAGCAAGGGCAGGGCGGCGACCCATCGGCCGGGGTGTTTGCGCATGGCGGCATCATTGCCCCGCGCAGCCCGGCCGTGGCAAGAGTCGGGCATGCGCAACGCCCTCGCCCTCGCCCTGCCGGTCGCCGCTCTGAGTCCATCCGTCGCCCCGGCGGCGGACCACCGCCTCTCCACCTACGCCGGCATCGAGGCCCACGCCGACCCGGACCGGCCCCTGCACGGCATGATCATCGTGGCCTGGGATGGCCGTGACGCCTCCGGCACCACGGACCTTTCGCTGGAGCTGAACACGGACACACTCCGCTTCGCCGCGACGGACGTGACCCTGAACGCCGACACGACGCTGAACTTCCAGCTCACGGGCGAGGCCGTGGTGGCGGGGCTCCTGCGCGACCACTGGCGCGACCTCGAGCACGTGCCCGAGCGCACCTTCACCGCGAGTTACGCCCAGGCGCAGGTCTGGACGAAGACCCGCTTCGCGGACGGCCTCTACATGGACGCGGAGCTCGGCCTGCGCCGCTGGTTCTTCGGCGAGAACGGCGATGAGACGGGGCCCGACTTCCGCCTGCCGCCGGAGGCCTGGGTCTTCGAGCCGCGCCTGCGCCTGACCTGGTGGCGCCTGGACGACGACGCCGCCTGGCGCGACCGCCACCGCCTGTACCCCCGCCTACGCGGCTACGCCCTGGGTGTCGAGGGCGGCCTGGATCTGCGCTCGGACAGCCGCGCCTGGGGTGATCCCGACGACCCGCGCAACCGCCCCACGATGGGCCTGGCGCGCGTTCGGCCCTGGTTTCTCGCGGGGTGGCAGGCCACGCCGGACGTGCGCTGGCAGGGCGGCGTCGAGGCCGGGTTCGCCGGCGAAGAGGACGACCTGACCCGCCGGCGCCTCGGCGGCCTGACGCCGTACGTGGCACAGATCCCCGGGGTGTTCTGGGCCCACGACCTGGCCGGGCGCTACGCCCACGCGCAGACGAGCGTGCCGTTCCGCCTGGACGATGCCGGCGGCCTCGAGGTCGGCCCCATGGTGGCCGCGGCGGTGCTGAGCGATCTGCACCGCACGGGCGCCCTGGAGGACTACGGCGTGGAGTGGGGCGCGGGCGCGGCGGCCGACCTGCGCTTCGGCGCCTGGCAGGTGGATGTGCGCGGCGGCTACTCGCCCTCGCTCAGCGCCAGGGCGGACAAGGCCGCCTGGAACGTGTTCGTGGGCGGCGGCTGGGCGAGTTCACGCTGACCTCGCCCGGCGCGCTCAGGGCGAGACGCTCACGCTCGTCATCGACGCGGCGTCCACGGCTTCGGCCGTGAGCGCGATGTCCGTGGCCTCGTTGCGCAGGTAGGCGGGCACCATGTGCTCGTAGTACGGCGAGTCGCGGAAGTGCTGCTGACCGCCCGGGAACTGCATGCGGCAGTGGACCGGGGCGTCCGCGGGGGCCTCGCACAGGAAGCGCATCGAGGCGCCGTGGCGCTGCACGTACACGTCCGTGAACGGGCTCAGGGGGGCGGCGACGTCGACGGTGTCCATACCGCCGTCGTTGGCGAAGGGCCCGTGGTTGAACTGGTCCACGCCGGCCTGGTCGAAGAGGTTGGCCGTCAGCGTGAGCGTGTGGATGCGGCCCCACAGCCAGCCCGCGGGGTCCTCGCCGAGCAGCGCGGTCAGCGACGCGCCGGCGGCGTTGAGCGCGACCGCGACCGTGTCCGCCCGGGTCTCGACGACGTCCGCCGTGGACACGTCGTCCCAGTACGCGCTGCCGCGGGCGAGGTCACCACCGCGGGTCACGAGCGCCGTCACCGCGTGCTGGCGGCCCCGGATGCCCATGGCGCCGGCCTCGACGACCTCGTCCGTGAACACCGCCGTGCGCAGGCGGTCGAAGAACACGTGGAACGCCGCACAGCCTACGGCCGAGGCCGCGACGCCGCCTTCCGCGACGGTTGCCGACTCGGGGTCGGCGTCCGACAGGCCCGTGGGGCACTCGAAGTCCCAGGCCCGCAGCGCCTCCAGCACGTGCTGACCGGCCGGCGTGAGGGGCGTCGCCGCCATCTCCACGTCCGCCAGCAGCGCGGGCACGATGCGCTCGCCGGGGAGGCTGTGCACGTCCGCCACGATGCTCTCCATCGTGTCCAGGCTGTGGCCGCCGGCCTGGGCGGCCAGGCGCTCGACGATGCGCGCGTGCCGGAAACCATCCGCCGGGCTGCCCTGGAGCGCGGCCTGATCGTCGTTGGTCGGGTCGCCGTCGGCCAGGTGGCCGGTCATGTCGTTGTTCGCCGTGGCGATGAACCCGGCCGGGGGGTCCTCGGACTGGGGCAGTCCCTCGTAGGGCACGTAGTCGCCCCACTCGGCCGTGCCATCGCCGGGCACGGGGAGCCAGTTCGGCACCTCGGGGGTCGCCCAGGGGCGCGCGGGCACGTGGTTGTAGGGGAACCAGCCGATGTGCCCCTCGCGGTCGATGGCCACCACGTTCTGACCGATGGTGGTCACGTGGCGCATGCCGGCCTTCACCTCGGCCAGGTTCGTGGCGCGGCCCAGCGCGAACAGGAAGTTCGCGTCCGTGCTCGCCTCCTGGCCCGTCCAGCGGAAGGTCACGGCGGTGCCCGCCTCGCGGTCGATGGAGAGCACGGGCCCGTGGTGGGGCACGTACAGGGCCTCCTGTGTGTCCGGGTCCGCGACGCCGGCCAGCGTGAACATCTGTGTCCGTTTCACGAACGGCACGGCCTCGCCGTTGAACATCACGCCTTCACCGTCGGGCGAGAGCGTCTCCAGGTACACGTCCGTCTGGTCGAAGTACGTGGTGGTCATGCCCCAGGCGACGTGCTCGTTCTGGCCGATGACCACGCCGGGCAGCCCGGGCAGGCTCACGCCGGCCACGTTCAGCGGGGCGCTCCCTTCTCCGCCCTGCGCGTGCAGGTGCACCAGATACCAGATCGAGGGGTTCGTCAGCGTCAGGTGCGGGTCGTTGGAGAGCAGCGCGGCGCCGCCCGAGGTCAGGCGCGGCCCCACGACCCAGTTGTTCGAGCCGGTCTGCGGACGCTCCTCGACGCCGTACTTCGCGGCGGCCTCGGCCAGCGCGGGCGCGAAGCGGTTCAGCCGGTCCAGCGCCGGCCCGAGGCGCCACCAGGCCGGGCGCAGGGTCGCGTTGAGCGCGTCGTCCACGTCGCTGGTGGCCCCGAGCACGTTGCTCTGCTCCGCGGGCAGGGGCGCGTACAGGTCATGCGCCAGATCGGCGGGCAGGCCCAGCATCGCCCCGGCCACGCCCAGCTCGCCGTCGGACGAGTTGGTCAGGTCGTTGATCAAGAGCAGCGTGACGGCCGCGCTGTCCACGGGCGTCCAGTCGTCGATGCGGCTCTTGTCGATGAGCGGGAAGTCGTATTCGTCCTGGAGTTTCGCGCCGTTGCGCCCCGCGCGGAGATCGGCCAGAAAAGCGTTCACGCCCCGCGTGTAGGCATCGAACATGGCCTTCGTCTCGGTGTTGCAGCCGGCGTAGATCTGCTCGGCGATGCTGCCGCCGTCGCGGGTGGCCATGCGCAGGCGCTGCTTCTTGTCCGTGTCGATCGTCACGCTGCCCACCAGCTCGCTCAGGCGGCCCGTGGCGAAGCGGCGGTTGATGTCCATCTGCGAGAACCGGTGCGACGCGTGGAAGTAGCCCTCGGCGGCCACGCAGTCGGCGTCCGTGTCGCAGCGCAGGTGCAACATGCCGAGCGCGTCCGTGTCCGCGCGCACCGCGGCCAGGTTGCCGGCGATGCGGATGCCGTCGCCAGACGCGCCGCCCGCGCCGCCCGCCGTGCCGCCCACGGGCAAGCCGCCCGCGCCGCCC
>CAINDO010000639.1 GCA_903847385.1 uncultured Myxococcales bacterium
AGCCCGAGAACGGCATCCCCGACCTGGGCTTCACGCCCACGCTCTCCAACGGCGACGCCGACCTGCGGGTGCTGCAGTGGCCCGGCGCGGTGCTGGGGGTGGAGATCTGAGCGCCCCTACCCCCGCGAGATCTCATAGAACGCCACCCGCCGGCCGTCGTGCTCCGCGTACGCCCGGAACGTCATCCCGACCGTCTCCATCACCCGCAGCGACGCGAGGTTCTCCACGTCGGCGTGGGCGGTGATCACGCTCAGGCCGAAGCGGCCAAAGCCGACCTCGAGCGTCGCCCGGGCGGCCTCGGTGGCGTAGCCCCGGCCCCAGGTGCGGCGCAGCAGGCGGTAGCCCAGGTCCACCGTGCCGTCGGCCTGGCGGCGCAGGCCGCAGAAGCCGAGCACGTCGCCGGTCTCGTTCTCGACCACGGCCCAGCGGGACAGGTCGCCCTCGGGCAGGGCCACGTCGCGCAGGTAGCCAGTGACGAAGTCCCGGGCGGCGTCGAGGCTCTCGAAGGGCGGGTCGCCGACGTACCGCGTGACCTCGGGGTCGCCGTTCAGGGCGTGCATCGCCTCGGCGTCGGCGAGGTCGAAGCGGCGGAGCGTGAGGCGTTCGGTGCGGGTGATGACTTCCACGAGCCCACCCTACGACAACGCGCTCGTCTCTTCGAGCTCGCGGCCGCGCGTCTCGGGCAGGCGCCACAGGATCAGGCCGAGCGCCACGAGCGGCCCGACCGCGGTCGCGGCGACGGCAGGGCCCCAGCCGACGTGGCCCGCGGCGGCGCCGACGGCGATGGGGGCGACGACCGCGCCGAGTCGGCCGAGCAGGTTGTTGGCCCAGGCGAAGGCGTCGCTGCGCAGGTCCGTGGGGAACAGCTCGGCGGTGTAGGCGTTGACCACGGGCAGCACGGCGGTGGTGCCGAAGATGCCGCAGACCAGCGCCGTGGTGAGCGCCCAGCGTGCCTCGAGCGTGTAGCAGGCGACCACGGAGGCCGAGCAGATCGTGAAGATCACGACGGCCCCGCGGCGGCGTCCCAGGCGGTCGAAGATGCGCCCGGCCAGGAAGGTCAGCGGCATGGAGGCCAGCGCGGCGATGGTCATGCTGCGGCCGACGTCCGCGTCCGTGTAGCCGCGCTCGGCCAGGGCGAACTCTTTCCAGAAGGTGATGGCGCTGGTGGTGCACACGTAGAGCGCGGCCCAGATGCCCGCGATGAGCAGCACGCGACCGCGCCAGGGCGTGCCCCAGATGTGCGTCAGCGGCCGTGCGGCGGGCCGCTGCGTCTGTTCCCGGAACCGCCGCGTCTCGGCGATGCTCCGCCGCGCGAACGCGATGGCGATCAGCGGCACGGCGCCCACGAAGTAGACCATGCGCCAGCCCGGCGGTGTCTTCAGCAGCAGGGGCACCAGCCCCGCGCAGACCACGGCGCCCAGGCTCCCACAGGCCTGGATGACCCCGATGACGAACCCGCGCTGCTCGGCCGGGAACTCCTCGGCGGCGTAGATCATGGCCACGGCCCACTCGCCCACCAGGAACACACGCGCCAGCAACTGCGCGGCCCCGAAGAGCCACACGTTGGGCGCTAGGCCCGAGAGCAGCGAGGCGATGGTGTAGCCGACGATGGTCAGCGTGAGGACGGGCCGGCGGCCCCACACGTCCGCCTTGCGCACGAGCAGGTAGGCCAGCACGGGCCCGATGTTGATGAGGGCGACGAGCCAGCCCACGCCGGCCTCGTCCAGGCCGAACTCGGCGCGCACCGAGGGCAGGATCTGCGCGAGCGCGAAGAAGTCGAAGCCCTCGAAGAAGGTCGCGACGCTCAAAAAGAGCATCAGACGGCGTAAATAGGCGGGGTCTGCCCCCCCGAGGGGGCGGTTCGCTTCGATCACAGAAACGCCTTCGTCCCTTTGCCGACGAACGTGTCGTTCTCCACGTGGCGGAACGGGGGGTCGAGCAGGGCGTCGATGGCCGGCATCAGGCGCTCGCGCACGAAGCCGTTGAGGGTGTCGCGGTGGGCGGCCTCGTGCTCGGGGTCGAAGGGGGCGAAGTCCGCGGGCAGGAAGTCCGGCGGCAGCGTGAGGGGCGCGCCGAGCCGCACGGTGATGTCGTCGCCGCGCAGGCGCAGCAGGGGCGAGTTGCCGGCGAAGGCCCCCGGGCAGCCGCTCATGCCCGCGGGCACGATGGGCAGGCCGAGCGCCCAGGCGAGCTGCACGGCGCCGTGACGCCCCCGGCCCAGGCGCGGCGCCACGGTTCCCTCGGGGTACATCTGCACGTCGCAGCCGGCCTGCACGGCCTCGCGCGCGAGCCGCAGCGTCTCGCCCAGGCCGTGCGCGTAGAGCCCCTGCTGGAACGCCCGCCAGGTGGTCCGGGTCGGGTCGAAGTCGTGCTCCAGGACCCGGCGCGCCGTGTTCGCCAGCGTGTCGAAGGGCGCGCCCGCGGGCAGGGGCACGCCCTGGTCCAGGTGGTCGCGCAGGGCGCGGTATTCGGCGTCCGAGGGGCGCCGGCCCACGGTCTGCGTGAAGTCCAGCAGCAGGAAGTAACCCTTGGACGCGATGGGCACCACGCCCAGCCGCCGCAGCAGGAACCCCATGACCGGGTCGTGGTAGTTCTTGGCCTTGGTGACCGTGACACAGGGCCGCGCCCGCCGGTCGGCCACCCAGCGGAACGCCATGAAGTCGTTCTTCTGCGTGGAGTTGGTGGCGAAGAGCACCGGCCCCGCGGGCAGGGACTCCCAGCCCTCGACGCGGAACTGCGTGCGCGCCAGGCCCGCGTTGGTGGCGAAGATCACGCGCGCCACGGACGACCAGAAGGGCGCCTGGACCACGCGGTAGCTGCGGTAGAACTCGGGCGTCAGCATCGCGCGCGGCGCCCGGTCAGGGCAGTTCGGCGGCGGGGAAGCCCGCGGTCACGGTCCGGGAGGCCTCGGACACGGGCAGGCCCCAGTGGGCGACCACGGGCGCGAAGTCCACGCCGTAGGCCGTGCTCAGCCCCTCGACCAGGTAGGCGATGCGCGCGCCGTCGTCCCCGGACTCGCGGCCCGCGACGCGGTCGGTGGCGGCCTGGGTGAGGAACCGCTGCATCCCCTCCCAGCCGTAGCGCGTGAGGATCATCTCCAGGCAGCCCAGGAGGATGAACGGATCGCTCTGCAGCGCCGCCGGGTCCGGGTTGACCTGGGCGAAGTGGTCGTGCCCGCGCTGGAACAGATCCGCGCCCATCTGCGCGGTGTAATCCCAACCGTTCTGGGCATAGCTGTAGAGGCCGAAGATGTTGGGCCAGACCTCGGTCATCACACCGGGGACGAACAGATCGCCGCAGCTCCCGATGTGCATGTTGTGGCCCTGCTCGTGGGCGATGCCCCAGCCGGGGTGCCCCTCGGCGTTCAGGCGATCGATGATCTCCGAGCGCGCGGCCTCGACCTTGAAGACGATGGGGTTGCCCGAGTGCATCCACCACGGGGCGTCCGGGTCGTCGGCGCCGACCATCCACACGATGTCCCCGCCGAAGGGCGGGTTCACGCCGCCGACGAGCGCGACCTCGGCCTCGTAGAGCCGGTCGAAGGCCGAAACGGCGCCGGCGGGGTCGTTGAGCAGCGCCCAGTCCTCCGTGGGCACGCTCAGGCCCATGTGTTCGCCCTCGATGACATACAGGGCGTCCGGGTTGCCCGCGGCGAGCGCGCCGACCGCGTTCACGTCCGTCTCGGCGGCGCGCAGCACGATGATCTCCAGGGGGTTCCACTCCCGGGCGGAGCGCAGCGTGTAGGCCGGCGCGTCCGGCGTGCCGCCGGGGGCCGCCGGGTCGTAGATGCTGCCGCCCGTGACCTGGAAACCCAATCGCGCGCCCAGGCGCCGCACGGGGTAGTCCTCGCCGCGGGGGTCGTCGGCGTCCGTGGGCCAGCTCCAGCCCAGGCCCAGCACGAGCGCGGCGCCGCCGCCCTCGACCCAGGCGCCCACGGCCTCGATCTCGTCGTCCGTGAGCTCGCCCCAGGGGTTGCCCACGACCAGCAGGTCCACGTTCGAGAGCGTCGCGGCGTCCAGGGTGCCGTCCAGGGGGGCGATGCTCGCGCCGCCCGCTTCGAGGCCCGCGCGCACGGCCGGGGACAGGCCGTCGGCCCGCAGCCACTCGCCGTGGCCGGCCGAGAAGCCCACGCGCGCGCCGCCGGCGAGCAGCCAGGTCATCACCCGCGTGCGGAAGGCGTCGTTGTCGTCCACGCCGTCGTCGCCGCCGCCGAAGGCGCCTTCGTGCCCGGCCCAGGCGACCACCCGGCCGGCCCCCACGAGTCCCAGGAACCCGGGGGCGGGCAGGCTGCCGGCGAGGCCCTCGCGGCCGGCGCCGAGCGCCTCGGGCGAGCCCCAGGCCAGGGGCACGTAGCGGTCGCGGTCGGCGGTGACCTGCGTCATGTTCAGGTTGAAGCGGATCTGGTTCAGCCCGGCGACGATGCCCTCCTGCTCGGGGAAACAGGGCTCGCAGCCCGAGACCGGGGGGACCTCGCCGCCCGCGCCGCCG
>CAINDO010000640.1 GCA_903847385.1 uncultured Myxococcales bacterium
CGCAGGATGCCCCCGTTCGCGACGACGCCGGCCGCCCGGACGCCCGACCCGAACCGGATCGCGGCCCGCCGCCCGCGCCGGACGCGGCCCCCTCGAACGACGCGGCCGCGCCCCGCCCGGACGCCGGCCTGGCAGACGCCATCGCCCCGCGTCCAGACGCCGACGCGCCGCACCCGGACGCCGCGACGACCGCCGAGGACGAGGCCCGCCAGGCGCGCTTCTTCGCCGCCGAGGCCGTACTGCCCGTGGAGATAGAGCTGCCCGAGGCCTCCGAGGCCGAACTGCGTGCCAACCCACGCGGCGAGTACGTCTCCGCCCACCTGACGGTCGACGGCGTTCGGTTGGAGAACGTCGGCCTGAAGCTGAAGGGCGGCCGCGGCAGTTTCCGCGAGCTCGGGCAGAAGGCCGCCTTCAAGATCGACCTGGACCACTACGTGCCCGGTCAGCGCCTCGCCGGCCTGGAGAAGCTGACGTTCAACAACATGATCCAGGACGCCACGCAGATGCGCGAGCGCCTCGGCAGCCTGGCCTTCGGCCTGCTGGGGCTGCCCGCCGGGCGCGTGGGGTACGTGGAGATCAGCGTCAACGGCACGAACTACGGCCTGTATGCCCACGTCGAGACGCTCGACGAGGCGTTTTTGGCCCGCAACTTCCCGGGTGACGCCGACGGCGACCTGTACGAGGGCTTCGACGACCTCGACCTGTGGATCCGGGACCTCGCGCGCTTCGACCAGGACGCGGGAGACGCCGAGGACCGCGCCGATCTGCGGGGCCTGATCACCGCGATGGACCGCGCCCGGCCGGCCGACCTCGACGCCGTGGTGGGCGCCCGCGTCGATCTCGAGCAGGCGCGGCGCTTCTTCGCGGCGGAGGTCCTGATCGGTCACTGGGACGGCTACGCGCAGCTTCGCAACAACTACTACCTGTACGCGCGGCCGTCCGATGGGCGCTTCGTCTTCCTGCCCTCGGGCATGGACCAGGCGTTCCAGCGCACGAACAGCGCCTTCGCCGGACCGGGGCGGCTGTTCCGCATGTGCGTCGACTGGCTGCCGTGTCGCCTGCCCTATGCCGAGACGCTGCGGGGCTCCGTCGACACGCTGAGCAGCTACGACTGGGAGACGGAGATCCGCCGGCTCGCGGCGCTCCTCGAGGAGCCCTTCTCGCGCGACCGCAAGACGCCGACCCGCCCCGCGCAACGCCTGGAGGCCATCGACGCGCTGTCCGTGTGGATGGCCGGCCAACCACGGCGCATCGCCGACGCGATGACCTGCCTGGATCCGGCGCAGGACCGCGACGGCGACGGGACGCTCGCCTGCGCCGGCGACTGCAACGACGCCGACCCCGCGGTCTACCCCGGCGCCTGGGACGCCTGCGACGACGGCGGCGACGAGGACTGCAGCGGCTTCACGGACGACGGCCAGGACTGCCCGCTGTGCCGCGAGGCGCCCGTCCCCGGGAGCGAGACGACGTTCCTCGTCTGCCATCGCCCGGTGCGGTTCTCCGTGGCGGGCGATCTGTGCGCGTCGATGGGCGCGGTCTACGCCAGCATCCACGACGACACCGAGCAGGCGGCCGCCGCCGAGGCCGCGCTCGCCCGCCGCCCGACGCGCTACTGGCTCGGGGCGCTCGATACGGGCACGCCGGGCATGTTCCGGTGGCTGGACGAGACGCCCTTCGACTACGCCCTTTGGGCGGAGGGCCAGCCGGACAACAACGGCGGCTATGAACACTGCGCGGCGATGAACGCCGCCGAGGGTGGCACCTGGGGCGACTACTACTCGGGCTTCTACTTCCCGTTCCTGTGCCGTCGCCCGGCCCCCTGAGGGCGATGAGGGCGCCTCAGGGGTAGAGCAGGCGGGCGCCGTCCCGGTCGAGCTGCGTCAGCGACAGGTCGCCGGCCTGGGTGCCACGGCACTGCGGGTAGTGCATGACCGAGGCCGCGTCGTAGGCCGTCAGCGCGCGCCAGGCGTTGTCCTCGAAACACGTGCCCGCTTCGGGGCGGGTGTGCTCGTGGCGGAAGCCGATCGCGTGACCGAGCTCGTGGGTCAGAACCCCCGTGAGCGTCCAGGGCGCGATGTTGCTGAACGACGAGCGGTCGACCAGCAGCTCGCGGCTGCGGCGCGAAGAGCTCGGGAAGAACGCGCGGGCGAGGTACCCGGCGCCGCGGACCTGGCGCACGTTGAACACCACGTTGTTGTTGCGCGACGTGCAGCTGCGGTTCTGGGCCGAGGCGTAGACGAAGTTGACCGTCGCCGTGCCCTCCCAGGTGGCGGCGGCGGCGTCGAGCGCGGCCACGACGGCGTTCGCGTTGTTGCCGAAGCTGCCCGTGTCGATGCAGTAGGTCAGGTTCGCCGCCGTGCCGGCCGGCCACTTGTCGTCCTGACCATTGACCGTGTTCACGGCCAGGGCCTGCTCGACGGTCTCGATGCCGAGCGTCGAGTCGACGTAGCGTGAGTAAGCATTCTCGAGGTCCGTCTCCGTCTCGACGAGCTCGTCGCCGTTGACGATGAAGACGCCCGTGTCGTCCTCGCGGTAGGCCTGGGCCTTGAACTCGTCGTAGCTCAAGAGACCGGCCTCGGCCTCCGGGGATTCCGGAGCCGCACAGCCGGAGAGGGCCGCAGCCCCCAGAGTCAAGGCGATGGCCCAGGTCAGTCTCGACGTCATCGGGTCTTCCTTCCGCGGTAGGGCCCCAGGGGGGCGGGTCCGGCGCGGCCTCGAACCTCGTCGAGTCCGCCCGGAGCGAAAAGCTACCGGGAGATTGTAACCCCGTGAAGTGTTATTTCGGCTTTCGGAACAGGGCCTCGAGGTCGGCGAGGGCCTGCGCGCGACCGCCGCCGCCACCCCCCCCGCCACCACCGCCGCCGTCGCGACCACCGCCGCCACCGCCACCGCCACCGCCGCCGCCGCGGCCACCGCGACCACCGCCGC
>CAINDO010000641.1 GCA_903847385.1 uncultured Myxococcales bacterium
CCGCGGCGTCCGGCGGGCGGGTGACGTCCCGACCCGCGTCGAGGGGGACGTCGCGGTCGGTCACGCGCGCGTCCTCGGGGACGGTCACGCGCGCGTCCTCCAGGACGGCGTCCGTGGGCGCCGCCGCGTCGTCGCAGGCCGCGGCGAGGCCGGCGACCAGGGCGGCCAGCGCCCATCGGCGGGCCGGAGAGGCGTGCGGTGCGAGTCGAGGCATGGGGAACTCCGGGGGACGCTGGGCGCCGCATCGTGGCAGCCCGCGCCGCCGCGGGTCAACGTGCGCCGGCCGAGGGGCGTGTTATGATGCGCGACCATGCCGCGTCGACTCGCCCCAAGCGCACTCCTGCTCGCCTGCGCGACCGCCTGCGGCGAGACCGCGTCGTCCGCCCAGACCGCCGCCCCGGACGCCGCGCCGGACGCTGCGCCCACGGACGCGCGGCGCGTCACGGACTCCGCGCCCGTGGACGGCGCGTCGGCCCAGGACGTCGGTCCGCCCCCGGGCCCCGCCGCAGTGCTGCCCCTCGTCTCCCGCGACGGTCGCATGTTCGACGCCGCCGGCCGCGAGGTGCTGCTGCGCGGCCTCAACGCCCGCGTGCGCGATGTGTTCGACGTCGGCTTCGAAGATGGCCGCCTGCCCCTGATCCCCGTCGAGCGGTTCACCGGCGAGGACTGTCGGTTCCTGGCCGAGCAGCTCGGGCTGAACCTGCTGCGCCTGCCGATCAACTGGAGCGCGATCGAGCCGACGCGGGGCACCTACGACGACACCTACCTCGACCGCGTCGGCGGGGTGATCGACGCGTGCGCCGCCGAGGGGGTCTACACGCTGGTGGACCTGCATCAGGACGCCTACTCCAAAGAAATCGGGCAGGACGGGGCGCCGCTGTGGGCCATTCAGCCGCCGCCGACCCAACTGCTCGGCGGGCCGCTCACGGACCTGGAGATCCGGCGTCTGTCGGCGCAGGTCATCGCCGCTTTCGGGTCGCTGTACGACAATCGCGACGGCCTCTCGGACGCCCACGCCGCCATGGCCGCGCACGTGTCCGCGTCTCTCGGCGACCGCCCTGGGGTCGCCGGGCTGGAACTGCACAACGAGCCGGTGTCGTTCCAGGCGCCGCGGCTGGCGGACTTCCACGCGCGCTCCGGGCAGGCCGTCCGCGCCGTCGCCCCGGACCTGCCCATCCACTTCGAGCCGGACGCCCTGCGCAACCTGCGCGACGCGGCCGCCGTCACCCACCCCGTCCCCTTCGGCGGCGCGGTGTACGCGCCCCACATCTATACAGGTGTGTTCAGCCGCGGGCGGGACAACTGGGCGGACGCGGACGTTCAGGCGCTCGAGTACAGCACGCGAGGCACGCGCGTCGAGGCCGACGCCCACGGCGCCGCCCTGCTCATCGGCGAGTACGGCATCGACCCGCGCGCGCCGAACGCGCTGCGCTGGCTCGCCGAGGAGCACCGACTGTTCGACGAGGTGCTCGCGGGCGCGGCCTTCTGGGTCTACGAGGAGTACGGCGAGGGCGGCTGGGGCCTGTTCGACAACGCCGGCACGGCCGACGCGCCGATGCGCGGCGCACTGCGCACCGAGATCGCCCGGGCCATCGCGCACCCGTTCCCGCAGGCCGTGGATGGCCGCCTCGTCTCGACGAGCTACGACGCCGACGCGGACACGCTCACGGTCGTGCTCGACGTCGCCGGCCTGGGTGAGCACTGGCTGTCGGCGCCCGGCCTCCGGTGGCCCGGCGGCGTGCGCGCGACGTGTGACGGCGCCGACGTCGAGGTCCGGGCAGGTCCCGGACGCGTCGGCGTGCGATGCCCCGGCCGAACGCTCACGCTGCGCGGCGCGGGCGGCTGACCGACTCGCTCAGTCGCACTTCCAGGCGGCGGGCACCAGCACACCGACGGCCTCGAGGGCCGCGGCCTCGCCCTTGGAGAGCCCCACCGTCGTGGGCTCCACGGCCTCGTCCCCCATGAGCGCGAGGGCGTCCGCCGTGGCGGCCGTGATGTCGCTGATGACCAGCTCGCCGTGGGCCGGGCGGCCGATCACGAGACACGTCGGGCGCGTGACCAGATCGGCCGTGGGCTCGTCGTCCGTGCCCGCGTCCGCGCCGGGCTCGGCGTCCAGGGCCTGGGCGAGCGCGAGCACATCGCAGCCGAAGCGCAGGACCTCGAAGCTGCTCGAACGGCGCCGCCGCTTGTCCTTCGCGCCGGCCACGCCGAGCGTCGCGGCCTCGGGGTCGGGCGGCAGGGGGTGCGAGATGGCCGCCTCGTAGGTGGCCAGATCGGCGACGGGCCCGGGGCGCGTGGCCCGCAGGTGGCCGGCGAAACGGCGGGCGAGCGGCCCGCGCTCCCCCGTGTCCTGGGTGAGGAACTCGGCGATCACGCCGGGGGCCTCGTCCGCGTCCAGCAGCGCGATCGTGTTGGGCAGGACCGTCTCCAGACCCTCGGCGATCTGGCGGACCGAGCGGCCGGGGGCGCCCTCCAGGTCGAAGCCGAGGGCGAAGACGTCCTCGGGCTCGGGCAGGATGAAGTCCTGATGAATCGCCTGGTAGCCGGCCCACGCGTCCGCCACGGAGCCGCCGTCCGCCAGGGCGTCGACGATGCGACCCAGGGCGTCGAACGCAGCGTCGTCCGGATCGCACTCGGCGCGCACGAGGAGCAGGCGCCAGGCCAGATCCTGCGTCGTCCAGGCCGCGGGCGCGCACGCCCAATGGGCCGCGGGCGCGCCGTTCAGGAGGGCGTCGCGCACCTCGAGCACGCGGGCCTCCAGGGCGTCCAGCGTGGCGTGGTGACCCATGCCGGGCCGGAAGAACTTCTCCACGAACTCGCCCATCTCCGGCGCGTGGAGGCGCTCCAGGTTCGCCGCGGTGTACGCCAGGGCGTCCGTCGACAGGTGCAGGGTGGCCCAGCCGTTGGGCTCGCAGCGCCCCGAGCGGCGCGAGCGCGCGACGGCGGCCAGCTCGCGATCCATGAAACGCAGGCCCGCCGCCAGCGTGCGCTCCCGCGCCGCGTCCTGCTCGGGGTCCTCGCCCGGGGGGGCCGCCGGCGCGCGACCGGCCCGCTCGCAGGCCTCGCAGTAAGCCCCGAAGATGGGCCCCTGCCCCGCGTGCGCCGGGCAACGGCGGAGCCAGCCCTCCTCGAAGAAGTACCAGACCGCCGTGGGCAGCAGCTCGGCGAGGCGCGCAGCCATCGGGTGGAAGAGCGGAGTACCGTTGGGCCGCCAGGCGAATCCGACCAGGCGATGGCAGAGCTCGTGCACCGCCCACTGGCTCCGGTGGCCCGGGTGGAAGCTGCCCACCATCGCGTCCAGCCGGAAGTGCTGGTACTTGGCCTCGGCCAGGACGCCGTTCTGCCAGGCCGCCGGCGCGCCGAGATCCGAGCGTCCCTCGGGCAGCCAGTGCTCCGGCGCGGCCAGGTGCACGCGGTGCTCGAAGTGATGGAGAAAGAGGCCGGACCGCGCCGCCAGATCGCCGATGCGCGCGCCGATCGGGGTGCGGGCGAGTTCCCAGGCAGGCACGTGGAGGAGCGGGCGGGTCATGCGGCCGGCATCTAAGGCCCGGTTGCGCCCGGAGGTCAATCGCTTCGTCGCGCCCGATGGGCAACGACGCCGATGGAGTCCGACGGGGCACTCCGGGTACAGTGCCGCCCTCACCTGCGCTCGGGAGTCCCAGAACATGAATCGATCGACCGCGCTGCTCGTGGCCGCGGCCCTCGGTGGGCCGTTCGCCGGCGCCGCCCACGCCCAGTATTCGCCGCCCGAGTGCCTGCCCCGGACGGACCAGGGCAACGGGGTCGAGCTCGCCGTCGACCCCCTCGGCGGCGCCCACATCGTCCACATCGATCGCATCGGCGGCGCGCTCCTCCGGTCCTTCTGGGACGTCGGCGCCATGCCCGTGGACGAGACGCTGGCCAACGGCGTGTCGCGCTTCGGGTTCATCGAGGTCGACGACACCGGCGTGACCATGAACGCCGCCGGGGACCTGCGGGTCTGCTTCTTCGACGCCACGGTCGGCGCGCTCCGCGTGGCCATCGAGGGCGCCAACGGGGCGTGGACGCTGGAGAACGTGCTCGCCGGCATGCGGGCCGGCGACCAGTGCGACGTGCGCGAGGCCCCCAACGGCAACCTGGTCGTCGCGTTCCATCACGACAACCGCCTCAAGGTCGGCACCCGCACGGCGGCCAACACCTGGAACGTCGCGGTGGCCAACGAGACGGCGACCAAGGACGTGGGCGTCGACCCCGCCCTGGCCATCGCCGCGGACGGCACGCTGGTGATCGCCCACGCCAACGTGACCGATGGCCCCCTGCGCATCACCACGAAGCGCGCGAACGGCGCCTTCGCCACCGTGGACGTGAACACGGCGCCCTTCGCCGCGGGCACCTCGCCGCGGGTCGCCTTCGACGCCCAGGGTCAGCTCTACGTGGTCCACGGGCTGCGCCCGGTCCGCCTGGACGTGGACGGGGACGTGAACCTCGTGCTCACGCAGGGCGCCATCGGCGGCCCGTACCGCAACACCATCATCGACGGCGACTTCCTGGGCGGCAGCAACGGCGCGGCCTCGACGCCGGCGGGCCGACTCTTCATCGCGACGCGCGAGCGGAGCCGTGGCGGCCTGTTCCCGCGGGCCGACAGCCTGCGGATGTTCGAAGGGCTGCCGGCCAACAACGCCAACATCACGCTCGACGCCTGGGGCGCCGCGGTCGCCGAGCACCAGTTCCGCAATGTCACGCTGGCCCTCGGGCCCCTCGGTCTGCCCGTCGTGGCCTACTCCGTCGAGGTCTCGGCGTTCCTCGGCATGCCCGGCGGCGGCTACACCTGCCTGATCCGGCCCGTGGACTCGGACGGCGACCGCCTGCCGGACGCCGGCGAGGCCACGCTGCGCACGAACCCGCGCTCCGCGGACTCCGACGGCGACGGCGTCTCCGACGGCCTCGAGGTGCTGCGCGACCGCACGGATCCGCTCCGCCGCAACGACCTCCCCCCCGATCCGGACGCCGCGATCGTCGATCCGCCGCTTCCGGACATGGCCATCGTCGTGCCTCCGGACCCGGACGCCGCGGTCGTCGACCCGCCCGTGCCGGACATGGCGGTCGTCGACCCGCCCGTGCCGGACATGGCGGTCGTGGTCCCCCCGACGCCGGACGCGACGGTGATCGACCCCCCGACGCCGGATGCGTTCGTGATCGACCCCCCCGTGCCGGACATGGCGATCGTCGTGCCCCCGGTCCCGGACGCCTTCGTGCCCCCCCC
>CAINDO010000642.1 GCA_903847385.1 uncultured Myxococcales bacterium
CCGCCCGGCCCCGACGCTCGACCGGACGCCGCAACGCCGCCCGGACCCGACGCGCGACCGGACGCCGCAACGCCGCCCGGGCCCGACGCTCGACCGGACGCCGCAACTCCGCCCGGCCCCGACGCTCGACCGGACGCCGCAACGCCGCCCGGCCCCGACGCTCGACCGGACGCCGCCCCCGTGCCCGAGGCCGACGGCCCGGCGTCGTCGCCGCCGGTGAACGACGCGGGCGCGGTGGCCGATGCCCGCCTGGAGGACGACGCCTCGACGCCGGAGGTTCCGGCCGTCCCCACCGACGGCCTGCGCGGGCTGGCCCCCAAGGGTGGTGGTGGATGCGCGGCGATGCCCTTCGGGTCCGCGCCGCGGGCGCCGGCGCTCCTCGTCGCGCTGTTGGGTGTCCTCGCGCTCGGGCGCTCGCGGCGCCGGCGCTCAGCCTGCCGCGACGATCTGCCGCCCCACGTGTAGCCCGAGGGCGTAGATGCTGAGCTGCGGCGGCCCCCCGATGGACGTGGGGAACAGCGAGCCGTCGGAGATCCACAGGCCCTCGACCTGATGGTGTCGTCCCCGGCTGTCCACGGCCGCGACCCGCGGGTCGTCCCCCATGGGCACGCTGGCCATGGGGTGCACGGCGCTGAGGCTGATCGTGCCCGGGTCGATGCTGACCTCGGCCAGCGCGGCGGCCTGCTCCGGGCGGTCGAGGATGCGCGAGGGGAACATCGGCACGATCACGCGCCGCGCGCCGGCGGCGAAGAGGAGCCGCGCGCCGTGCACCAGACCCTCGGCCAGCGAGCGGCGATCGGGGGGGGTGGGCCGGTAGTCGATGGTGAGGCCGAGGTCGCCGTCGGGATCGACGCGGCCGTTCGTCTCGTCGTGCAGCATGGCCACGAGCACGGCCATGTGGGCGAAGCGGGCCATCAGCGCGGCGTGGGCCTCGCCGTGTCCGGGGAGCATGGTGGCCACGCCCATCGGGTGGCCGAAGGCCGGCACGATCCACAGGCGCTTGTCCGAGCCCTCGGCGAAGTCGAGCTGCTCGGTGCACTCATAGGTCTGCGGAATGCCCTCCCAGGCGCGCACGGGCTCGTCGAAGTCGCCGGCGACGACGACCGCGGGGTGCAAGTGCAGGCGCCGGCCGGTCTCGCCGCCCGGATCCATGAGGCCCGAGCGCAGGAGCAGCGCCGGCGTGCCCGTGGCCGAGGCCGACACGCACACCCGGGGCGCGACGATCTCCAGCGTGCCCACCGCCTGAGGATCCGCGGCGTCCACGATGACCGCGGAGACACCGCGCACGCGGCCGTCGCGGGTGTCGAGGCGGACCGCCTGCGCGTGCGTAACGACCGAGCCGCCGGCCTTCATCAGGCGCGGGATGAAGACCTTGGCGGCGTTGTTCTTGGCGTCGAACGCGCAGCCGAGCTCGCAGAAGCCGCTGCCCAGGCAGCCCGTGCGGTTGTGGGCGAGGCCACCGCCGCGCCAGCCCAGCGCCTCGGTGCCGGCCTGCAGGATGCGGTTGTGGCGGTTCCAGGCCTCCGCCGGGACGGAGGTCACCGAGAGCAGGCGCTCGGCCTCGTCGTACAGCGGCCCCCAGGCCGCGGGGGGCAGGTGCTCCAGATGGCGGTCGCGGTGCCAGCGTTCGAGCAGCTCCGGCGGCACGCGTTTGCACAGGTTCAGGTTGTGCAGCGACGAGCCGCCCACGCCCTTGCCCTGGTGAATGCGCGTGCCGTGATCGGTGCTCATGCGCGCGCCGGCCTGCCACAGCAGCCGCGGCAGCATCTGCTCCTCGCGCTGATTCATCTGCCCCGGCGTGATGTAGTCGCCGGGTTCGAGCACCACGACCTTCAGCCCCGCCTCGGCCGCCAGGGCCGCCACCGTGGCCCCGCCGGGCCCGCTGCCGATCACACACAGGTCGCAGGTGATGCGGCCGCCCGGGCGAAGCGCGCGTGCGTCGTGAATCATGACTCGGCCTCGAAGCCCGGGGGCGGCGCGCTCGACCGCCACACCCCGTAGGGATCCGGCCGGGGCGCCTCGGGCACCCAGGGGCCGCCGTACCCCAGCGCCGCCCAGGACTCGGGCCGCTGGTAGTGGCCGAGCATGCACAGGTCGCGGACCGCCCGGCCCGCCTCGGCGGCGAGGCCCCCCTGGGCGACCAGGGCGTCGAGGATCTCCAGGCGAGCCGGCGGTGGCAGCCGGGAGAAGCGCGAGACGCGGGTCGTCAGCAGGCCCGCGCCCTGCTCGACGAGCGAGATCGCGCCCAGCACCTGCACCCGGATTTCGAAGGGCTGCGTGCGCAGGAAGGCGTCGACGCGACGCAGGATGTCGCTCACCCCCGCGGCGTCCAGCGTCGGCGTGACCACCACCTCGACGGCGGCGGCCAAGGCACCCGCGGCCCATCGGGGCAGGTGCTCCAGGCCCGCGGGGGGCTCGGGGTAACCCGTGAAGCGCCAGGCCGTGGTCAACGCGGCCAGCCCCGCGACCCCGAGCATGACCCGACGCCGGGCCGGCGACCGGACCTGAGTCGAGGCCGCCAGGCGCCGCTGGAGCCGGCGCGGGAGGCGCGCGCGCCAGTCTTCCGCAGCGGGCAGCGGCGTGGGCGCACGGGGGGTCAACCAGAACATCACCGGGCCCCGCAGGCCCTGGGCGGCGGCCATCAGCCCGGCCATGGCCTTGCCCGAGTAGATGGGCTCCAGGCCGATGCCGGCGGCGGCGAACCGCTCGCAGGCGGCCAGCGAAGCCGGCGTGGCCACCCCGTAGGCTGGCCCGAGCTGGTCGCGGTGCAGGCGCAGCGTGGGCAGGGTCGTCTCCGGCGCGTCCAGGAACCGCAGCACTTCGCGCACGTGCCCACCGAGCGTGATCTCCAGCGAGTACAGGCGCTCGACCGTCGCGACGCCGTGCACGGTCACGTCCGTGAGGCCGGCAAGGCCGAGGCCAGCCAAGAGGCCGACGAGCGTGCCCCCCGAGCCCAGGGGCACGAAGAGATGGGCGGGTCGGGGGCAGGCGCCCGCCTCGATCTGCGCGGCGAGCTCCAGGGCACCCCGGACCACGCCGACCTGGCCCAGGAGCGCGGAGGCACCGGGCGGCACGACCGCCAGCGTGCCGAGCCTCTTCGACAGCAGCGCCCGCGGGTGGCGCAGCGCCAGCCCCACGCGTGTGTCAGTGTAGCGCAGGTCGCCGGGACCGCTGGCCACATAGGCCAGATTCTCCAGCAGGCCGGGCAGGGGGGGCTCCCAGAACAGGTGGGCCCGCAGCGTCCGGCCGAGCAGGCGCGCGGCCGCCGAGAGCGCCACGAGCTGGCCGGAGCCGATCGCCCCCACGGACGCCCAACCCGGCGCGTCGCGCCACGGCGGCGCCGCCAGGAGGACATCCAGCTTGCGGATCTTGGTGCCCCCGGGCAAGCCCACGTGGGCGCCGAGGGTGTCGTCGCGTTTGATCCACAGCGACTCGAGCCCAAGGGACGCGGCCATCTCGGGCAGCGCCTCGACGGGCGAGGGCTGCTCGACCCAGCCGAGGCGCGGCTGGGCCGCGATGATTTCCATCCAGCGACCGGGCATCGCGCGAGTGTAGAATGATCGCTGCCGATTTGGGAGCCGCCGTGGGAGAACAGCTCGCCTTCACCGCCCCCGCGCCGACGCTGACCCGGCCGGACGCCCTGCGCCGCCTCGCGGGCCTCGTGGGCCGCGACCTGCGCGCGCTCGCGCCCCTCTACGGCGTGACCTTCGAGCGCGACGGGCAGCGCAACAAGGGCTGGGCCGGGCAGGTCGTCGAGCGTTTCCTCGGGCTGCCCCCGGACGCGTTCCAGCGCCCCGACTTCGGCGACTGGGAGCTCAAGGTCGTGCCGATCCACGAGCGGGCCGACGGCGTGCTCGTACCCCGCGAGACCATGGCCATCACGATGTTCAACGAGGACGACCTGGAGCGCCTCGCGTTCGACGAGTCGCACCTGCTGGAGAAGCTGCGCCGGCAGGTCGTCGTGGCGCGCATCTTCCTGGGGCCGGAGGAGCCCCGTTCGCTCGTGCTCGCCTGCGTGCCCTTCGACCTGGACGACCCGGCGCTGCTCACGGAGATCGCGGCGGATTATGAAGAGATCCGCTGGGTTGCGCGTACCTCGGGCCTGCCCGCGCTCACGGGCCGCATCGGTCGCTGGGTGCAGCCGCGCCCCAAGGGCGAGGGGCACGGGCGCGGCGGCCACGGCTTCTACGCCAAGAAGGCCCTCATCGCGCGGATGCTGGGGCTGTCGGGCGCGGGGACGCCGGAAGACGACCCGCCGGACGCCGCGTCAGGCCTCGTCCTCGGTCGCTGAGGGCTCGCGGCGCGGCTCGATGCGCACCAGGCGCACGCGGCGGGGGTTCGCCTCGAGCACCTCGAGCACGCGACCATCGCCGGTCTTCAGCCGCGTGCCCGCCGTGGGGATGCGCCCGGCCAGGCTGATGCAAAGGCCGGCCACGGTCGTCCAGTCGTCGCCCTCGGGCAGCTCCAGGCCGAGCTCGCGGTTGGCGTCCCGCACCGTCATGGCCCCCTGCATGCGAACGCCGCCGCCGGCCTCGCGCACGAACATCTCCTCGGGCGGCTTGTCGTGTTCGCTGAAGATCTCGCCGACCAGCTCCTCGACGAGATCCTCCATCGTCACGATGCCCGTCACGCTGCCGAGCTCGTCCACCACGATGGCGATGGGCGTGCGCTTCTTCTGCATCGACTGCAGCAGGTCCACGGCGGGCATGGTCTCGGGCACGAAGTACGCCGGCCGCAGGATGTCGTCGATGACCAGGAGCTGCTGCTCCATGGACATGGCCAGCACGTCCTTGGCGGTCACGTAGCCGATGATGTGGTCGATCGTGGCCTCGTAGATGGGCACCCGGCTGTGGTTCTCCTCGAGCATCACGCGGCGGATGACGTCCGGCGAGGCGTTGCGCGGCAGGCCGACGACGGCGCCGCGGGGCACCATGCACTCCTCGGCCGTCAGGTCGCCGAACTCGATGGCCCGGGAGGCGATCTCGCCCGCACGGGGATCGAGCGAGCCGGCCTTGGCGGCCTCGGTGACCATGATGCGCAGCTCCTCGGGGGAGAGCCGGCCCTCGGTGAAGTTCGTGCTGTCGCCGAAGAGCCTGAGCACCATGTTCGACGCCCAGGTCAGCAGCGTGACGGCCGGCCGGGCCAGCCAGGACAGCCCCAGGATCGGGCGCGCCACGAGGCGGGAGTAGCTCTCCGTGGCCCGCAGCGCGAGGGACTTGGGGACGAGCTCACCGAGCACGAGCTCCAGGAAGGAGATCATCACCACGACGAGCGTGACGCCGATCTGCGCGGCGTAGGGCCCGAGCACCGGGACGTCTTTCAGCGACGCCGCGAAGGTCTCGGACATGTGCGCGCCGCCGTAGGTCGCCGCCGTGGTGCCGACGACCGTGATGCCGATCTGCACGGTGGCCAGGAAACGCTCGGGATCGTTGCGGAGCGCCTGGATGGCCTTGACCGCCCGGCTGCCCTCGTCGGCGAGCTCGGCGATGCGGGTCTTGCGCAGCGAGAGGATGGCGATCTCGGCCCCGGCGAAGACGCCGTTCATGAGCAAGAGGCCGAGGATGATGAGAAAGTCCTGCACGAACGGGGCGCCCACGAGTCGGGATGGTCCCGCGGACCTTAGTGCACCGACGCCGGAGCGGCAACCCCGGGGCGTCCCTCGATTGACCCGGCCGGGGCCGCCGCGGATACTTGGCGGTCGAACGTTCGTTCAGGGGGTCCGGTGGCGCGTCACCTCGAGAGCAGTGGTCTAGGTTCCTCGGTCCTCACGATCCTCGCGATGCTGCCCATGCTGGCCGGCTGCGAAGACGACACCGGCGGTGACGCCGCGTCGACGGGCGGGCAGGGGGGCGCCGGGGGCGAAGCCGCGGGGGGCGCGTCCGGCGCGGACACCTACGCGGCCGGGATGACGCGCGCCGGGGTCGACGCCCGCCTGAGCCTCACTCTGCTGGACGCCGTACCCGCGCCACCCCAACGTGAGCTCAACGACTGGCGCGTCCGCGTCGAGGACCCGAGCGGCGTGGCCGTGTCCGGTTGCACGCTCGGCGTGGGGCTGTTCATGCCGGTCCACGGCCACAGCTCGACGACGGAGCCCGTGATCACCCCGGCCGAGGCCGCCGGCGAGTACCGGATCGACGACATGAACTTCTTCATGCCGGGCCTTTGGGAGATCACGTTCGACCTGACCTGCGGCGCGGTCACCGACCAGGTGCAGTTCGCCTTCGAGATTGCCCGTTGAGGCCGACGCAGAGCGCCGGGCGGTCCGAATAGGTCGACACGCGCGACTCCGCCGTCTCCGGTGTCCAGGTCAGCGCCGTGCTCTCCAGCGTGAAGGTCGGCATCGCCGCGACGACCTCGGGCGCGAGATCCCCGGAGAGCACCAGCTCTTGCAGCACCTCGAGGCCCATCGGCCGCAGCTTCAGCACCATGTCGATGCGATCGGGCGTCGGGCCGATCACACGGTATCGCCGCGGCACGTGAACGTTCACGTAGTCGGGCTCGCCGGGCAGCGCGCCGTTCGGCGCCGGCAGGACCTCTTTGGTGAGCCGCGCAGCCGCCCAGAAGTCGTGGGTGATCTCGTCCTGGGCGTCGTAGAGCACGTCGCGGAAGACCCAGAAGTCGGGGTCTTCACCGGGCTCGGGCAGCGCCTCGGTGTCGCCCTGCGTGCCGGTCTCGAGGAGCGTCTCGGCGCCCGCCCGCGCCACGAGCTGCAGCCACAGGCGCCGGTCCTGGGACGCGCCGCTGGGGAACGAGTGCCCCGCGCCCACGTTCTCGACGTAGACCTCGATGTCGGCGCCGCCGCTCACGGAGACCACGCAGAGCTCCGTCAGCAGCGTGCTGTTCAGGGCGAGCTGGACCCGCTCACGCTGCGCCTCGCGCTCGGGGAAGTCCGTCAGCGCGACGTCCACGCCGGCGTTGCCGTGGTCGTGGATGCGCCGAAGGGGCACGCCCTCGAACTCCGCGGCGACGCCGTCCCGCCCGGGCATGTGGCAGCTCACGCAGCTGTTGCGGAACCGGGAGTCCTCGAGGGCGTAGATGCTCTCCTTCCACTCGGCGAAGGTCCGCTCCAGGTGCAGGCCGTTGGGGGTGACGATGTCGTGGCAGCTGCCGCAGAGCTTCGACGAGGTCAGCGAGGCGCCGTCGTGGAGCGACGACCGGACGGAGCCGTGGGCCGGGTTGGGCACGGGGTCGGCGATGCCGCCGCGCATCACGCCGTCGTCCGCCCGGATGACGGGGTTGTTGGACTCGCCGGTGACCCGGGTGGCGCTGTGACAGAAGATGCAGGTCACGCCGCGCAGGTGTGCGGGCACCTCGTCCAGGTTCAGGCCGTCCTTCGTCAGGCCCATCTCGACGGCCAGCGGCGCATGGCACTTGACGCAGAAGTCCCCGAGCGCGCCGTTGGTCTCGCGCTGGCCCCGCGCGTTCATGGCCCGGAACACGGGGTCCTCGCCGGCGTAGGCGTGCATGCTGCCGGACCACTCCTTGTGGTGGGTGGGGTGGCACTCGGCGCAGGCCTGCGGGTCCAGGCGCTGCTCGGCGGTCAGGGGACCGTCGGCGGCCTCGTCGGTCCCGCACGCGACCAGCGCCAGACACAGGGCCGGCCGCAGCGCCTTGCCCACCCGCGCGCCCGCGCTCTTTCGCATCCCGCCCCCCGCCCTCATCGCGGCGCCCCCGCGGCGATCCACTGCCGAATCGTACAGAGTTCCGCCGCGGACAGGGGCTCGCCCGGCGGCATCTGCCAATCGGCCGACGTCGCCGTCAGCCGTTCCATCAGTTCGCCACACTCGGGGACGCCGGCCATGACCCGCCCTTCGTCGACCAGGGCGGCGTAGGCCTCGTCCGCGGTCCGCCAGCCCAGGCCGCCGCTGCCGTCCCCGGCGTGGCACACGCTCGCCGTCGCGCACCCCGGCGCCAGGCGGCGCGTATACAGGTTGTCGAAGGTCGGCGCGTAGAGCGGCGCGCAGTCGGGCGCCGGCCCCTCGGCGCAGGTCGAGTCGGTGTCGCTCGACGCCTCGCCACAGCCGGTCGCGAGCGCGAGCACGGGTCCCAGGAGAGTCGACGGTCGGACGAGGCCGTGGCGGGTTCGCATCGTGCCGAATATGCTGTCAGGCCCCATGACGGAGCAAGACTCACTGTCCACCCGCGCGGTCGCGTCGCCCGTGGCCCCGCTCCCGGTCACGCTGCTGACCGGCTTCCTCGGCGCCGGCAAGACGACGCTCCTGCGGCACGTGCTCGCCGAAGCGGGCGCCGCGCGCATCTGCGTGGTGGAGAACGAGTACGGCGCGGCGAACATCGACAGCGAGGTCGTCGAGACGCTCGGCCCGGGGCTGGTCCGCCGCCTCAACGGCTGCATCTGCTGCGCGATCAAGACCGACCTGGTCGCGACGTTTCGGGACCTGGCCGAGGTCTGCCGCGCTCAGGGCGTCGAGCGGGTCATCGTCGAGACGACCGGCATGGCCGAGCCAGCGGAGCTCGTGCCGTTGTTCCGCCCGGGCGGCCCCGTCGGGCCGGCGTTCCGTCTGGCCTCGGTCGTGACCGTGGCCGACGCGGCCCACGTCACCGTGGACCTGGAGAACAGCCCCGTCGCGCAGAGCCAGATCGCCGTGGCCGACCTGCTCGTGCTCAACAAGGCCGACCTCGTCGCGCCGGCGCACCTCGCCGCGGCGGAACGCGCGCTCGGCGCCACCAACCCCCTCGCGCGGGTCCACGTCACGCAGCAGGGGCGATGTCCGGCGGCGCTGGTCCTCGGCGACGCGCCCCCGGCCGTGCGCGTGCTGCCGCCGGACCGACCGCACGGCCACGGCGACATCGGCACCCACCTGGTCGTGGACGCCGGGCCCCACGACCTGCGGCGCTTGCTTGCCTGGCTGCGGGCCTTCCACCGCGCCCACCGGGACGACCTGCTGCGCTGCAAGGGGTTCGTCCACGCCAGCCGGGGCCGTCGGGTGCTGTTGCAAGGAGTCCGCGAGCGCACCGCGACGGATCCGTTCGGCCGGTTTCCCCCCGGAGAGACGCCGGAGACGCGCCTCGTTTTCATCGGCCTCGCGCTGGATCCGGACACGCTCGACGCGGGCGTGGCTGGGTGTCGAATTCCGCCCGTGCGTTGACGTGCCCGCTTGGGGGAGGATGTCCCCATGCGGTGTTTTCAGCGTTCGACCCTCGCCCTGCTCGTCGCCGGTGTCTCCCTCGCCTGTGGAGGCGGCGGCGCTGACCCGCCGGTCACCCCCGCGGACGCCGCGACGCCCGACCAGGGCGCCGGCGGCACGACGGGCGACGCCGCGCCGTCTGATCTCGGCGCCGGGGGCGGGGACGCGGGCCCAAACGACGCCCGGGTCGAAGATGCCACCGCGTCCGACGCCCGCCTCCCGGACGCCGGTCCGCCGCTGCCGGATCCCATCCGGCTCAACGAGCTGATGTCCCGCAATGGCGGCACCTGGGTCGACGAGCTGGGTGCGCTCGAGGACTGGATCGAGCTCTACAACGCCGGCGCCGCGCCCGTCGACCTCGCGGGCTACCGCATCTCCGACGCCGACGACCGCGCCGGTGCGACGACGCTGCCGGCGGACCCCTCGCTGATCGTGCCCCCCGGCGGCACGGTGATCCTCTTCGCGGACAGCCACCCCGAGGAGGGCCCGGCACACGTGGACTTCAAGCTCTCGGGGGAGGGCGAGGTCGTCGTGCTCTGGAACCCGGCCGGCGACGAGATCGACCGGATCGAGTTCCCCGCGCTGCCGGAGAACCACAGCTTCGCCCGCACGCCCGACGCGCGCGGCGACTTCGTCACCTGCGAGTGGCCGACGCCGGCCCGCGACAACGGCGCCACGTGCGGTCCGCCGCCGCCGCCGGAGCTGCCCGAGGAGCAGGTCTTCGAGCCCTACACCTGGCCCTCGCCCTGGCCGCAGCCGCCCCGGCCGCTCATCGTGACCGAGGCCGCCCTGCGACCCGCCGCCGGTGTCCCGTTCGTCGAGATTCTCAACGCCGGCGAGACCGACGCGCCCCTGGACGGCTGGCAGCTCGGCGTCGCCGGTCACCCCCCGGGCACACCCTGGCCGACGACCGCGGACGCCGCGCTCATGCCCCTCGGCGACCCGGGCGCGACCCTGGCCCCGGGCGCGCGCCTCGTGCTCGAGCTCACGGCCGACCAGCGGCAGCGCCTGGAGGCCGCCCCGGCGTTCGAGGGGGTCGTGACGCTCTTCGACCCCGATGCCCGTCCCCGCGAGCGCCTGGACTTCATGGAGATCCCGGTCGGCGCCGCGCTCACCCGCCAGCCGGACGCCACGGGCCGTCACCGTCTGTGCGCCGCGAGCACGCCCGGCGCCGAGAACGTGGCCTGCGACCCGCTGCCGGAGCGGCCCATCGCCGAGCATGTGCGACATCTACGCACACCCGGCGACTTCCCACGGCTGGCGCAGGGCGGCACGTCCGTCGGCGTGGAGCAGGTCAAGTTCCTGATCGACCTGGAGGCCGGGGGCACGGTCTACTTCCTGGACACCGAGCACTGGGACCTGCACTACACCTTCATCCGCGAGCGCATCGAGCACCAGCCCCACCTCGACCGCTGCCTGCCCGGCGAGAACCAGGTCTTTTACGAGGGCTGGTACCGCTTCAGCGAGCAGAACTACTTCCAGGTCGAGGGGCGGCGGTTCCTGATGGGCACCCTGGTGCACCACGCCAGCGCCGGCCTCTACACGGTCGAGTTCACCCCGGGTGACGAGATCTCCTCGGAGCAGATGCGCCTCGCGTTCCTGGCCGTGCTCGCCCACGTCGAAGATCCGGAGCGCTTCTCCCTGCGCCCGACCGAGGCCCGGCAGTTCGAGCGGGTGCGCGCGCTGGAAGGCCGTCTGCCCATCGTCGGCCTGAACGCGCCGTTTCGGGGCGTGACCTACCAACCGCTCACCGAGGCCGTCGGCTACGGCGTGCTGACCTACGTGCCCGCGGCCGCGCTGGACGCGACGCCCCTCGGCGAGCAGGTCATCGTGGTGACCGACCAGGTGCCCAACGACATCCCGCTGGTGGGGGGCCTGATCACCGAGGCGTTCCAGACGCCCCTGGCGCACGTGAACCTCCTCAGCCGCAACCGCGGCACGCCCAATATGGCCCTGCGCGCCGCGCGCGAGGATCCCCGCGTCGCCCCCCACCTCGGCGCCCTCGTCCGCCTGACGGTCTCCGCCGGCGGCTTCGACATCGTGCCGGCCGAGCCGGACGAGGCGCTGGCGTTCTGGGCGTCGCGCCACCCGACGGGGGATCCGCTCCGGCCCCGCGCGGACCTGACCGTGCGCGGCCTGGTGCCGCTGCAAGGGCGCGGCGTCTCGGACCTGCCCGCGCTCGGCGGCAAGGCGGCGCAGTTCGCCGAGCTCTATCGCGTGGACTCCGACCGCCCCGCCTGCCTCGGCGCCCTGAACGTCCCGCCGGACGCCGCCGCCGTGCCCGTCGTTCACTCGATGGAGCACTTCCAGGCCAGCGGCGCCGCGGACCTGCTCGCGCAGTACCGGGCCGACCCCGCCTTCCAGACGGACCCGAGCGTGCGCGCAGCGGCGCTGGCGGAGGTCCGCTCGGCGATCATGCGCCACCCCGTCGACCCGGCGCTCCTGGCCGAGGTCGAGGCTTGGGTCACGACCCACTTCGGGGAGAACAACGCCCGTTTTCGCAGTAGCAGCAACACCGAAGACCTCCCAGGTTTCAACGGTGCAGGGCTCTATACTTCGACCAGTGGTTCAACGGCGGACCCCGACCTCGCCGTCGCCGATGCGCTCCGGACCGTGTGGGCGAGCCTGTGGAACGCGCGCGGCTACGACGAGCGCGCGTTCCGCAACGTCGAGCCGACCTCCGTCGCCATGGCCGTCCTGATCCACCCGGCGTACCCGACGGAGCGGGCCAACGGCGTGGCCATCAGCCGCAACATCCTGGAGCCGCTGTACGGCGACCACTACGTCAACGCCCAGATCGGCGAGGCCAGCGTCACCAACCCCGTGCCGGGCGTGAGCTCGGAGCAGCTCGTCTACCATCGCGGCGCCCGGCCGTGGGTCGAGTACCTCGGTCGCAGCAGCCTGACCCGCGGCGCGCCCGTTCTGACCAACGCCGAGCTCGACGCCCTGAGCTGTCGCCTCGCGGCCATCCACGAACACTTCCAGCCGCTCCTCGACCCGGCCGGCGAGAATCGGTGGTTCGCCATGGACATCGAGTTCAAGCTGCTCGGTGACGCCCACGAACTGCTCATCAAGCAGGCGCGTCAGTACTCCTTCGGCGACGCCGACATCCCCGCCGACTGCCGCGAGTTCTGAGCGGGGTGACCCCCGCCGCCCGGGGTCTCGACGACGAGCGTCTCACCGGCGGCGACCCTCAGCGTGACCTTGCCGGGCAGCTCGACCTCCGTACCGTCCACGCGGCGCAGGCGGTGGCGTCCCAGCGCGCCGGTCGACGCGCCCCCGACGCCCCACGGGGCGAGACGCCGCCGCTCGGCGAGCACGGTGACCTCGGCGTCCACCAGGAACCGGTAGGCCCGCACGATGCCCGCGCCGCCCGCGTGTTCACCGGGCGGTGGCGTCGCCCCCGGGCGCAGGGCATACGTCTCGATGCGGACCGGAAAGAGGCGCTCCAGGGCCTCCACCGGCGTGTTGAGCGTGTTGGTCATGTGCGTGTGGCGGCCGCTCGCACCGGGCCCCGCGGCCGAGGCCCCGGCGCCACCCCCCAGCGTCTCGTAGTGCACGAAGTTCGCCCCGTCCGGCCCCGGCAACCGCCCGCCGAAGAGGACGTTGTTCATCGACCCGCCGCTCGCTGCGGGGATGCGACCGGGGGCCAGCAAGGCCAGCGCGCCGAAGAGGGCGTCCACCAACCGCTGAGAGGTCTCCACGTTGCCCGCCGAGACCGCCGCCGGCGGCAACGCGTCCACGATGGAGCCGGCCCGCGTGCGAATGGAGACGGGCCGCAGGAGCCCCGCGTTGGCCGGGATCTCGTCCCCGGCGAGGCACTTCAGCACATAGAACACGGCCGAAACGGCGATCGCGCGGACCGCGTTCATCGGCCCGGCGACCTGCGCCGGCGCCGCGGTGAAGTCGAACTCGGCCGTGTCGCCGTTCAGGCGCACGGTGACGGGCAGGGGAATCGGTGCCTCGCCGTGGCCGTCGTCGTCCAGCCAGTCGGTGAAGCTCGCCTCGCCGGACGGCAGGTCGGCGAGCACCCGCCGCATGCGCCGCTCGGCATAGTCGAGCAGGGCGGCGTTCCAGGTCGTCACGGCGTCCTCGCCCCCGCGCGAAACCAGCGCGAGCAGCGCTTGCACGCCCACCTCGTTGGCCGCGCGCTGAGCCTGCAGATCGCCGTGGCGGTCGTCCGGCACCCGCGAGGCCGCGGCGAACCGCGCCTCCACCGCGGCGTCCAGCACGACCGGTGGCAGCCGGATGCCCTCGTCGTCGATGGTGAGCGCCCGCACGACCCCGTCCGCGCCCCGGGGCGCCGGCAGGCTGCCCGCGCTCACGCCCCCCACGTCCGCGTGGTGCGCCCGGTTGGCCACGAAGAACATCGGCCGCGCGCCCCCCGGCAGGAAGACCGGCGTCACCAAGGTGACGTCCGGCAGGTGCGTGCCGCCGGCAAAGGGGTCGTTCAACAGCACGGACAGGCCCGGCTCGAACCGGATCGCCGCGCGGGCCGCGGCCACGCTCATCGGCGTCGACCCGAGATGTACGGGAATGTGCGCGGCGTGCTCCAGCATCTCGCCGTCCGCGTCGAAGAGCGCGCAGGAGAAGTCCCGGCGTTCCTTGATGTTCGCCGAGAACGCGGCGCGCATGAGCACGTTGCCCATCTCCTCGGCGATGGCGGCGAGGCGCTGCCGGTGGATCTCCAGCCCCTGTGTCGGGGCCGGCGGGGCGGCGTCCTGCCGGACGCAGCGGAGATCGCCCGAGGGCAACGGCTCGGCGCGCCACCCGGCCGGGACGAGCAGGGTGGCGCTGTAGGCCGAGTGGAGCGCGGGCCCGACCACCGGCGTCGCATCGAAGGGGCCGTCCGCCGGTTCGTCGAGGGTGAGCCCGCTCGACGCGCGGCCGAGGCACCGGAGCGAGAGCAGCTCGGCCGGGCGCTCGGGTCCGAAGCTGTGTCCGAACCGCGCCTGGTGGGCCGCCTCGAACGCTCGACGCAGCGACTCGGGTCGCAAATCCTCGGGGTCGAAGGGCACGGGGAGACCATGCGTCTGCCCGCGAAACCGCACCTCGGCCCGAAACGTGACGGTCGCGTCCGCCGACGTGGCCTGGGCGAGCTCGGCGCGCACCGCCGCCCCCAGCGCGGTCGAGACCTCACCCAGAACCGAGGAGGACCAGTCGGCCTCGGCTCGATTCAGCGGGCGGCTCGCCTCGGCGGCCCAAGGCGCAGCGAGCATGCCCTCGGCCGAGAGCAGCCCCGGCTCCCGCGGGAAGACGACGGCCGGACAGCCGAGCTCGTCGGCCAACCGGCAAGCGTGCAGCCCCGTCGCGCCGCCGAACGCCATCAGCGTCAGCCCGCGCGGGTCGATGCCCCGACCGGTCGAGACGCGCCGGCAGGCCCGGGCCATGTTCGCCTCGACGGTCGCCACGATCGCCTCGGCCACGGCGATCACACCCAGGCCCAGCGGCCCGCAGAGCGTCTCGACGGCCCGGTGCGCGGCCGCGCAGTCCAGCCCCATCGCACCGCCCAGGAGCGACGTCAGGTGGCCGAGGACCACGTGTGCGTCCGTCACGGTCGGCCGGTCCCCGCCGCGCCCGTAACAGGCCGGCCCGGGGTCTGCACCCGCCGAGTGGGGCCCCACGCGCAGCGCGCCGCCGGCGTCCACCCAGGCCACCGAACCGCCGCCCGCGCCGACCGTCTCGATGGGCAGCAGCGGCACCCGCAGGGGGTGCTCGCCCAGCTGGCCCTCGTCGTCGGGCAACAGCTCACCGGACACCACGCTCACGTCCGTCGAGGTGCCGCCCATGTCGACCGCGAGCAGCTCGCGGATGCCCAAGCGCTGGGCGACCGCCCACGCGCCGCGCGTGCCGCCGGCCGGACCGGACAGCACCGTGTCCACCGGCCGGCGTCTCGCGGCCTCGACGGGGAGCAGCCCGCCCGCCGAGCCCATGATGGCGATGCGCGTCGCCGACAGCGACGCGGCCAGGCGCCCCAGGTAGCGCGCCATGACGGGCGCCACGTAGGCGTTGACGACCGTGGTCGACGCGCGCTCGAACTCGCGCATCACCGGCGCCAGGCGATGTGAGACCGACACGAAGAGGTCGGGATGCGCGGCCGCCAGGGCCGCCGCCAGGGCCGCCTCCTCGGACGGGTGGGCGTAGCCGTGGAGTGTGCAGACGGCCACGGCGTCCACGCCGCGGAGGACGTCCGCGACGCTCGCGAGCCAATCCGCGGGCGCCGCCGTCGCGACCACCTCGCCGTCGGGCCCGAGCCGCCCCGGATACCCGAGGACGTCCTGGCGGGCGACGAGGGGCACCGGCAGCACCGGGTGCAACGCGTACAGTTCGGGTCGCGCCTGCCGCCCCAAGGCCAGCAGGTCCTCGAAGCCCGCGGTGGTCACGAGCGCGACGCGTGCGCCCCGCCGCTCCAGCAGGGCGTTCGTGGCGACCGTGGTGCCGTGGTGCAACACCGCCACCCGCCGCAGCCCCAGGGCGGCGAGCCCCCCCAGGATGGCGCGCGACGGATCGTCCGGCGTGGACGGGACCTTCACGCGCGCCCGACGGCCGTCCGCCGAGAGCGCGATCAGGTCCGTGAACGTGCCGCCGGTGTCGACGGCGACACGGGTCCACTCGGGGCGCTTCACGGGTGCCTCGCCTTGCATCACGCCTCGTCGAACCGGGTCCCGGCGACCTGCGCCGATGTTGCGCCCCTCGGCGCCGCCGCATATAACGACGGAGTGCAGAAGCTCCGTCAAGTGACCCAGTTCGTCGCCGCCAGCGTCGTCGTCGTGGCCGGCATTCCCCTGGCGATCAACGAATTCCGCAAGCTCCACGACCACCGCCTCGCGGGTGAGCGTGGCGCCGAATTCGCCCGTCTCGCCGAGACGGCGGCCGGCAGCGCCGACTTCGATCTGGCGGTCCGCGCCTCGACCGAGGCCCTCAACGCCGCGCCCCACCAGCCGAACTATCGGCACGCCCTCGCGCTCCACACGGCCCGTCGCGTGCTCAACGCGCCGGAGACCCTCGAGCCGCGCACGGTCCTGCGAACGCAGCTCATCCTCGAGGACGCCGTCGCCAATGCGCAGAAGGACGAGGAGATCGCCCTCGCGCTCGGCCGGGTCCATATGCTCCGGGGCCACCCGGACGTCGCGCGGCGCCTCTTCGAGCAGGTCGTCCAGGCCTACCCGAAGAGCGGCCGCGCGCTCATGTACCAGGGTGACCTCCAGTTCAAGTCCGGCGAGCTCGAGAGCGCGGCGGCCACGCTCACGCAGGCGGTCGGCCTGGACAACACGCTGACGCAGGCCAAGTTCGCCCTGGGCCAGGTCAGGCTCGCCCAAAAAGAGTACGACGACGCGCTCCCCTGGCTGGAGACCGCGGCCCGCGAGCTGCCCAAGAGCGGCCAGGCCGCGCTGGCCTTCGGCCGTGTCCTCGCCGCCCAGGAGAAGTGGCCCGAAGCCCAGAAGTCGCTCGAACGCGCCCTCGCGCTCGACGCGTCCCTGGTCCAGGCCCATGCGCTCCTCGGCGATGCCTACATCAAGAACCGGCAGATCGAAGCGGCGATCGGCAGCTACCGCATCGCTTGGGAGAAGAGCCGGGACCTCGAGGCTTTCCGGAAGATCGGCCGGGTCTACCTGCAGTTGGGCGCCGTCGAAGCCGCCGGCACGGTCTTCGCGCAGATCCGCGACCTCGCGCCGAACGAACCCGAGCCCCATCTCATCGTCGGCATCGCCGCGAGCACCGCCAAGCAGGGGGAGGCCGCGAAGCAGTCGTGGCAGCGCTGCATCGAGCTCGCCGAGGGCAATGAGGCCTGGGCGGCCGTGGGTGCCAAGTGCAAGGAGCTCATGGAGAGCGGCGGTTCGCCGCAGGCCGGCCGCTCGGCCGCCGGCAAGAAGCCCAAGGCGCCATGAGCCTCCGCGAGAAGCTCATCCTGGTCGGGTTCGGCGCGGCCATCTGCGGCGGCGTCGCGGGCGGCGTCATCGTGTTCTTCGGCCCCGGCGCGCCGGCGCCGGCCGTCTCCCCCAACATCGCCCCGACCTCCACGCCCGGTCTGGCGGTGAACCCCAGGCCCGGCGCGCTGCCTGCGCTCGGCGGCGGGGCCCAGCAGACACCACCGCCGGTGGCCGCGCCGGTCCCGAGCGCCCCGGCGTCGTCACCCCTCGACGCGGTGCTCGCCGCCGAGGGAACCGCGGCCAAGCGGGCCGACCCCGTTTACGCGGCCTATCGGAAGCGCCTCGAGGAAGCGGCGCCGAGGCTGCGGGCGCTGACACCCGAGGAACAATCGGTGGAGCTGTCCCGGCTGGCCGAGCAGTTCGCCCCCAAGCCGTCGCCGTAAGGCTCAGTTACACCAGCGCCCGATCTCGGGGGTGTTGTTGCCGCAGGCGCAGGGAGTGTGGGAACGCTGGATCTGGCCGAGCGTGCACTGGGCGCAGTTCCAGTTGTCGTAGGCGCTGGCGTAGCAGAACATCGCCCAATTGCCGACGGGGTCGCAGTTGGCGCCCATGGACGTGCGCCAGCCCACGACACCGGCCCAGCCGGAGTCCTGGCAGTTGGGGAACTGAGCCCGGCAGGCCGCCATGGCGCCGGCCCGCTTGTCCGCGATGGCACCGCAGGCGCCGCCGCCGCCCGCGGGCGCGCCACAGGTCAGCGTCCCGTTGGACGACACGGCGCTGACGAACTGACCCGCCGCGCAGGAGCCGCCGACGATGTTCGCCTTGCCCGCGGGGATGTTCGGCCCGACCCACGTGCCGTTCGAGTCGATGGTGCGGTTGCCGCGCATGTACAGATCGCCGTTCACCCGCAGGTGCTGGCCGGCGCCGTCGGGACCGACGTAGGTCCAGCCCGTCGCCGAGCCGATGACGAGGGTGTTGTCCTCGCCGTACACACCCGAGATGCCCCAGGCCGTGCCCACGCGGACGCGGTTGTTGCCCTCGGTGTCGGTGAAGTAGTTCCGGCCGATGTTGCCCTGAATGTACGTGCGGCCGTTGTTGCCGAAGTAGTTCGTGGCGCGGTGGTAGACGTCGCCGTTGAAGGTGGCGGTCGCGTTGTTCAACTCGAACGCGACGGCCTGCGCCTGGGGGTTCGCACCGTAGTAGAAGCGGTGAATGTTGTAGCTGTTGTAGCGGAGCGTGTTGCCCTCGATGCCGAGGGAGTACTCCGTGCCGTAGAGGCGGAGCTTGTGCGTGTGCGGCCAGGCGCAGCACGTGGCCGGGAACTGGATGTAGTCCGGGCCGATGGCCAGGCTCCCGTTCCCCGTGAACAGCGTGCCGGCGGTCGTGATGTTGCCGCCCGCGGTGATGGTGCCGTTGCTGATGACCTGGGAGCGGCCGGTGACGATGTTCGCCGAGATGTTGCCGTTCAGGTTCAGCGTGCCATCGACCTGCAGATTGCCGTTGATGGTCGTCGAACCGACGATCTGGGCGTTGCGGCGCACCAGGAGGTCCAGATTGACCGTCGCGCTGTTGTTGACCTGCAGGTTGCCGCCGGTCGTGAAGTTGCCGTTGATCTGGCCGTTCGAGGCGCCACGGAGGAAGCCGCTGACCGTCACGCCGCCCGGGGCGTTCAGGTAGATGTCGTCGTCGCCGTCGTTCTGGACGCCGATCTCGAGGCGGGTGTTCTCGCCACCCTCGCTGTAGTAGCGGATGTAGGCCTCGTCACCGCTGCCGCCGAACTTGTCGCGCTGGAACTGAAACCCGAGGGGGTTGGCGCCGGGGCCGGCGATGCTGATGTAGCCCGGCGTGTAGAACTCCAGATCGTCGTCGCCGTCGTTCATGACGCCGATCTGCAGCCGCTGGGCGTCGCCGCCCTTCTGGAAGTAGCGGATGAAGGCCTCGTCGCCACCGCCGCCCGCCCGGTTCTCCTGGAACTGGATGCCGAGGGGCGTGCCGACGCCCGTCGAGCTCACCAGGCGCAGATAACGGCCGGTGACGATCTCGACCTCGTCGTCGGCGTCGTTCCCGACGCCGATCTGCAGCATCGCGCTCTCGCCGCCGCGGGAGAAGTACCGCACCCAGGCGTCGTCGCCGATACCGCCGAAGGCGTCGTTCGGCCACACGATGCCGTTGTCGCCCGTCCCGGCGGAGGCAAAGACCGGCCGGTAACCGCCGCCCTGCGCCGGAACGCAGCCGACGCAGGAGCCGCTCACCACCAGGTTCGTGACCGTCAGGGAGCCGCTGCCACCGACCGTCACGCCGCCGGCGGCGTTCAAGAGGATGTCGTCGTCGGCGTCGTTGCTGTTTCGGATCTCGAGGCGCGTGTTCTCACCGGCCTCCTGGTAGTAGCGGATGAAGGCCTCATCGCCGCCGTTGCCGCCCCACCGATCGATGGGGAAGTCGATGCCGAGCGGGAAGGTGCTCGGCCCGTTCAGGCGGACGCGACCGCCGGCGTACAGCTCGATCTCGTCGTTGGAGTCGTTGTTGACGCCGATCTGCAGCATCGTGTCGGCGCCGTTCTGGGAGATCCAGCGCATCCAGGCGTCTTCGCCGTCGCCCGTGGGCACGAGCGAGGTGGGCCAGTGGACACCCGTGGCGCCGATGTTGGGCTGAATCTCGCCCGCGAACGTGCCGTTGCGAGCCACCCGAAGGTCGCCGCTGCCTCGACCATCGACGCCGCCGGTGGCGGTCAGGTAGATCCGGTCATTGCCATCACCCCCGACGTTGAGGTCGAGGGCCGTCTGCCCGGCGGCGCCCCACTGGTAGTAGCGCAGGGCCGCCTGGTCACCGGCCACGCCGAGCGCGCCGTTGGCCCACTGGATGCCTTTGTTCGGGCCAGGGCCGGGGCTGGGCTGGATGAAACCCGCGGTGACGAGCATGTTGCCCGCGTCCAACGTCGCGCTGCCGGTGGTGACCCGCAGTTGGTCCCGCACGGCGGCGCTGCCATTCACGCGCAGCGCACCGTTGCGAATCTCCAGGTCCGCGCCGTTGTTGTCGTACCAGGTGTCCGGCGTGTTGGCCGCGTTGGCGGATTCGAGGAACAGCGTACGGAGGTTGGCCTGATACCGCAGGCCGGCGTTGGCCGTCGCCGTGTCCAGGAACCGGACGCCGGTGTTGTAGCCCGTGGTGCCGACGTTGACGAACGGCGCGCGCACACCGAGGCGGGAGGTCATCTCCTCCAGATCGGTGACGAGGCGGTCCTTGCGCAGGAAGGCCGCCGAGCTCAGGCCGTCGACCAGATCGGCGTCGAGCGTCGAGCCGCCGCCGTCCACCTGCACGAGTTTGGCGAGGACCTGCGCCGGGGTGTCCGGCGACCCGTTCTGGCCCGCCGCGCCGGCGACGCCGGCCACACCCTGGGGACCCACCGGACCCGCGACGCCCTGGAGGCCCTGCGGACCGACGGGCCCGACCGGGCCCACGGGCCCCTGCGGACCCTGGATGCCCTGCGGACCCGCGGCGCCCTGAGGACCCGCCGGGCCCTGCGGCCCCACGAGCCCCGTGGGGTTGCCGACCCACCGGCCGTTGGCGTCGATGACCGCCGTCGGCACGTTGTTGACCAGGATCGACACGTTCTGCGCGACCACCGGCCCGCCGTAGACGGACGCCGCCATCAGCGCGAAGGGGACGGAGACGAACTGCGTCCGCGGCGTGAGGTCGGTCCCGTTCACGCTGATCTGAAGATACCGCGCTTGCTGGACGATGGCCGGCGTGATGGCCGTCTGCGAGCCGAGGATCTGGCTGTAGTAGCCCTCGACGAGGACGACGGCGTTGTAGGTCTCAGTCCACAGCGCCGCTCCGCCGGCGCCCGCGGCGAAGAGTTGGAACCGGAGGCTGACCGGGCCGACGAGCGGATTGCCCGCGTTGTCGATCAGGACGCCCTCCTGGTGCACCAGAGACGGGACCACCTGTGCCTGGGCAGTACCCGGCGACGTGGTCGCGACGATCGAAAGCGCTCCGCAGAGCCCTGCGACGAGTTTCCACCTCATGGTTCTCCCCCCATGAAAGATTACAGTTCAGACTAACAAAATCGTTCAGTTCATAAACCATTTTCGAGCGATTTCAGCTATTCATGAGGCGATGAGGTCGACCGCCTGCACCTCGCCCGGCCCCGCTTCGGCGGGCCCGTCAACGCGAGTGGCCGAGGCCGGCTTCATTCGGGGTTTCCGGTTCACCGAGCAGCGTTGAGGAGGAAGAATGAGGCGGTTCGTTCTGGGGGCGGCGCTTGCGCTCGCGGCGTGCGGTGGTGACGGCGGTGGTTCGTCTTCGGAAGGCGGGTCGAGCGGTGGCGGGGGCGAGGCGGACGCCGGGCTCTCGAGCTGCACCGGCCACGAGAACTGCGAAGGTGGCGAGGTCTGCCGCGCCGGCCAGTGCGTGGTCAAAGGGGACGACGGCTGCCGCACGGCCGACGACTGTTCCGGAACGCAGATCTGTGGCCCGGCCGCGCGCTGCGAGGAGCCGCAGGTGTGCGGCTCGGACGACGACTGCCTCGGTGACCGCAACTGCGTCGACGGTCGGTGCACCGACCCGTGCGCGAGCGACGGCGACTGCGGACCCGGGGGCGTCTGCACGGACGGGCGCTGCGCCGGGGCCTCCGGTTGCCAGACGGACGATCAGTGCGGCACGGGCAAGTTCTGCAACGCGGGGACCTGCGAGGATCGCCCCGGCTGCAGCGACGCCGCGCCGTGCCCGGGCGCCCAGGTCTGCCAGGACGGCTTCTGCGAGGAGGCCAGCCCCTGCGGCGCGGACAACGCCTGCTACTCCGACCAGGGCCGGATCTGCCTGAACGGCACCTGCGCCCAGGGCTGCGACCCGGCGAACGACACGTGCCAGGGTTACCTCCGCTGCGACGCGACCTTCCGCTGCGTGGCGCGCGCCTGCATGACGACCGAGGAGTGCGGGGCCGACTTCGCTTGCAAGGGCGGCCTCTGCGTGCCGGACGCGGCCCGCGGTTGCACCACGGACGACGAGTGTCCGGGGACGCAGGCCTGCGATCCGGTCACCCGCGTTTGCACCGCGCCCCCGGCCTGCAGCGCCGATCTCGACTGCTTCGGCGGTGACGTCTGCCGGAGCGGGCTTTGCCGTCCCGGTTGCACGGATACCTGCGAGGCGGGCTTCGACTGCATCGATGGCGCCTGCGAAGCCGCGGGTCCGAGCGGATGCACCGACGACATCGACTGCATCGCCCCGATGGTCTGCAGCGAGGGCTCGTGCGTCGCGACCATGGCCGACTGCACCACGAACGACGACTGCCCCGGGGGCCTCGTCTGCGAGAACGGCTACTGCGACGAGAGCGGCTTCTGTGACGCCGACGACGACTGCCTCGAAGGCCGCGTCTGCGACAGTTCGCTGTGCGCTTCGGCCTGCACCGCGGACAGCTGCGGCCCGGGGACCGAGTGTGTCGGCGGACACTGCACGGTCATCCCGCCGATGGGGGACTGCAGCACGGACGACGACTGCGATGGCGCCCAGTATTGCGGCGGCGACGGCATCTGCCATGAGCCCGTGATCTGCGGCTCGAACGACGACTGCATCGGCGACCGGCTCTGCGACCAGGGTCTTTGTGTCAACCCGTGCATGGCAGACGTCGAGTGCAACCGCGGCGACATCTGCGTGGCGGGCCTTTGCATCGACTCCGAGGGCTGCGCGGCGGACGCCGACTGCCCGGGCGCGCAGACCTGCAACCTGGACACCGGCACCTGCGCCGAGCCGGCCGAGTGCGGCAACGACGACGACTGCCTCGGCGACCGGCTCTGCATCTCGATGGCCTGCGCCGACCCCTGCCGGGACGACGCGGCGTGTGGCGTGGACGAGATCTGCGCCGGCGGCCGCTGCTCGCCCGCCCCCGATTGTTCGGTCGACGCCGACTGCGAGGGGAACCAGACGTGTTCGGGCGGCCGCTGCCAGGAGCCCGGCTTCTGCCAGGCGGACGTCGACTGCCTCGGTGCGCGCATCTGCGAAGCCGGTTTCTGCGCCGACCCGGCCTGTGCCGTCGACGCCGATTGCGGCGCGGGCGCCGCCTGCGCGGCCGGTCGGTGCGGGGCCGCGGGCTGCCAGAACGTGCGCGACTGCGGCGCCGGAGAGCTCTGCGACAACGGTCAGTGCGTGCCCGACGGTCGCCGCGCGTGCATGGCCGATCTCGACTGCGGCTTCGGCGAGGTCTGCACGCAGGGCTTCTGCGCGCCGGCGCCGGGGGTCTGCGTGTTCGACGCCGATTGCGGTCCTGGACAGGTGTGCAGCTTCGGCACGTGCGCCGCGGCGCCCGAGTGCCAAGGCGACATCGACTGCCCGGGCCTGCAGATCTGCTTCTTCGGGCAGTGCCAGGAGAACGGCTGCGCCGCGGACGTCGACTGCCTGGGGGACCGGGTCTGCGAAGGGGCCATCTGTCGGGACCCGTGCAGCCTCGACGCCGACTGCGGCGGCGGCGGCGGATGCGGCGCAGACGGCCACTGCCGCTTCGTCGGCTCCGCCTGCGACGTCAACGCCGACTGCCCGCCGGACGTGCCGTGCGTGAACGCCACCTGCGGCGAACCGAGCCCGTGCGCCAACGACGACCAGTGCAGCGGCGCCCGCATCTGCGAAGGCGGGATGTGCCAGGCGGGCTGCGCGGCCGATGCCGACTGCCTGCCCACCGAGGCCTGTCGACTGCATCGGTGCGAGATCGCCAACCCCGCCTGCGTCCGGGACGCGGACTGCGGCGGTGGCCTCGTCTGCCTGAACGGCGGATGCGCCGAGCCGCCCGTCTGCGCGACGAACGACGATTGTTTCGTCGGCCGCATCTGCGTGACGGGCGCTTGCCGCAACGCGTGTTCCGCGAACGCCGACTGCCCGGACGGCCTCGTCTGCGAGCCGGACGGGCGCTGCACCGTGCCCGAGTGCCTGCAGAACGGCGACTGCGCGCTCACTCAGGACTGCACCGCCTACCACTGCGTGGCACGCCCGCCCTGCGCCAACGACGGCGCCTGCCGCGCGGGCGAGATCTGCGAGGCGGCGAGCTGTATCGCCGGCTGTCGCAACGACCGCGGCTGCCGCGGCACCCAGACCTGCGACCTCGATCTGCTGACATGCCTCGAGCCCGCGGTGTGCGCGGGGGACATCGACTGCCTGACCGGCCGCGTCTGCGGGCCTTGCCAGCAGGCGGCCTGCCAGGGCGAGCGCATCTGCCAGATGCCCTGAGCCGCGCGGACGCGGCGGCACCCCTCAGCGCCGCCGCCGCCTGAGCAGCCAGAGAACGCCGAACCAGGCCGCGGCCGCGCTCGTGGGCACCGCGCGGCAACCGCCGCCGCCCGGCGTGCCCGTCCAGCCCGCGAGGGGGGCTTCCGGCAGGCGCGCGTCGGCCGGCCGCAGGGCAGCGTCCTGGGTCTCTGCGGGGCCCGCGTCTCGCGGCGTCCTCGGGGTGTTTCCACCTCCGTCGGGTCCGGGTCCGGGTCCGGGGGTGGCATCGTCCGGCGCCGCGTCGTCGGGTGTGTCGGCGTCCGTCGGCGTTGGCCCGGCGTCGCGGCGGCTCGCGTCGCTCGGGGCCGGACCGAGATCGCCCGGGTCACCGCCGACGCCACCGGAGCCGCTGGCGCCGCCGATGGCCGCGTCGACCGGGGGCAGCGCCCCCCCGGCCCCGGCCCCGGCGTCGGACACCGGCGGCGGCTCGATGGGCGCGCAGGGCTCCTCGGCGAACCCGGCGACGGGCGACCGCGCGATGGCGCCGCGCGTTGCGGGGCCGATCCGGCCGTCTTCTTCCAGCGGCGGGTCGGCCTCATTCAGGTTCCAGAGGCGCTGAAAGGCCAGCACGCTCAGCGAAGTGCGATCCTCGCCGGGCACGCGGTACACGTGCTCGCCCTCGGCGGGCACGGCGTCGAACCCCGCAGCGGACAGCGCGTTCTCCGGCGCGGCGTCCCGGGTCTCGATGCCCAGGCCGGTGCCGAGCGCGCCGTGGGCGGCCCCCAGCGCGGCCGGACAGGCGAGGTGCTCGGCCGCCAGCGCCAGGAAGTGATCCACGGCGACGTCGCGGAAGGCCCAATGGAGCGGAATCGCGCGACCGAACGCCCGGGCGGCCGCCCGCAGCGCGGCCTCGACCTCGGGGGCGGCCCAGTGCAACGCCGCGGGCACGTCGAAGGCCACACAGCCCGGGCACGCGTCGAGCGACACGAGCGCTCCCGGCTCGAGGCAGTTCATCGTCCGCACGACCTGCGCCGACAGGCCGCGGGCGAGGCCGGCCGGGGCGTCGCAGGCGCGCCACGCGGCCTGCTCGACCGTCCCGGCCGCCGGCGGCACCCCGTTGCGGCACAAGTCCCGGGGGAGGCCCTCGATGGGGGCGCCGGCCAGGGCCGCGTCCGTCTCCGCGTCCAACGCACCGCCGGTGGGGAGGGGCGCTTCGGGGTGGTTCAGATTCCAGAGCTCCTGGAACGCATACAGCGAGAAGCTGCCCAGGCCGATGTCCTCGACGCGCTGATAGTCGAAGTGCACGCGGTCGTTGGCCAGGTTGTTCTCCCAACCGTGGCGCCGCATGATCGGCTCCCAGTACTGCCAGTCGTTCAGGTCGACGGCGAGGCCGTTCTGATGATTGGAGCTCCCCGGCCGGGCCGCCACGGCGCACCCCTGGTAGGCATCCTGCAGCCAGAACAGCTGCTGCAGGCCGACGTCGCGGTAGGCCCAGCGCACGACCATCTGCCGGTCGCCGTCCGCGGCCGCCGCGCGCAGGTCGGCCAGGGCGCGGCCATCGATCAGATTGGGCCGCCCGGCCTCGAGCATGCGAAGCACGGCGTCCAGCGGGATGTCCACCAGCGTGCCGGGTCGCAGACAGTTGATCGCGTCCACGAGCTGACGCGACAGCCCGGTCACCAGCTCGTCCGGCGTGCCGCAGGTGTCGTGGGCGGTCTGGTCGACGGAGACCGCGTTCGCGGCCGTGCCCAGCGCAGGCGAGGGCACCGGCGCGTCGGACCCGCAGCCGGCGGCCAGGAGCGCGCCGACCGCGGGCAGCAGTCGAAGGGCGGGGGATCGATTCGGGCCGCGGCGCACGGGCGCACTCTACACCACTTGCCCCTCGGCCGAGCCCCGTGGTAACCGACTGCGCCCTTTTCGGCCCCCTCGGGCCCTACACATCGCACAGAGGATCGCGCCGTGTCCGACATCACCCCCGAACTGCTCGCCTCGCACCTCGCCGTCGCCGACAAGCGTGATCCGGAGCGTCTCCTGCCCGCGATCGCCGCGGCCGAGGCCATCGTCACCCAGCGCACCCACCCGCGCGTCCAGTCCGCGGCGATCCGCGACTTCCGCCGGGCCGTGCAGGCCGCCGGCGTCGCCGCCCTCGATGGCTCCGACCCGCAGCGCCTCGAGGACGCCCTCGTCGCCGCGACCCCGGACACCCCGCTGGCCGAGCGCGTGATGCGGCAGGCCTGGCTGGCCCTGGTCGACCACCTGGCCCGCAGCGGCGACAAGCCGCCGTTCGGTGGCTCCGGTCGCGCCGAAACCTGGGCCTGGGTCGGTCGCTCGCGCGCGTGGCCCTTCGTGGACGCCGGCAACCTCGTCAGCCGCGTGGCGGCGCTGTATGGCCAGGGTCTCCAGGTCGTGTCGGTGCGGGGCCCCGGTCGGTCGTCGTTCCTTTCGGCGGTGCGCCGCGCGCTGCTCGGCGCGCACGGGGTCGAGGCCCTCATCCCGCCGGTGCTGCCGGCCGCCCAGGATGATCTCGCCGGCGTGCTGCGCCCCTACGTGGAGCGCGGTCCGCTGCCCGAGGAGCTCCGCAAGGTGCTGCCCCAGATCCGCTATGGCGAGGACCTCGTCGGCCTGTTCGGGCGCCTCGGCGACCAGCAGCCCGTCTCGCTCCTCCTGGACGACGCCCACCTGCAGAGCCGCGCGATCCTGCTGGGCATGCCGCTGTTCCTGGAGCCGGCCGCGGGGCGCCAGGCCCTGCTGGTGCTGGCCGCGCCGGACAACCCCCAGGACGACGGCCCCCTGGCCGATCTGCTCGCCGACGCCGCCGCGCGCAACATCCTGACCCAGGTCGCGCTGCCCCAGCTCGACCCGGAGATGGCCCGCCACCTGATCGCGGCGTACGAGGTCCAGGGGCTCGCGCCCGAGGCCCTGCTGGCCACGGCACAGGGGCCGTTCTTCCCGTCGGAGCGGCTGCGCATCGCCCACGCCATGCTGGCGGATCCCAAGCCGGGCACCTTCTCCCCGGAGGCGTTGATGCCCAAGCACCCCCGCGCCCGCGAGGTCCTGGCGGTCGCGGCGCTCGAGGGGGACGACTTCCACGGCTTCGCCGTCGGGCGCCTCTTCGGCAAGACCGAGGACGACGTCGAGGACCTCCTCTTCGACGACGAGTTCGAGCTCGAGGGCGAGCTGGTCGGGACGTGCGAGAACGCCGTGTCGGCCGAGGCCCGCAAGTGGGTCGACCTGGCCGACGGCCTGCACCCGGTGTTCCCGTTCATCGACATGCGCCTCGCCGCCGCCCTGCGCGCCGGCATCCCGGCCCAGGCCAAGGGCCCCCGCGCCGGCGCCCTGCGGGACGTCCTCCTCGAGGCCTACGGTCCCGCCCACGTCTGGCAGATCGCCGACCGCCTCTACGCCCTGGACGTGATGGCGGGCCGCAACCGCCGCGTCGAGGGCCTCGTCCTCGGCGTGACGGACAACGGCCGCATCGAGGCCGGCTTCCGCCGCCTGCTGCCGGTCCTGAACACCCAGGAGCCCTACCGCCTCGCCCTGGCGCGGCTGTACGGCGCCGCCATGGAGGCCGGGGCGATGGCCGCCCAGGCCGGTCAGGTGCCCATGGCCGACCAGGCCTTCCAGGCCGCCGCCGCCGCCGCCGAGCGCCTCGGTCGCGCCGGCCCGGCCGGTGAGGCCCTGGCGCGCCTCGCCGAAATCCGCCTCGCGCTGGCGCTGCCCCAGCCCACCGTCGTCGCGCTCGATCTGGCCGACAAGCTGCTCACGCAGGCCGGCCACAAGCGCAGCGCCGCCCGCCTGGGCCTGCTGCGGGCCGAGGTCAGCATCCTCGAGGGCGACCTGGACGCCGCCCTGACGCAGCTCGACGGCGCCCGTACGGGCCTCGCCGAGCAGGGTGATCCGGCCCACGCCGCGTTGGCGCTGGTGCGCACGGGCCGCCTGCTCTACGAGCGTGGTCAGGCCGAAGAGGCCGAGGGCATGCTGGACACGGCCGTCGCCGAGGCCGACAAGGCCGGCGACCCCCGCGCCCGCGCCGCCAGCCGCATGGCGCGGTCGTTCGTCGCCGCCGAGCGCGGCCACCTGGAGAAGGCGTTCCAGTGGCTGCAGGAGGCCGCACAGCTCTTCCAGGCCGTGCGCATGCCCGTGCACATCGTCGAGACGGCCGCCGCCGGCCTGCAGCGTCGCCACGGCGGCGCCGCCGAGGCCGAGAAGCGCCTGCGCGCCATGGCCGAGGCCTTCCAGAAGGGCGGCGCCGCCGTCCAGTGGGCGGACGCCTGGCAGGAGGTCGGCCGCGCCCTGCTCGACCAGGACAAGCCCGCCGAGGCCCTCGCCGCGCTCGACCAGACCGTCGAGGTCCGTCGCCGCGCCCGCGACCGCTTCGCGCTCATCCGCCTGCACGAGGATCTCGGCCGCGCGGCCCTCGCCTCCGAGGACTCCGCCCGCGCCGCCACCGAGTTCGGCCGTGCGCGTCGGCTCGCGGAGCGCCTCGGCCTCGCCGGCCGCCTCGGCGCCCTCGACGCCGACCTCGCCCGCCTCGAGAGCGCGCTCACCGGCCGCGCGGAGGGCGACCTGAACGCGCTCCGCGCCTCCGCCGCGGCCGACATCGACGCCCTCGAGGCCCAGTGGGCCGCGCCGCTGCAGACGGCGCCCCAAGAGAACCCCGAGCAGGTGCACTGAACTTCGTCTCGATGGCGGGTCGACTCGACCCCGCTCGACCCCGAAACCCCCGTTGGAAAGGACCATGCAAGGTCATGTTGAAGCACTGGATCGCAGGTGTGGTGTGTCTGGCCCTGATGGCGTGCGGCGGCAGCTCGGACGATGGCGACGACGAGGACGAGGGTGAGGACGGCGACATGTGCGCCGCCACGGGCCTCGACTTCGCCGCCGGCGACGCCGCCGCGGGCGAGGAGATCTACTCCGCGTTCTGCGCCAGCTGCCACGGCGCGGACGGCCTGGGCAACGCCAGCGCCGCCGCAGCCAGCAGCCGCGGCGTCGATCTCCACGACGAGATCAGCGAGGGGCCCGCGGGCAACTGCTGGGTCGAGGTGATCAAGAACGGCGAGGGCTCGATGGGCCCGGTCGTCGGCATCACGGACGAGCAGATCGTGGACGTGATCGCCTACATGAACGCCAACTTCGCGCACTGAGCCGGCGCTGGGGGCCTCAGCTCCCCAATCGCCCCATCTCGATGAGCTCCGACCGCGTCGCGCGGTGCAGGAGTTCATTGTTGAGCACCGTGTCGTAGGCCGCGGCCAGGAAGGCCGCCCGCAGCATCGAGTTGCGGATGAGCGCGCCGCTGATCTCCCAGCGTTTCGCCAGGCCGGCCCAGTCCACGTCGTCCGAGACGACGAGGCCCGGGGGCACCATCGAGCGCCACAAGACCTCGCGCTCGTCGGCCTCGGGCAGGTCGAAGTGCACCCGGAAACGCAGACGCCGCTTGAAGGCCTGGTCGATGCCCGTGCCCAGGTTGGTCGTCAGGATGGAGATGCCGTCGTGGACCTCCATGCGCTGGAGCAGGAAGTTCACCTCGAGGTTGGCGTAGCGGTCGTTGCTGCTCTCGACCTTGGTGCGCGTGGCGAAGAGGCTGTCCGCCTCGTCGAACAGGAGCACGACCGGCACGCGGGAGGCCTCGTCGAACAGCCGCGCCAGGTTCTTCTCCGTCTCGCCGACGTACTTGTCGACGATGCGCGAGAGGTCGACCTGGTAGAGGTCCAGGCCGAGCTCCTGGGCGATCAGGGTGGCCGTCATCGTCTTGCCGGTGCCCGGGGGACCGCTGAACAGGCAGCCCAGGCCGCGCCCGCGGCTGCCAATCTTGCGGCCGAAGCCCCACTCCTCGAACACCCGCGTGCGAAACCGCGCGTGCAGGATGATCTCCTCGATGAGCAGCTTGGGCTCCTCGGGCAGCACGAGGTCCGTCCATCGCTGGGAGGTCGACACGGGCGAAGCCAGGGACGCCAGGTTGGTGCGGATCTGGCGGCGCACCGCGGCGTCGAAGGCCTTGGTGTCCAGCTTGGGGTCGTCGCCGGCGGTGATGCGGACATCCGCGAAGGCGTGGTCCAGATCACCCGGCCGCAGTCGGTAGTGGTCGCAGATGTCGGCGAGCTGGTCCGAGTCCACGGCGAAGTCGTGCAGGCGCATCAGGCGTCCGTAAAGGCGCGGACGGTCCTCGAGCGCGACGTCCGCCGTGTGGACCACGTGGACGTCCGGCAGGGCCGAGGTGACCAGCGGCAGGCCGCTCTCGTTCACGGTGATGACCACCGGGACCTTCATGCCGCGGATGGTGCGGCCCAGGATGCCCGTCCGGCGGTCGGCCTTGTCCTCGAAACACTCGCAGCGCAGGAGGAGCACGGCGCCGTTCAGCAGGCCGTCGCGCAGCACGGCCGCGAGCTGGCTCTCGAAGGGCTCGAGCTCCCAGGGCAGGGCGCCGACCTCGACGACGAACAGCGGTCGATGGTTGGCCAGCGCGTGGGCACGGGCCCAGGTGCGCCGGCCCGCCCCGGTGGAGCCGATCAGCACGATGGGCCGCCAGTCCTCGCGCTGCGCCTGATGCTCGAGCAGGTGGTCGCCGCGGGCGCGGTCGGCGATGACGAGCGCTTCGGGCGCGGGGCCCTCCAGCTCGAGCGTCACGGCGCCAGCGGGGTAGGACTCGTCGACGACGGGCTCCTCGGCCAGGAATCGCCCCACGGCGTCCGGCACGAAGATGGGCCGCTGCAGGATCGGCGTCGCCGGCTGCCAACGGCGGTCCTCACCGAGCTGGACCAGCCGCAGCCGCCGGAGGGGCGCATCCGGCGTCAACGCCGACTCCAGGCGGACCCGATGGTCCGGGTCGTCGGACAACAACTCGACGATGAACCCCGCCGTCGGTTGCTTCACCGAGAAATCGGCCCAGGCGAAGGTGCAGGTGCGCAGGAGCCCGGGCGACGACTGCAGGCCATTGAGCACCAAGAGGATCTCGAGGGCCTCTTCGTCCAGGTCGACGTCCCGGAGGAGGCGCGAGGCCGGGAGCATCTCGGCGCCGGCCCGATGCTCGCGCTCTGCGGCGCGGGTCGACTGAATCCGCGCCTCGATGTCCTCCGGCGGGTCAAAGGCGATGGGCGGCTGAAGCTGCCCGATCTCGAGCTCGGCCGAGACCTCCTCGATGGTCACGAAGAGGTCCCCGAGACCGCCCGCCCCCTGCGCGGCGCGATACCAGTACCGCTGCAGGAACCGGGTGATCAGCACCTGACAGCGCTGGTGGACGAGGGCGGCGTGCGTACGGGCGTCGGACATGGCGGCGGATGGTACAAGGCCCGCCCCGGGGCCACAATCCGGCACGGTCGGCGTCGATCGGGGGCGAAGCAGTTGACCCTGGGGAGAGCCTGCCCGTAGAGTCGCGCCGATGTATCTCGGACGCGTCATCGGAACCTGTGTCGCCACGGTGAAATACACCGGGCTCGAGGGCTACCGGCTCCTCGTGGTCGAACCCGTGGGTGAAGACGGCGTGGTGTGCGGCGAGCCGCACGTCGCGGTCGACGCCACCCAGGCGGGCCCCGGCGAGCTGGTCTTCCTGGTCGGCAGCCGCGAGGCCGCGCTCGCCTGCGACCCGACCTTCGTGCCCGTGGACGCCGCCATCGTCGGCATCGTCGACGCCGTCACGGTGGCCGCCCCCGGAGCGCACGCATGAAGCTCGCACGGGTCCGCGGGACGATCGTCGCCACGATCAAGCACCCGGCCTACGAGGGCCGCACGATCCTGCTGTGTCAGCCGCTGACGCCCGATGGCCGCGACAAGGGCGACCAGGTCATCGCCGTGGACCACGTCCAGGCCGGCGAGGGTGACCTGGTGCTCATCCTCACCGAGGGCAACGGCGTGCGTCAGATTCTGGGGGCCGACGCCGGCCCCATCCGCTCGGTCATCGTCGGCATCGTCGACGAGGTGTCGGCGTCGTGAACGGCGCGGCCGCGCGCCGGGATCTGGTGCGCTACAGCCGGGCCATGCACGCTGCCGGCTGGGTCGCCAACCACGATGGCAACCTGTCCGCCCGCCTGGCCGACGACCGCTTCGTGTGCACGCCCACCGCCTTCTCCAAGGCGGACGTCGGGCTCGAGGATCTGCTCGTGGTGGACGCCGCGGGCGCCCGGGTCTCCGGGCCGCACAAGCCCTTCAGTGAGCTGGTGCTGCACCTTGCGGTCTACGGCGCACGCCCGGAGGCCCACGCCGTCGTGCACGCCCACCCCCCGAGCGCCACGGCCTTCGGCGCCGCCGGGCAGGGGATTCCGCACCCGTTCCTGCCCGAAGCCGTCGTGTCGCTGGGCGCCGAGATCCCGCTGGTGCCGCTCACGCTGCCCGGCAAACCCGCCGTCGCTGCGCTCGCGCCGTTCCTGCGGCGGTGCGACGCCCTGTGCATCGCCGGCAATGGCGTGCTGACGTGGGGGCCGGACCTCGAGACCGCCTGGCTGCGCATGGAGCTCGTCGAGCATCTCGCGCGCATGGCGCTCGCCGCCGCGCCGCTCGGGGGCGTGAAGCGCCTGCCGGAGGCCATGGTCTCCGACCTGGTGGGCCGCCGCGCGAAGGCCGGGCTCGCCGCGCCGGACGAAGGGCGCCCGCAGGGGGCGGCACCGTCGGGCGCGACCTCGACGCCGGCCGCGGTCAGCGACGCCGCCGCCCGCGCCACCGAGAAGGCACTGGCGGGCATCCCGAACGCCGACCCCGCGCTCGTGGCAAAGCTCGCCCGCGAGATCGCCGCCCGGGTCGGCTCCGGCTGAAGCGGCGCGGTGCGCGTCAGTAGGTGACGCCGGGACCGCAGATCACATAGGGCCGCAGGCGCTCGATCTTCTTGGCGCCCAGGCCCTTGACCCGGCTGAGGTCCTCGACGCTGTTGAACCGCCCCTTGGAGCGGCGCGCCTCGACGATCTTCTCGGCGATCTTGCGGCCGATGGCCGGCAGGCGCGTGAGCTCGTCCACCGTGGCGTGGTTGAGGTCGACCTTCTTCGGCGCGGGGACGGCGTCGCTGCCGCCGTGGGGGCCGCCGGCCGTGTCCTTCGCCGCGGGGCGCCCGGGGTACCACAGGCGGGCGCCGCCGTAGGGGCCGCCATAGCGGGGCACGGTCCACACCTGCAGCAGCGAGCCGTCCGTCACCATCACGATGTTGCCGTCCACCGCGGTCTTCAGCAGGTGTGCGCCCTCGCGTTCGAGCCGCTGCACCGTGGCCGGCGCCGGGTGACCGTAGACGTTGTTGCGGCCATAGGAGAGGACGGCCAGGCGCGGCCGGACGTGGCTGAGGAAGTCGCTGCTGCTCGCGTAGGCGCTGCCGTGGTGGGCGACCTTGAGCACCGTCGACCGCAGCTTCGTGCCGGCGCCCCGGAGCAGTCGGTCCTCGGTGTCTTCCTCGGCGTCGCCGACGAAGAGGAAGCTGAGGCCCTTGTAGACCAGCTTGAAGACGACCGAGTTGGCGTTCGGATCGGACCGCGAGCCGTTGATGAGCGGCTCCTCCGGGGCGAAGACCTCGAGCACGACGTCCGGCTCGATGTTCACGTTGCGCCCGCGCCGGGCGATCTTCAGCGGAGTCTTGTCGAGCTCCATCTGCTTCAGCATCGCGTCGTACTCGGTCGTCGGGTTGGAGAACCCGGACTCGAGCACGGTGCCCACGGTCATCTCCTTCATCATGGCCGTGGCGCAGCCGATGTGGTCCGCGTGGGGGTGCGAGTTGACCAGCAGGTCGACGTGGTGGATCTCCAGGTCGCCCAGATAGCGCAGAAAGCGCGGACATCCCGGCGGCGGGCCCGTGTCCACGACGATCGTCTTGCCGCCCGGCGTCTGGATGATCGCACCGTCACCCTGGCCGACGTCCGTGAAGTGCACCACGAGCACCGGACCGGCGGGCGTCCCGAGCAGGCCGCCGAGATCGTTGCCGCGCGGGGGGTTCTCCAGCACGACGAGCGGCTCGCCGGGGCCCGACTGAACCGTGCCCGTCTCCACCTGGAGTTCAGGGACTTCGGACGGCGGCGGCTCCTGCTTCGGGCGTTCATCTTCGGCGCCGGTGGCGGTCGTGGTGGCGCTCGAGGGAGCCGCGCTGGGGGGGAGCGCGTCCGGCGGCGTCGAGGCCGCGGCGACGGGCTCCATCGGCATCGAGGGCGCAGGGCGGGGGACACCACGCCCGCGCGCGGTGGGGGAGCCGCCACAGGCGGTGAGCACGAGCGCGGCCCAGACGAGCACGAGCGGCGCGAAGCGCGCGCCGCGAGAGGCGAGGATTTTCATGGAGCGCGGTACACCGTCAGCCGGCCGGAGAACGCGGCGTCCGCGCGCAGCTCGACGATCTCGGACGGCGGCGTGCCATCGAGATCCGTGAGCACGGCCTGGTGGACGGCGATCGTCTCGGCCTCGCTCTGGAAGAGGCGGCGACCGCCGGGCTCGTAGATCTGTAGCCGTGACGCGCGGGCCCCGGAGGCCTGGGGCACACCGCCGCGAAGGACGACGAGCTCCTCGCCCTCGCAGCCGTCCATGTCGGCGAGGACATCGAAGCCATTGCTGCGCGCGGTCACCAGATCGAACCGCGCGGACTGCTCCGAGGGCAGCTCGAGCAGGGGCTGACCATCCGGCCCGCCGCGCACGAAGACGAGGCTGTTCACGCCGTCCTCGCGGGGCCCCGATCGCACGAGGAGGTCCTCGTGGCCGTTGCCGTCGATGTCCAGCCCGCCGGACCAGGCGAGGTTGACGTAGGGCCCGAACTGGCTGCGGGACTGGAGCTGCCGAAGCTCGTACACGTCCAGCAATCGCACGGCCTGTCGCTGCGCCTCGCTGACGAGCCGCAGACCGCCCGTCGTGGACCAGAAGCGCGCCTGCTGGAAGTCGGCGTTGATCGCCGGGAGCGCGTCCGTCTGCGCGAGCGTGACCGGGTCGTGGAACGTGAGGTTGAGCGTGCCGCGTTCGACACGGGCCGCGACGATCTCCGCGCCGCGACCGCGCACGTCGACCGGGCCCGGCGTGGGGCCCGCGGGCGCGAGCGTGGGCGGATTGAAACCGACGACGACCCCGCCGCCGGCGATCTGACCGATGGGGTCGAGCGTGGCCGCATCCAGGACGGATGCACCGCCGGCCGCCTGAACGAGGAAGTCCGTCAGGCCGTCGCCGTTGAGGTCCCAAGCGGGCGAGACGCGACAGTTGCCGCCGGCCGCCGGACTGCCGGCGCCGGACAGATCGACCTCGGCACAGCCACCGTCCGCCAGGTCGACGAGGGCGACGCCCCCCTGACCGCCGGGCATGATGACGACACGCTCGGCGTCCGCGGGGAGCTCGACGAAGGAGACCTGCTCGAAGCTGCCGGCCGTGATGGCGCGCAGCGCGGCCTTCGGCGTGCCGCGGTCGAGGACCCAGAACACCTGCTCGCCGGCGGCCTCCGTCGGCGCGATGAGCGTGGGCGAGGGGTGGCTCGGCGCGACGAGGGACAGGTGCCGCCCCGCGCCCGCGGCGAAGCGTCCGAGTTCGGTCCCGTCCGTGCCCTTCAGGAAGCGGAGTTCGCTGGCCGCCGGCGTCTCGACCGTGAGCACGAGGTCCGGCCGGCCGTCACCGTCGGCGTCCACGTCCGCCCGCAGGCCCCGGGCCCCCGGGATCGGATCGCCGAGGTCCTGACTCTGCATCGCGGCGCCCTCTTTGAGGCACTCTGCGGGCGGGCGGGCATCTCCGGTCCCGACGCGCATGTCGCGCGGCGCCACGAAGCCGTCGCCGTGCAGGGCGTCCCAGACGCTCGCCTCGCGGCGCATGTCCTCGACGGGGCCCGCGTCCAGGTTCTCGATGGTCGAAGTGCCGCCGCCCCCGCCGTCGCAGCCCCAGGCGCCGAGCGCCCCGGAGACGACCAGTCCGGCTCGGATCCAACGCCGCGCAGCGCCGCATCCGGCGCGCCCCCGATGTCCCGTCATGATGAAAATCCCAACCTGCCGTTCCGCCTTCCATTACCAGAATCGACCATCGGGCGCCACGGGAGCGCGCGCCGGCGCCGCACGTCGTTGACAGACCTCCCCCAGGGGGATAAAGAGGCCCCAGAGTCAACACAGGCAGCGGAAGAGGAGCGCCCACCCCCTTGGAAGAACGTCGCAGGGTCAACGAGCAAATCCGGATCGCGCAGATCATGGTCATCGACGAGAACGGCAGCCCGGTCGGGGTCATGACCCCGGAGGACGGCCGCCGTCTCGCCTTCGAAAAGGGCATGGACCTCGTCGAGGTCGCGCCCCAGGCCCGTCCTCCGGTCTGCAAGATCATGGACTACGGCCGCTTCCGCTACGAGCAGCGCAAGAAGCACAAGAAGCAGCACCAGGCCGAGACGAAGATCATCAAGCTTCGTCCGAAGACGGACAAGCACGACCTCGAGACCAAGCTCCGCCACGCGCGCAGCTTCCTCGAGGACGGCGACCGCGTCCGCTTCATCGTCCGCATGCGTGGCCGCGAGCGCGCCGTCACCGAGCGTTGGGAGGCGGCGCTCAACGAGCTCCTCGCCAAGCTCGTGGACATCGGCATCGTCACGGGCAAGCCCATGCTCGAGGGCGGCGGCGTCTGTGCGACCGTCGAGCCCAAGAAGAACGCGGGCAAGGCCGTCGTTTACGCCGAGGCCGAGGAAGACGACGACGGGCCGGACGACGTGCCCCCCGCCGCTGCCCCCGCAGGCGCTGCGCCGGCTGGCACCCCCGGTACCCCGGGTACGCCGACCACGCCGCCGACCACGCCGCCGACCACGCCGCCGACCACGCCGCCGACCACCTGAGTCCGCGTCGCCGGGTCAGCCATCACCCGGATTGACATCGGTCACACGGACGGGCGACCCTGCCGCCGCGCGCCGAAAGGTGCAGCGGCAGCGCCGTCCGTGCGACGGCACCGACATCGAACACCGAGGAGACCGACATGGCCGACATCACGAAGTTTCTGGACAAAGAGTTCGAGCAGAAGGAGTTCGCCGACCTCGCCGACGCCCCCGTCGACGCGATCGCCGGTGTCTCCAAGGCGGACGCCGAGGCCCTGAAGTCCGCCCTCGGCATCAAGACGATCCGCGACCTGGCCAGCAACAAGTACGTCCTCTGGGCGCAGGCGATCACGACGTTCGCCGACCACTCCAAGCCCAAGGGCTGAGTCGCACGGGAGGTCCGGCGTGAGCGCAGAAGACCGCGCGTGGGTGCTTGCCGGCGGTTTCGGGTTCGAAAACCTCGCGCTGACCCGCCGGCCCCGGCCCTTGCCCGGCCCGGGCGAAGTCCTCGTCCGGGTCGAGGCGCTCTCGCTGAACTACCGCGACCTGCTGCTCGTTCAGGGTCAGTACGACCCGCGGATGAGCCTGCCGCGGGTGCCGCTCTCCGACGCCGCCGGCGTCGTGGTCGAGGTCGGGCAGGGGTGCAGCCGGTTCAAGGCCGGTGACGCCGTCAGCCCCATCTTCGCCCCGACGTGGCACGACGGCGAGCCGCCCGCGGACATTCTCTCGCACGCGCTCGGCCACCGCCGAGACGGCGTGGCCGCCGAGCACGTGGTGCTGCCCGAGGCCGACCTCGTGGCGACCGCCCCCGGTCTGGACGCGACCGAGGCGGCCACGCTGCCGTGCGCCGGCGTCACGGCCTGGCACGCGCTGACGACGGGCCCCGGGGCCATCCGGACCGGCGACACGGTCGTCGTCCAGGGCACGGGCGGCGTGTCGATCTTCGCGCTGCAGATCGCACGCGCCGCCGGCGCCCGGGTCGTCGTCACCTCGAGCGACGACACCAAGCTCGAGCGCGCCCGCGCCCTCGGCGCCGAGTTCGGCGTCAACTACCGGACCACGCCGCAGTGGGGCAAAGCCGTGCGGGCCCACACGGGCGGTCGCGGCGCGGACCACATCGTCGAGGTCGGCGGCGCCGGTACGCTGGCCGAGTCGCTCGCCGCCGTTCGGGCCGGCGGCCGCATCTCGATCATCGGCGTGCTCGCCGGCCGGCAGGCGCCGCTGGACGTCACGTCGATCCTCATGCGCGGCGTGACCCTTCAGGGCGTCTTCGTCGGCAGCCGCGCCCACGCCGAGGCGCTGCAGCGCGCCGTGTCCGCCTCGGGCCTGAAGCCGGTGGTCGATCGCGTGTTCGACTTCGAGGCGCTGCCCGAGGCGCTGACGCACATGCAGTCGGGCGGCCACTTCGGCAAGATCGCGCTCCGGCTCGGGCGGAAGTGACGGGCGTCGAACTCCTGGCGGGCCTCGTCGTCGCGGTCACGGGCGCCGGGGCCGCCGAACGCCTGAGGCACCGCGCCCACCTGCGACGCATCGCGACGCGCATCCACGTGAACGGTACGCGCGGCAAGTCCAGCGTGACGCGCCTGATCGCGGCCGCCCTCCGGGCTTCGGGGCGCGTGACCTGCGCCAAGACGACGGGGACGCTGCCTCGATTCATCCTGCCCGACGCGCGCGAGGTGCCCGTCTTCCGCCCGTCGCGGCCCAACGTGATCGAGCAACTGCGCATCGTGCGCGCAGCCGTGGCGCAGAACGCCGAGGCCCTGGTCATCGAGTGCATGGCGGTGCAGCCCGAGCTGCAGTGGCTGAGCGAGGCCCGCTTCATCGAGGCCACCCACGGCGTCATCACGAACGCGCGCCCCGACCACCTCGACCAGATGGGGCCGGGCGAGGACGACGTCGCCTGGGCGCTGTGCGGCATGGTGCCCCGGGGTGGGGTGCTCTTCACCGCCGAGCGCAAGCGCCTGTCGATTCTGCAGACGGCGGCGGCGGACCGGGGCACGCGCCTCGTCGCCGTCGGCGAGGCCGAGTGCGACGCGCTGTCCGAGGCCGACATGGCCGGCTTCACCTACACGGAGCACCGGGACAACGTCGCGCTGGCCCTGGCGGTGACCGCGGACCTGGGGATCGCGCGCGAGGTCGCGCTTCAGGGCATGTGGCAGGTCCGCCCGGACGCCGGCGCGCTGACCTTCCACACGGTCGAGTTCTTCGGGCGGCAGATTCACTTCGTCAACGGCTTCGCGGCCAACGACCCCGAGTCGACGGAGCAGATCTGGCGCATGGCCCTGGCCCGGCATCCCGATGCGACGCGGCGTGTCGCGATCTTCAACTGCCGCGCGGACCGCGCCGAACGCTCCGCGCAGCTCGGCGCCGCGTTCCCCGCCTGGCCCGCAGCGGACGCCGTCGTGCTCATCGGCACCGGCACCTACATCTTCGCCAAGGCCGCCGAGGAGCAGGGCTACGACATGGCCCGGGTCGTCTTCGCCGAGGACCAGACCGTCGCGCAGATCTTCGAGACGATCGTCGCGCGCCTGGGCCGCCACGGCCTGGTGATGGGCCTGGGCAACATCGGCGGCCCGGGGCTCGAGCTGGTCCACTACTTCCGCAACCGCGAGACGCCGGCCCTCGGCGCGCTCGGGGAGACTTGACGCATGGAGCTCTTGCCGCTCTCGGTGGGCATCGGCCTGGTGGTCAGCCTGCTCTTCAGTGAGCTGTTCGGCCTCGCCGCGGGCGGCATGGTGGTGCCCGGGTATCTGGCGCTCTACCTGTCCCACCCGCTGCAGATCGCCCTGACCGTGGGCGCCGGCCTGATCACCTACGCCCTCGGCGCCGCGCTGGAGTCGTTCCTGATCGTCTACGGCCGGCGGCGCACCGTCGTGATGATCCTGCTCGGTTACCTGGTCGGCATGACGCTGCGCACCCTCACACAGGGCTACGTCGGGCCGGACGGCGGCCCGCTGGACGTGGTGGGGTTCATCATCCCCGGGCTGATCGCGATCTGGCTCGCCCGGCAGGGTGTCGTCGAGACGCTGGCCTCGCTGCTCACGGCGTCGGCCGTGGTGCGGCTCGTCCTGATCACCGTGACCGGCGCGGAGATCGGACCTTGAAGCGCATCTACTGGCGGCCCCAGAAGGTCTCGCGCATCGAGCTCATCGTCATCGCGCTCATCTCCCTGGCGCTGCTGGTGGCCGTGGAGACGCTCCAGATCACCGAAGTGCAGCCCTGGCACGCCGAGAAGCTCGAGGCCTCCCGCCTGGCCCGGCGCGCGATGGAGCAGATCCGCCTGGAGCGCGAGCGCCTGGACCTCGAGATCGACCTGACCACGGACCCGACGGGCTCGGGGCTCATCGGCGTGGCGATGTCCGAGGTGACGACCAACACCGGCCACATCGACTCCAAGCAGACGACGATCAACCCCAACTTCGCCGCCGTCGTCGTCCACTACCTGAAGAAAGCCGGCGTCGAGGCCGGGGACGTCGTCGCCGTCGGGTGCTCGGGTTCGTTCCCGGCGCTCAACGTAGCGGTCTACGCCGCCCTGCAGACGCTCAAAGCCGAGCCGGTGATCATCGCCAGCGTCTCGGGCTCGCAGTGGGGCGCCAACGACCCGCGCCTGATGTGGCCGGACATGGAGAAGCTCCTGCTCGACAAGGGGCTCTTCACGTTCCGCTCCGTGGCGGCCTCTCGCGGCGGCATCGAGGATCGCGCGCTCGGCATCACGCGGGACGGCCGCCAGAAGCTCGACGCGGTGATCGAACGCAGCGGCGTGCTGGCCATCAAGCCGAAGGACTACGCCCAGAGCGTGGCGGACCGCATGGCGGTCTACACCGAGCGCGCCGGCGACCGACCCGTGAAGGCCTACGTCAACGTCGGCGGCGGCACGACCTCCGTGGGGACGCGCGTGGGCAAGCAGCTCTTCCGTCCGGGCCTGAACCGCAGCGCCCCTGCCGGCCTGGGGGACGTCGACTCGGTGATGAGCCGCTTCATTCACCAAGGCACGCCGGTGATCCACCTTGTCAAGATCCCCGAGCTGGCGCGGCGCTTCGGCCTCCCGCTGCAACCCACGGAGATGCCCAAGGTCGGCGACGGCGAGATCTTCGCCCGCCGGGCCCACAACCGCTGGCTGGCCGGCCTGGCGGTGGTCCTCATCGTCGGCCTGCTCTACGGTTTCATCCGCCGTGACCTGGGCCTGCGCATGCTCAAGGGCCTGGGCCGCCGCTCGCCGGGCGCGCCCGAGCCCATGGTCTGACGCCCCGCGATGGGTGATCTGCGCCTCGTCGCGACGCTGCTCGTCTTCGCGCTGACCTGGTGGTCGATGGCGGTGCGCGCGGTGCCGTTTTTGCCGCTGGGTCGGGCCGCGGGGGCGCTGCTCGGGGCCGTGCTCATGGTGGCGATCGGGGCGCTCACGCCGGACGCCGCGCTCGCCGCGGTGGATCTCTCCACGCTGGCGCTGCTGCTCGGGATGATGATCCAGACGGACTTCCTGGCCGAGGCCGGCGTCTTCACGCGGGTCGCCGACACGCTCCTCGCCCGGGCGCGCTCGCCGTTCGGCGTGCTGGCGGCGGTGTCCGGCGTCTCCGCGCTGCTGTCGGCGTTCCTGGTCAACGACACGGTCTGCCTTTTCCTGACACCCGTCGTCGTTCTGACCTGCACCCGGGGGGGCCTGCCGCTCGCGCCGTATCTGCTGGCGCTGGCCACCTCGGCCAACATCGGCAGCGCCGCGACCCTGGTCGGCAACCCGCAGAACATGCTCATCGGCCGTATGAGCGGGGTGACCTTCGCCCACTTCGCCGCCCTGGCCGCGCCCGCGACGCTGGCCGGGTTCCTGGTGAACCTGGGCCTGCTGCGCCTCTTCTATGCCCGCACGCTCCCCGCCGCGCTGCGGCCCTCGACCCCCGCGCCGACGCGACCCATGCCCCGCGCCGTGATGCTCGCGCTGGTGGCCACGGTCGCGGCGTTCTTCGCCGGCGCGCACCTCGGCTTCGCCGCGCTGGCCGGCGCTTGCGCCATGCTGGTCGCTGCCCGCACCGACGCCCGCCCGCGCCTGGCCCGCCTGGACTGGTCGCTGCTCCTGTTCTTTGCCGGCCTGTTCATCGTGGTCCGCGCGCTGGAGGCCACCGGGCTCGTCGCCTCGGCCTGGAGCGCCATCGCCGGCGGACTGTCCTTCGACTCGGCGCATGGGATCACCGGCTTCTCGGCCGCGATGCTCGTCGGGTCGAACGTGGTGAGCAACGTGCCGCTCGTCCTGCTCGTCGGCCCCCACATGCCCTCGCTGGGCGGCGGCGACGCGGCCTGGGTCGCGCTCGCCTGGGTCACGACGGTCGCCGGAAACCTGACCCTCGTGGGCAGCGTGGCCAACCTCATCGTCGCCGAGGGGGCACGCGCGTCCCATACGCTGGGGTTCCGCGAGCACCTGCGCTTCGGCCTGCCCTCGACGCTCCTGGTCACGCTGACCGGGCTCTTGGTCCTCCGCATTTTCACCTGACGCCGCCCGGGACATTTGCGCTGACAGGGACGATCCGACGTGGCAGAACCGCGCCATGCGCATCGCCTTCACGCACAATCTCCGCGTCCACAATCGCGAGGACGAGGCCGACTTCGACGCCCCGGAGACGGTCGCGGCCGTCACCGCGGCCCTGACCCGGCTCGGGCACGAGGTCGAGCCCCTCGAGGTCTCCGGGCCCGCCGCGCGGCTCGTGGCGCGCCTCGAGGCCACGCAGCCGGACCTGGTCTTCAACACGGCCTCCGGACGCTTCGGGCGCGGTCGCGAAGCCTTCTTTCCCGATCTTTTCGAGCAATTGGGCCTGCCGTTCACGGGCTCGGACGCCCAGTCCACGGCGCTCAGCCGCGACAAGCGCCTGTGCAAGCTCGTCCTGGCGGACGCGGGCATACCGACGCCCCGCAGCGCCTACGTGACCACGCTCAACGGCTTCACCCCCCCGGACCTGCGCTACCCGCTCATCGTGAAGCCCAACTACGAAGGCAGCTCCAAGGGCATCACGGGGGCCTCCGTGGTGGACGACGCCGCCGCGCTGCGAGCGCGCGTGGCCGAGCTGCTCGCGCAGTACCCCGCCGGCGTGGTGATCGAGGAGTTCATCACCGGCCGCGACCTGGTGGTGCCGTGGGTGCAGCGCGTGGGCAAGAACGACGGCCTGCTGGGCATCGGCGAGTTCCACTTCGCGCCGGAGTACCTGGAGGGCCGCCACCACCCGCTCTACGAATACGACCTGAAGCACCAGGATACGCACCGCGTCGAGGTGCGTTTCCCGGCGGCGCTGGAGGCTGCGACCCAGCGCGAGCTGCTGCGCCTCGCCCACCGCGCCGTGGCCGCCCTGGAGCTGCGCGACTTCGGGCGGATGGACGTGCGGCTGACGCCCGAGGGCCGCCTCTACGTGATCTCCGTGACGGCGCTGCCGAGCCTGCACGCCCACGGCTCGATGCACCACGGCGCGCTCTCCGCCGGCCTGCCCACCTACGACGCCCTGATCGAACACATCGTGCGCTCCGCCGCCGAGCGGTTCGGGCTCAACCCGAAGGGCGGCCCGCCGCGCAAGAGCGCGCTCCGCGTGGGCTTCACCTACAACGTGAAGCGCAAGGTGGCCAAGGGGGCGGGGGACGACGACTCCCAGGCCGAGTACGACTCGCCGACCACCATCGCCGCGATCAAGGCCGCGATGGAGAGCTTCGGCCACACGGTCGTCGACATGGAGGCCACCCCCGAGCTGCCGGGGCTGATCGGCGCGTCCGCGCTCGACATCGTGTTCAACATGGCCGAGGGCCTTTCCGGCCGCAACCGCGAGTCGGCGGTGCCGGCGATGCTCGAGCTGCTGTCGATCCCGTACACGGGCTCCGACTCGGCGACGATGGCGCTCACCCTCGACAAGGCCCTGGCCAAACGCGTCGTCGCGCAGCAGGGCGTGCCCACGCCCGCGTTCATGGTCATGCGCACGGGGAACGAGAAGCTGCCCCCCGGGCTCACGTTCCCGGCCATCTGCAAACCCGTGGCCGAGGGCAGCTCCAAGGGGGTGGTCGGCTCCAGCGTGGCCCGGGACGAGGCCGAACTGCGCGCCTTCGCCCGGGAGCTCATCGGCAAGTACAAGCAAGGCGCGCTCGTCGAGACCTTCCTGCCCGGCCGCGAGTTCACCGTGGGCCTGCTCGGCGAGCGGCGACCGCGCGTGCTGCCGCCCATGGAGATCGTCTTCACTCGGCCCACGGAGCACCCGGTCTACAGCTTCGAGCACAAGCTCGCCTTCACGGACGACGTCCGCTACGACTGCCCCGCCCGGGTGGACCCCAAGCTCCTGCGCGACATCGAGGACGTCGCCCGCGATGCCTTCATCGCGCTCGGCTGCCGGGACGTCGCCCGCATCGACGTCCGCTGCGACGCGCAGGGGCGGGTGAACTTCATCGAGTGCAACCCGATCCCCGGGCTCACCCCGGACTGGTCGGACCTGTGCATGATCGCCAAGGCCGCCGGGCTGTCCTATCGCGACCTGATCGGCGAGATCCTGGCCCCGGCCATCCGACGCTACCAGGAGACGCGGCGTCGCCCCGCGGCGGCCCGCCGTGTCTGACGAGCGCCCGCGCCTGCGGGACTTGGGGGTGTGCATCGGCCGCGAGCAGCCGGGGCCCAACAACGCCATCACGGACGTGCCGGGCGTGCGGGTCGGTCACCGGAGCATCGTGCGCGGCGAGGGTCGCCTCGCGCCGGGCCGCGGTCCCGTTCGCACCGGCGTCACGGTCATTCACCCCGGGGAGGGCGATCCCTACTTCGACCGGCCGGCGGCGGGGGCCTTCGTCCTCAACGGCGCCGGCGAGGTCACCGGACTGTCGCAGTTGCGCGAGTGGGGCTGTCTGGAGAGCCCCATCGGGCTGACCAACACGTTCTCCGTGCCCGCCGTGACCGAGGGCATCCTGGACTGGATGCTCGACCGCCACCCGAGCATCGGCCGCGAGACGGACGTCGCCATCCCCGTGGTGGGCGAGTGCGACGACTCATGGCTCAACGACATCGCCGGGCGCCACGTGGGCGCCGGCCTGGTGCGCGACTGCCTGGACGCCGCCGCCGGCGGGCCCGTGCCCGAGGGCAACGTGGGCGCCGGCACGGGCACGGTGACGCTCGGGCTCAAGGGCGGCATCGGGACCTCGTCGCGGCGGCTCGGCGCCAGTGACGGCGAGTACACGATCGGCGTGCTGGTCCAGAGCAACTTCGGTCGCCTCGAGGACATGCGGCTCAACGGTATGCCGATCGGCCCCTGGCTCGCCGAGCGCATGCGGCACCACGAACACCGCCGGCGGGACTACGGGAGCATCATCGTGGTCGTCGCCACGGACGCGCCGCTGAGCCCCCATCAACTCGAGCGGGTGGCGCGGCGGGCCGCCCTCGGCGTGGCCCGCACCGGGTCGCACGGCGCACACGCGTCCGGTGAACTGGTGATCGCGTTCTCGACGCAGACGCGCTTCCCCAGGCTGACGCAGGCCCGCACGGTGAACGTCCGCCAACTGCACGACGCCTGGCTCGACCCGGTGTTCCGCGCCACCGTGGACGCGACCGAGGAGGCCGTCCTCAACGCGTTGTGCGCGGGCGAGGCGATGGTCGGCGCCAACGACCACCGCGTCGAGGCGCTGCCGCTCGATGCGGTCCGCGAATACCTCGCCGCCATGAAGCCACCGCGGCTGCCGTCACTCGCCGCCCGTGAAGATCCACCTGCCTGACCGCGTCCGACGGTGCTAGAGTCCCGCGCCCACTTTCAACGAAACCCTCATCCGGAGGCCATCTGATGTCGAGAATCCTGCGACTGAGCCGCGGTGCCGCCACCGTGGTCTTTCTGGGGCTGACCACCCTGGCGCTGCCCGCCCTCGGGGCGAGCAAACGAGAGACGATCAACCAGTTCACCGTCAAGGCCGAGGAGTTCGCCGCCCGGGATTCGGGCAAGATCGTCACGGCGGAGATCGGCATGCTCAAGGCCTTCCTGGCCGAGGCGCAGAACTACCTGGCTCAGGAAGAAGAAGAGGACCTCGCCCTCGCGCTCGACCGGGTGAAGGCCGTCGCCGAGCTGATCGACGCCGAGCTCGCCCGCGCGGACATCGAGGACCAGGCCACCAAGGCCCAGGGTCGCGCCGAGACCAAAGAGGCCGAGCTCGCCAAGGTCAACGAGGAGATCAAGGCCCTGCAGAAGGACCGCGAGGCCGTCGAGGCCGGGGGAGCACGCTGAGATGAACCGCAAACAGACACAACGCATCGTCCTGGCGACGCTGCTCGCCGCCGCCCTGTCCGCCTGTGGTGGTCCGCCCCGCAAGACCAGCGACATGACCGACTACGAGGGCATGCGCCAGGATCTCTACGCGCAGACCGTCGAAGAGCGGTTCCCCGAGCTGTCCCACGAGGCCAAGAAGAACTACGCCAAGGCGCTCGAGGCCCACGAGGACGGCGAGCCGGACCAGGCCCTGCACTTCACCCGGATTGCCCTCTACAAGTGGCGGGCGGCCCAGGCCAAGAGCAAGATGCAGGACGCCGCCGACTCCACGCTCGCCGCGGAGAACCGGCTGAAGATCGCCGACGACGAGCTCAAGGACGCCCTCCACCGCAAGCAGACGGCCGTCGAGGCCCTGGAGCAGGCCAAGAAGATCAAGTCGCTCGAGGGCCAGATGGTCCGCGACGAGAAGTCCAAGCGCCTCGGCGCCGTGGCCACCAAGGTCAAAGAGGCCGTGGCCATGGAGGCGGCCAAGTACGCCCCGAACGAGCTCGCCAAGGCCGAGGCCAGCTTGAAGGTCGCGCAAGAGACCTTCGCGACGGGCAAGCTGAAGGAGGCGGACAAGGCCACGGACGCCGCCAATGTCGACGCCGATCTGCTCGTCGCCGCGGTGAAGCCCAAGTACGACGCCGAGAAGCGCGTGCGTGACCTCGACGCCCGCCTCCGCGTGCTGCTCGAGAAGACCGACAAGGGCCTGGTGCCCGGCGCCAAGGGCAAGATCGTGCAGCGCGGCTTCGTGCTGACGCTCCGCGGCACCTTCGCCCCCGCCAAGTCCGAGATCTCCCCCGACCAGACCTTCGCCATCGACCGCGTGGCCGATCTGGCCAAGGAGTTCGGCGAGTTCAAGCTGGCCATCGAGGGCCACACGGACAATCAGGGCCGTAAGGACAACAACCTGATGACCAGCCAGAACCGCGCCCAGGCCGTGCTGAGCTACCTCGCCGGCAAGGGTGTGGACGTCAGCCGCATGAGCGCGCTCGGCAAGGGCGACACCGAGCCCGTCGCCGACAACCGGACCAAGGCCGGCCGCGAGCAGAACCGCCGGGTCGACATCGTCTTCCTCCGCTAGTCGAGCCCGCCGCCCGCCTGCGGCGTCCGCATTCCGGTCCTCGGGGTCGAGGGGCGGCTGAGGCGCGCCGCCCTGCTGTCCGCTTCTCGCCGAGAAGCGCCCCGCTCTTCGTGACGGCCCTTCGTCACCCTGTCGGCGCACGCGCCTTGTGTATACCCGGGGCGGGACTCGAACCCGCATGCCGGCGAGCGGCCAGGGATTTTAAGTCCCCTGTGTCTACCGTTTCACCACCCGGGCGACTGGCGGGGCGTTCATACTCCCCGGCACCGAGGCGTGCAAGTAGATGCCCTGATGCGCCGGCGATTCTCTGGCGCGATTCCTGGAGCCGATGTAGGCTCATGTGATCCAATGGAGGTTCACATGATTCACGGCTTGACCCGCGCCTTTTCCGAAGCCCGCTCGCTGTTGCTGATCGGGCCGCTGGACCTGGACGGGGACGCGGTCGGCGCGATCGCCGCCGTCGCGCGGGCCGTGTCGGTCCGCTGGCCCGACTGCCACGTCCGCATCCTGGCCGACGAGGTCTTGCCCGCGCGGTACCGATTCCTGGAGGACCCGGCGCAGCCGTTCCTGCAGGCCGCTGAGATCCCCGTGGAGCCGGCGGATCTCGCCGTGGTCCTCGACGGTGATCCGGGCCGCCTGGGCACGGCGACGGCCCACTTCCAGGCGGCGCGCAAGCGGGCGATGATCGACCATCACAAGACCGCCGAGCGCGACGAGGTCGACGAAGCGCTGCTGGACCCGTTGGCGGCGAGCACGACCGAGCTGGTGCTGCAGTTGTGCGACCACTGGGGCGTGCCCCTGGACCGCCCCCTGGCCGCGGCCATCTACGCCGGGCTGGTCTTCGATACGCACGTGTTCCGCTACCGGCTCACCCGGCCGCCGACGCTGCGCGCCGCCGCCCGCCTGATGGAGACGGGCATCGACCACGCGTTCCTCGTGGAGCGCGTGCTGCTCGACCAGCCGATGAGCAAGGTGCGCCTGCGCGGGCGCATGCTCGACCGGATGCAGGTGGAGCTCGAGGGTCGCCTGGTCTGGGCCGCGCTCGACGAGGCCGAGTGCACGGGCGTCGAGACGGGCGGCCTGGTGGACGACCTGGTCTTTATCGAGGGGACCGAGGTCGGCATGCTGCTGGTCGAGCGGGCCGCGGGCCGCGTGAAGCTGAGCCTGCGCAGCCGCGGCGGTGTGGACTGCGCACGGGTCGCGCAGGCCATCGCGGCGTCTGGGGGCGGCCACGCGCGGGCGGCGGGCGCCACCGTAGAGGGCACGGCGGCCGAGGTCGCCACGCGTGTGCTCGTCGAGGTCGAGCGTCAGCTGGGCTGAGGCGCCCGCTCCACCCAGAAGGGCCCCAGCGCCAAGGCGTCCAGGTGGCCGAGCTGGAACGCGCGGATCGCCTCGTCCGGCGTCGACACCAGGGCCTCGCCGGGCAAGCGCAGGCCCGTGTGCGCCAGCGCGATGCGGCCGGTGCGCTCGCGATGGGCGGCGAGCATCGCGTGGAGCATGGGCTCCGAGTCGGCATCGACGATGCGGGGGCACGCGGTGTCGTCCGCGTTGACCACGACGGGGTGTGCGGCGCGGAAGTCGGCCCGCGTCGGGAGCGTGCACGCGCCGAAACGGGCCGTGGCGCCGGCGACCGCCGTGCCCTCGAAGGCCGTCGGCGCGTCCGCAGCGTCCACCATGCAGGCGTAGGGGGTGCCGGGGCTGCGGCCGAGCCGCGCGCCCACCCACTCGGCCAGCCCGGCGTCTGCGGCCGAGAAGAGCACGCTGCGCTGTCCGAGCGCGCGGTCGCCGAACTCCAGGGGCCCGCTGAAGCGCGCGACGGCTCCGCCCGCGGCGATCCGGGCCGCCAGGGCCCCCGGCAGGTCGTCGGGACGTTCGGCGGCGAGCCCGGCCCGACCGAGCGCCTCGGCCAGCGTCGCATCCGAGAACCGCTGCCCCAGGGCCATGTCCATCAGCGGCGCGCGGCGCGGCGGGGCGGTGCCGGCCTGGCTGGCCAGCCACAGACCAGCGCCCAACGTGGCCGCCTCGATGCCCACGGCCGGGTGCGCGAAGAGCGACTTCACGCCGGGCAGCGCCGAGAGTCGCCAATTGAGCTTCGGGTTGGCGAAGACGCGCCCGGCGACGGCCAGGTTCTCCGTGTGGTGGCGCTCCACGTAGTGGCCGATCACCTCGACGGCGACGTCCTCCTGGACGGCCTGCCACGCGGCCGCGACCTCGGCCGGGGTGTAGCGCGCGGCGAGGCGCTGGAAGAAGGTCTCGTCCAGGGCGGCGCCCAGGTGGAAGTCGCCCTCGGTGACCTGGATGCGTGCGCGGATGCGATCGCGCAGCACGTTGGGATCACCGCGCGCCGCGAGGCCGGCGATGGCCGGCTCGGGCACCGGTCCCCCGATGCCCAGCGCCGCGGCGACCTGGTCGTTCCAGGCGCCGAAGGAGTGCGGGTAGGGGAAGGGGTGCAGCCGCTCGATGCCGCCCTCGCCGCCGATGGCCACGGCCCCGGACAGGCCGCTGCCGGCGTGGTCCAGGCTCACCAGGAGCGCGCGGCGGAAGCCGCTGCCGTGAAACGCGGCGGCGTGCAACGCCAGGTGGAACTCGACGCGCCGCAGGCGGTCCGAGAGGCCCAGCGCGCCCAGGCCGCGGGAGAGCGCGGCGTCGCCCTCGCGCAGCGCGTGGCCGAGCGACGCGACGGCCTCGGCGTGACGCCGGGCGTGCCGCGCGCGCTCCAGGGGGCTGCCCGGGCGGCGCATCGCATCGGGCAGCTCCGTGGCGATGCCGCGCAGGAGCTGGCGGACCTCCGTCTTCCAGCCGAAAAAGGGCCAGGCCACCAGGTCCACCTCGGACGCCCGGCGGCCGGCCCGCCGGAGGACGGTCTCGACGGCCCGCGAGGGGAACCCCAGGCGCCCTCGGGCGCGGGACTCGGTGGCGGCCGCCACGAGGCGCCCGCCCTCGACCAGCGCGGCGGCGCCCTGGGTCTCCAGGGACGAGATCGACAGGATCAACATCGACGCGACCGTTCAGCCCCCGCCGGCCCAGCTCGTCGCGAACTCCGAGAGCGTGCGGGGGATGACCCCGAGCGTGTGCATCGCATAGGCCAGGAAGCGCTCCGTCTTCTCCAGATGTTTCTGGGCCTCGTCCTCGGCGCGGCCACCGCCGGACATGAGCCCGAAGAGCTCGCTGCTGCGCAGGTACAGGTGCACGGTGGGGACGTCGCGCTCGACGAGGGCGTCCGCCAGACGGCACAAGCGCTCGACGGGCTCCGACGCCCGCAACACGTGGGGCTCGAGACCGCCGGCGTGCGTGAGCCAGCGCGTCAGGCCCAACACGGGGGGCAGGTGAGCCAGCGTGCGCGCCGCGGCGTCCGGCAGACCGACCAGGTGGGCCACGCTCACCGGGATCTCCAGGACCGATGCCGTGCCCCGGCGGTCGACGAACTGCCGATCCGGGAAGTACGGGACGTCCGGCGCGCTCCGGTGGTCGACGCCGCCGCGCGGGCGGGTGTCCAGCCGGGGGGTGACGCTGCAGTCGACGGAGTAACCGTGCCGCTCGATGACCTGCAGGAGCGCGCCGTTGAGGCCGAAGTTCGCCGCGCGGAACGCCCGCGGCGGGCGCCCGATGCGCGCGGCCACGGCCTGCGTGAGCGTGCCCACCTTGGCGTGGAGCGAGGTCGCCGAGAGCTGCTGCGGCCCGACGGCTTCGAGGCGGTCCTCGTTGGCGTCGTACGGCGGCGTGACCCAGGGGTGCAGCAGGCTGCCGACCTCGGCGCGACCGTGGCGGGCCCAGGTGCCCAGGAACTCGCCCTCGGGCCGGGTGGCCACGGGCCAGGTGCACAGATAGGTCGGGCGCACCCCCAGTCGCTCGCACACGGCCTGCAGGCCCTCGAGTCCCTGAAGGTTGCGCAGCGTGGTCTGCGCCTGGACACGACCCTCGGGCATGTCCTCTTCCACATCGACGCTGACGAGCAGGCTGGGCATCGGCGGCGTGAATCTATCAATGCCGGCCCGGGGGTTCCACGGACTTGTTTGCGAAGAGGGTGCAAGTCATTGCGCGAACGACCGATTCAGGCAGGATATGCAGCACTCGATGGACGCCTCGCCCCTGCCTTCCTGGTTGCCCCAGCGCCCGCTGCGGATCTTGTCGGTCTCGACGATGTTCCCCTCGGAGGCGCTGCCGGTCCATGCCGTGTTCGTGCGCCATCGGCTGCTGGCGCTGGCCCGGTTCGCCGAGGTGCGCGTCGTCTCGCCGATCCCCGACTTCCCGTTCGTCGCGCACCTGGTGGACAAGTACGCCCCGCGCCTGCAGATCCCCCGCGAGCAGACCCACGCCCGCGGCGGTCACCGACTGCTGGCCTCGTACCCGCGCTACTTCTCCGTGCCCGCGGTGGCCAAGCCCGTCGAGGGCTACTCCCTCGGCCGCATGCTGCTCGGCGAGATCGAGCGCATCCGTCGGAAAGAGGGCTTCACGCCCGACCTGATCGACGCCCACCTGGCGTTCCCGGACGGCTTCGGCGCCGTGCGAGCCGCGCAGTCGCTCGGGCTGCCCGTCACCGTCACGCTGCGCGGCCACGACATCAACGACCTGCACGCGTTCCCGGTGCGGTGGCGGCAGGTGCAGTATGCGCTGCGCAACGCGACCCGCGTCTTCGGCGTGTGTCGCGCGCTCATCGACGGCGCCATCGCCGCCGGAGCCCCCCCGGAGCGCACCGCGGTCCTGGCCAACGGCGTCGATCCGGAGCTCTTCCACCCCATCCCGCGCGAGGCGGCCCGGCGGGAGCTCGGCCTGCCGCTGGACCGCCGCCTCGTGCTCTCCGTCGGGCACCTGGTCGAGCGCAAGGGGTTCCACCTGCTCGTGGGCGCGCTGAAGCGGCTGCACGACGAGGGTCTGTCGGACGTCGACATGGTCTTCGTAGGCGCAGGTGGGGAAGAAGGCGACTTCACCCCACAGGTTCAGGCTCGAGCGCGGGCCCTGGGTGTCGCCGACCGGGTGCACTTCGTCGGCGCCGTGCCCAACGATCGCCTCTTCCGCTACTACAGCGCGGCGGACGCCTTCGCGCTCGCCAGCGACAAAGAGGGCTGGCCCAACGTGCTCTTCGAGGCGCTGGCCTGCGGCACGCCCCCCGTCGCCACGCGGGTCTGGGGCACGCCCGAGTGCCTCCATCGCCCGGACTACGGCGTGCTCGTCGAGGAGCGCAGCGAAGAGGGCCTCGCCCGCGGCCTGCGGACGGCACTCGAGCGCGATTGGGATCGCGACCTGCTCATCCGCTACGCCCGCGCCAACACCTGGGTGGACGTCGGCCGGCGTTTTCACCGCGAGCTCGTGCGCGCGCTCGGCGTGCATCGCGGCATGACCGCCGAGGCGCTGGACGCCGAGCTCGGCCCCGCGCCGCAGGGCCCCAACGCGCCCGCGGAGGTGACCCCCCGATGAGCGGCGCCCGCGAGTGGGTCAAGTCGGCGCTGCGCGGGCTCGCCCGGGGCGCCGTGCTCCCCGAGGTGCTGGCCTACGAGCTCGCCTCGCGGGTCGCCGACCGGGACGTCGCGTTCCACCACGCCAGCCAGTGGCTGTCGCTCATCCCCGGCTACGCAGGCATCTACGCACGCCGCGAGTTCTATCGGCTCACGCTGGCCGCCTGCAGCGCGGACTGTCAGCTCAGCTTCGGCACCGTGATCAGCCACCCGGGCACGCGCATCGGCGCGCGGGCATATGTCGGCCTGAACGGCAACCTGGGCCTCTGCACCTTGGGGGACGACGTCCTCTTCGGCAGCGACGTCCACGTGCTGAGCGGGACCCGGCAGCACCACTTCGACGACCCGGACACGCCCATCAATCAGCAGGGCGGCGAGCTGACGCAAGTCGAGGTCGGTCGCAACACCTGGGTGGGCAACGGGGCGCGCATCCTGGCCAACGTGGGCGAGGGCTGCGTCATCGGCGCCGGCGCCGTCGTCACGCGTGCCATCCCGGACTGGTCCGTGGCCGTCGGTCACCCGGCGAAGGTCGTGAGCACCCGCAAATGACTGGCGGCCCCGTCACCATCGACGAGCTCCCCGAGACGCCCGAGGCCGAGGCCGCCTGGGACGCCTTCGTGGACGCTCGGCCCGAGGGCGCGGTCTACCATCGTTCGGTCTACCGCCGCCTCATTCGGGACGCGACCGGGCACGAGCCGCAGTTGCTTCGGGCGATGCGGGGCGACGCCGTGGTCGGGGTGTTCCCGCTGGTCCACCTGCGCAGCGCGCTGTTCGGCAACTACTTCGTCAGCCTGCCGTACTTCAATCACTGCGGCGTGCTGGCCGCCGATGCGACGGCCCGGACGGCGCTGCTCGAGGCCGCCGCCGATCGCGCCCGCTGGGTGGACGCGACCCACATCGAGGTCCGCCACCTGGGTCCGCAGCCCGATGTGGCCTGGCCGGGCAAGTCGACCAAGGTCGAGATGATGCTCGAGCTCCCGGACACACCCGGCGCGCTCTGGCAGCGATTCAAGCCCAAGTTGCGCGCGCAGATCCGGCGGCCCCGCAAGGCCGGCCTCTACGCCCGGCTGGGCGGCGAGGACCTGCTGGACGACTTCTACGGCGTGTTCGCCCGCAACATGCGCGACCTGGGCACGCCCGTGTACGCGCCGGGGTTCTTCCGCGCGTTCCTGCGGCACCAGCCCGGGGACACGCGGGTCTGCGTGGTCTACCGGTCGGGAGTGCCCGTCGGGGGCGGCATCGTCGTCGGCTACAAGGACACGCTGGAGATCCCCTGGGCGTCGACGCTGCGCGAGGCCAACGCCGACAGCCCCAACATGCTGCTTTACTGGAAGCTGCTCGAGTTCGCGGTCGAGGCCGGCTACCGGCGGTTCGACTTCGGCCGCAGCACACCGGGCGAGGGGACCTTCGCCTTCAAGCAGCAATGGGGCGCCGAGCCGGTGCCCCTGCACTGGTACTACTGGCTCCGGGACGGCGGACCGCTGCCCGAGCTCAACCCCAAGAATCCCAAGTTCCAGATGGCCATCCGCGCCTGGCAGCACCTGCCGGTGTCCCTGACGCGCCTGATCGGCCCCCATCTGGTGAAGAACCTGCCCTGAGACGCTCGACGGAGTCTCGATCATGTGCGGCATCGCGGGCCTACTTCACGACGATCGCGCGGCGCTCGCCTCCGGGCGCCTGCTCGGCGACATGTGCGACCGGATCATCCACCGCGGCCCGGACGCCTACGGCGAGCTGGTCAGTGGCCCCGTGGCGCTCGGGCATCGCCGGCTGTCGATCATCGACCTCTCGGGCGGTGACCAGCCAATGTTCAACGAGGACCGCTCCGTGGCGGTCGTCTTCAACGGCGAGATCTACAACCACAAGGCCCTGCGCCACTGGTTGACCGGCCTGGGGCACGTGTTCCGCACCAAGAGCGACACCGAGGTCCTCGCGCACGCCTACGAGCACGAGGGCCCGGAGTTCGTCAAACGCCTGCGCGGCATGTTCGCCTTCGCGCTCTGGGACGCCCGCCGCGGCCGGCTCATGATCGCGCGGGACCGGCTGGGCAAGAAGCCGCTGTACTACACGCACCAGCAGGGCAAGCTCGCCTTCGCCAGCGAGCTCAAGGCGCTCCTCGCGGACAAGGGCCTCGACCTCACCCTCGACCACGAGGCGATCAGCGACTACCTGAGTTTTCTCTGCGTGATCGCGCCGAAGACGCCCTTCAAACACGTGCGCAAGCTCCCGCCGGCGCACTACCTGTTGGCCGAGGGCGGGCACGTCACGCTGCGCGAGTACTGGGACGCCGACCCGAACCACATGGACGTCCGTGCGCTGCCCGAGGTCAAAGACGAGCTCTTCGCGCTCCTCGACGACGCCGTCGCCTGCCGCCTGGAGTCCGAGGTACCGCTCGGCGCGTTCCTTTCCGGGGGCGTGGACTCCAGCACCGTGGTCGGGCTGATGTCCCGCCACACGCAAGTCAAAACGGCCAACATCGGCTTCGACGTGCCCGATCTGGACGAGTCGAAGTACGCCGAGCAGGTCGCCACCCTGTTCAAGACGGATCACCGCTCCCAGAAGGTCAAGGTGGACGCCGCGGCCGAAGACGAGCTCGAGCGCCTGGTGTGGCACCTGGACGAGCCCTTCGCCGACCCCTCGGCCATCCCGACGCACCGGGTCAGCGGCGTGGCGCGCAAGTCCGTGACCGTGGCCCTCAGCGGCGATGGCGGGGACGAGATCTTCGGCGGCTACGACCGCTATCGGACGGATCTGCTGCTCAACAGCGTGCGCGGCGCCCTGCCTCAGCCGTTGCGCGAGAAGCTCTTCGGCACCCTGGCCGGCCAGCTCCCGCGGGGTCGCGCCCGCACCGCGCTCGACGACCTGGCGCACGACGCCCAGCGGGCGCACTTCCGGTCGGTCTCGTACTTCCGCGACCCGGAGAAGTCGACGCTGATGACACCGGAGATGCAGGACACGCTGCGCGGCTACGACAGCATGAGCGTGCTCGGGCAGCACTACACCCGCGTCGAGGGCCGCGATCCACTCTCGGGCATCCTCTACGTGGACATGAAGACCTACTTGCCCGACCGCATGCTCATGAAGGTCGACAAGATGGCCATGATGCACAGCCTCGAGGTGCGCTCACCGTTCCTCGACCAGTTCGTCGTCGAGATGGGGCTGCGCATCCCGGCCCGGTGGAAAGTCCGGGACGGGCAGGGCAAGTGGATCCTGAAGCAGACGATGGAGCGCATCCTGCCCAAGGACATCCTGTACCGAAGCAAGCAGGGCTTCGACGTGCCGCTCGCGGGCTGGCTGCGGGGCCCCATCGCCGAGCCGCTCGAGGCCGCGCTCACGGACCTCGGCCGCCGCGGTTACCTGGCGCCGGCGGCCCTGCGGCGCCTGTACGACGAGCATCAGGCGGGCATCGTGGACCACAGCGCCAAGCTCTGGATCCTGTACATGCTCGAGCTCTGGCACCGCGTCTTCCGCATCAGCCCGTGACGCGGCCACTCGCCACTTTCGAGGTCCCGCCGGGCGAGGTCGCCGAGCCCATCGCCCTGGGCCTGGCGCTGCCGCCCGGCGCGCTGACCGGGGCCGCCCGCCTGGTCGACCCGACGGGCGCGACGCTCGCCGAGGCGGCGCTGACGCCGTTGCTGCGCTGGCCGGACGGCTCGGTCGCCTGGCTGCTGGCCGAGTGCGTAGCCCCGCCCGAGGGGGGCCGGTATGCCCTCGAGCAGGCGTCGGGACCGCCCGCCCCCGAGGCCTTTCCCGCGCCTCTGCTGCCCCCGGCTGCGTTCCTGCGCATCGAGGACACGCAGGGAGGGCAGTCGACGCTCACGACGTTGACGGAGACGCAGCGCCACTCGACGCCGCTGCACACCGTCGGCCGCGGCGCGGGACGCCTCGGTCCGCTCGACGTCGAGGTCCGCGCGACCCACTGGCCGACGCCCGGGCTCACCCGCCTCGAGATCGTCGTCCACAACCCCCGCGCGGCGCGGCACGAGGGCGGCCTCTGGGACCTGGGCGATCCCGGCTCGGTCACCTTTCGCGAGCTCGCCCTGCACGTGCCGAGCGACGCACGGTGGCGGCTCCAGCCCGAGCCCGGCGAGCCGTTCGGCCCGGCCCCCGTGGGCACCGCGTTGTTCCAGGCCAGCAGCGGGGGCGAGCAGTGGCAGAGCCCGAACCACATGGACACCACCGGGCGGATCCCGCTGGCCTTCCGGGGCTATCGTCTCGGCGCGCGGCACGGCCTGCGGGCCCAGCCCGTCCTGCGTACGCCGACGCTCGAGGTCGCCCTCGGCGAGTTCTGGCAGAACTTCCCCAAGACCCTCGCCGTCGAGGCCGCTGCGCTGCGCGTCGCGCTCTTCCCCGCGGAGCACGGGCCGCACCACGAGCTTCAGGGTGGCGAGCGCAAGCGCCACACGCTTTGGCTCGGCCCGCCCGGTGCGCTCGCTTTCGTCGCCTCGCCGCGTCGGCCGCTCCAGCCCGCCGCCGAGATCGCCGCCGCCGGGGTGCTCGACACCTTCGCGCCCGCCGCCGGCGACGCCCCTGAGGTCACGGCGCACGTCGCCCAGATCGTCGACCCAAACACGGGCTTCGCCGCGCGCCGCGAGCTCATCGATGAGTACGGCTGGCGAAACTGGGGCGACTTCTTCGCCGACCACGAGGCCGTGCGCCACACGGACACGACGCCGTTCGTGAGCCACTACAACAACCAATACGACTGCGTCGAGGCCTGCCTGCTCTGGTGGCTGCGCACGGGCGACGTCCGCTGGTTCGCGCTCGCCGATCCGCTCGCCCGGCACGTGGTCGACATCGACCTGTACCACACGACCGAGGACCGCGCGGCCTACGGCGGCGGGCAGTTCTGGCATACGGACCACTACCGGCCGGCGTCGACTTCGACGCACCGCTGCTATGCGAAGGCGAACGCGGGGACGGGGCCCTACGGCGGCGGACCGGGCAACGAACAGAACTACCCCGCGGGCCTGTGGCTGCACCACCTGCTCACGGGCGACCCCTGGTCCCGCGAGGCGGGACTCGAACTCGCCGAGTGGGTGCTGCGCATGGACGACGGCCGGCGAAACGTGCTCGGCCTCGCCGACGCGGGCCCGACGGGCGCCGCCAGCCAGACGTACTCGCCGGACTACCATGGCCCGGGCCGAGGCGCCGGCAACTCGGTGAACGCGCTGTGCGAGGCGTGGCGGCACACCGGCGAGGCGAAATACCTCGACGCCGCCGAGGCGCTCATCGCGCGCTGCGTGCACCCGACGCAGGACCTCGCGACGCTCGAACTCCTGGACGCCGAGCGTCGGTGGTCCTACGTCGTCTTCCTGAAGTACCTATTGAAGTACTTACACATCAAGGAGACGGCGGGCACGCTCGACGCCGCCTGGCGTCATGGCCGCGCGGCGCTGCTGCACTACGCGCGCTTCATGGTGGCGCACGAGCAGCCCTCGACGACGCACCCGGAGCGCCTCGAGTTCGTCACCGAGACGTGGCCGGCGCAGGACCTGCGCAAGGCCCAGGTGATTCACGGCGCCGCGGCCTACGTCGAGGGCGACGAGCGCCGGGCCTTCCACACCTGGGCCGCCCGGACCTTCGACGCTGCGTTCGCCGAGCTTCGCACGTACCCGACGGCGTCGCTCTGTCGGCCGCTGGTGCTCACCCTGCACCCCAGCATCGCCGAGACCTACGCCCGCTCGCATCCGGACGTCGCGGCGCCGGCGGACCCCACGCCCGACGCGACGTTCCCGCCCGCCGTGCCGTTTGCACCGCAGAAGGCGCGCGTCCGGGCCGCGGTCACCTCGCCATCCGGCCTGATCGCGCTCGCCCGCCGCGCCCTGCGCCCCGCCACCCTCCGGGCGCTTCGGGCCCCGAACCGGTCGCCGTTCCCGGACTGAGGGACAGCCGGTCTCAGCCGGCCTTCGCCTCGAGCGGCGCCGGCGTCAGGTCACGGCCCAGCGTGCGGCCGAGCACCTCGCGGACGGGGCCCCAGCGGTTCTCCGAGATGATCGTCTCCAGGCGACCGAACGTGCCCGCCAGGTTGTAGTAGCAGCGCAGGTTCCGCAGCGGCTTCATGCCCGGGATGCGCGGCTGCCCGGCGTCGATCTCCCACGGGTGGATGTAGAGCATCGCCGGCTGACCGGCCGCGTGGGCCGCCCGAAGGCCCTGTCGCGTCCAGGTCATCGGCAGCATGCGCAGGTAGCCGCCCCCCGCGCTCGGCAGGTTGTGCCCAGCCACTTGAAACGTGGTCAGCGGGAACTCGTGGAGCGTCGCACCACCGGGTGTCGGGTGGTCGGCCACCGGCCACCGGGCGAAGTCGGGGATGCCGTAGCGGTCGTGTCGCACCGGGAAGATGCTCGAGTCGTACACGAACCCGAGCTCCGCCAGCACGTCCAGCGCCCACAGGCTGTTCGCCGTGATGCTGTACGACGGCGCGCGGTAGCCGATGACCCGCTCGCCCACGAGGTCCTCGAGCAGGTCGCGGCACCGGAGCGTGTCTGCGCGGAACTCGTCCGGGGTGAGCGTGTAGATCAGGCGGTGCAGGTAGGAGTGGCATGCGACCTCGTGCCCGCGTCGGTGAATCTCGCGCACCAGGTTCGGGAACCGCTCCGCGCACCACCCCAACACGAAGAACGTCGCCCGCGCGCCGTGCGCGTCGAAGAGGTCGAGCAGGCGGTGCGTGTTGTCCGTCAGGCGCGGCGCGTAGCTGTCCCAGGTGTCGCGCGGCACGAGGTGCGCGAAGTTCTCGACCTGGAAGTAGTCCTCGAGGTCCACACTCAGGGCATCGACGATGTTCGAGGCAGTCGGCACGTTGGGTTTCTCCAGACCAGCATCGGGATCACAGTTATGATGCCCGCCATGCTCTACGGGAAGGCAAACGGAACATGTGGACGCGTCGAATCCGGTGCTCGGCGGTGGCGATCATGACGGTTTTCACGGTGGTCGGCTGCGGCGGCGCCGCCGGCCACCACGGTCACGGCGGCGGGCACGGGCACGGGCACGGCGGCCACGGCGATCAGGGCTTCAAGAGCCCGGAGGAGTGGGCCCAGCGCTTCGACGACCCGGCCCGCGCCGAGTGGCAGAAGCCCGAGGCCGTCGTGCGCCACCTGGAGCTGAGCTCCAACTCCACCGTCGCCGAGATCGGCGCGGGTACGGGCTACTGGGTGGTCCGCATCGCGCCCGAGGTCCCCGTCGGCAAGGTCTACGCCGTCGACATCGAGCCCTCGATGGTCGAGTACACGACGAAACGCGCGGCCACGCTCGGTTTCAAGAACGTCGAGGGTGTCGTCGGCGCGCCGGACGACCCCAAGCTGCCGGCAGCCGTCGACGTCCTGCTCCTCGTCGACACGTACCACCACATCGCCGATCGCACCGCCTACTTCCAGCGGCTGCGCGCGAAGATCGCCGCCGGCGGGCGCCTGGTCATCGTCGACTACAAGGTGGACCCTGCGATCCCGGGGCCGCCACAGGAGATGCGCCTGACACCCGACGCGGTCGTCGGTGAGCTCGAGGACGCCGGCTTCCACCTGAAGACGCGGTCCGAAGGCGCGCTCCCGCGCCAGTACATCCTGATCTTCACGGCGGGCTGAGGCGAGCACCGCCGCTCAGGGCAGGGCGGCCCCCTCGTCGTACAGCACGCTCGCTGCGTGCGTGGCCACATAGCGCTCGAGCACGATGGCGTCGTCGTGGGTCAGGTTGACGAAGGCCAGACCGATGCCCGGCGCGCTGCCGTCCATGTCGGCCTGCTCGATGTCTCGCACCCAGCGCACCTGCGCCGGCGCCGCCACGGAGTGGCCATCGGGCATCTCGAAGAAGAGCTCCACGCGCGCGCCCACGGGGATCGTCTGGTGGGTGGCCACGAAGAGGCCGCCGCGGGACACGTTGCCCGCGAACCCCGTGAAGAAGCTGGTGCCGTACTCGATGCCCACCTTGACCGCCAGGTTGGCGCGGTGTGTGCGATCGGCCATCGCGCGTTGACGTGCGGGCGAGATCGGCTGCGGCGGCGGCGTGGGCAAGGGCCCGGGATGCCCGGCGGAGCGCAGATCCGAGATGTCCAGCTCGCGCCAGGGGTCCACGCCCTCGATGTCCATCTCGGCGGCCATCGCCGCGAAGGTCGACGCGCCTCGGTCAGCGGAGCGCGGCTGGACCGGTCGCACCGGGCCCGTCACGCCGCGCGGGCGATCCACACGGCCGAGCGTGGGGCGGAACACCATCGCGGGTTCCGGCGGGGGGGCCAAGGGCACGGGCGGGGGCGGCGCGGAGGGAACGCGGGGCGGCGGGAGCGTCGCGGCGGCCGGCATCGGCGGCGGCGGGACCGCGGGCACCGGCGTATCGACGGGCGCGCGCATGTCGTATCCGGGAATCGGCTCGAGCAGCATGTCCGGATCGCTGTCGTGCGCCCCACCCGTCGGGGGGTCGAAGTCCGCGAGTTCCGCGGCGAGATCGGCGAACGGATCGTCACCGGCGTCCCTCGCCGGCAGCGCCCCGAGGCGGCCGTCCTCCAGCGCCGACTCGAGCTCGGCGAAGGGATCGTCTTCGTCGGGCGGAGGCGGGGACGGCGGGGGGGCCGCTTCGACGCGCGGCGCCGGGACCGCTGCGGGCGCGGGCGTGGGGGCAGGGGCCGGCGACTCCGGGGCGAGCTCGAACGCAAAGGCGTCCCGCCGCTGCGGACCGGAGGCGAAGATGTTGGCGATCTCCGTGTCGCTCAGGTGGACCTCTTCGGTCATCCGGAGCGCCATCTCGTGGTCGTCGACCGAGAGCGGCCGCTCGACGGCGGGGGGCGCCATCGGCGACGCAGGCGCCGGCGTGGGCGCAGGGGCCGACTGGGTGAGCGCTTCGACGCTCTGCTCGATGGCCGAGTGCAGCTCCAGCGAGAGGGCCGCGAAGCTGGCGAACTCGTCCACCGGCGGCTCTTCCTCGACCTCGGCCGCGCACGAAAGCGACGTGAACGGGTCGTCGTCGATGGGCTCGGGGGCCGGCGGCCTCACCGGGGCGGGCTCCGACCACGGGTCGAACACTGCCGGCGGGTCTTCCGCGGGCGCCGCCGCGGGTGGCGCCGGTGCAGCCGCGGGGAAACCCGCTTCGGCCAGCAGCGCCGCGAAGGCGTCGTCCGCCTCGCCGGGCAGGGGTGTCGGCAGCTCCCCGAAGGCCTCGAGCGCGCTCTCGTCCAGAAGCGCCGCCGCGGGCGCCTCGACGGCCGGGGGCGCCTCGACGGCCGGGGGCGCCGGGACCTCGTCGAACGACAACGCAGGGAAACCGGCCGTGGTCGCCAGCAGGTCCGCGGCGTCCGGTGTGTGCAGCGGCTCACCGGCCTCCGCAAGCAGGAGCGCCTCGAGGACCGGATCGGCCGGCGCCGGGATGTCCGGCGGAGCTACGGACGGTTCATCCTCGAACGCGGGCCAATCCTCGGGGGCCGGCGCAGGCGCCGCCGCCTCGGGCAACACTTCGTCCAGCGCCCGAATGAAGCTCGTCATCGACGGCGCCTCTTCGAGATCGGGCGCGGGCGTCGCCCCACCGACACCGGCCAGGAGCTCGGCCTCTTCGGCGACCGCAGAGCCGGTTTCCGGGGACAATGGCGGCGGCACGGCGCTCGGCGGGCGGCTGCGCACCGCGACACCGACGGCGTTCAACGCACGCTCGACGACGTCCGTCACCCCGGACGACCCGAGTTCGGGCAGCTCGTGGGCGAGCATCACGCCCAGCCTTTCGGACAGGGACTCCCAGAACATGCCCTGGGGCGGCGGCGCGCTCGGTGCAGGGGCTGGCGGCGGCGCGCTCACGGCGCGCTCCATCGCCTCGCTCCAGGACAGCAACGCCTCGGCGCGCTCGGCGGCCCGCGCCTCGCGCTCGGAGAGCGCGTCCGACCAGTCCATCGCCGCGTCGGCGGCCTCGGCGGCGGCCGGCGGCAACGCCAGGCGACGCTCGAGCAGGACACGTTCGCGCTCGGCGAGCCGGGCTTCGCGGTCGAGCAGACGCCGGATGCGCTCCGGGAGGGCAGGGGGCGGAGGGTGGGCAGCCATGATTTCCGGCGAATGTACCACGCCCCCCGCGCGACGGCGCGTTTCCTCACGCGCCCCGGCACCGCTCCACTTGACGCGCCGCACGAATCTCCCGCCTCATGCGCCCCATGAGCACGTCGAACATCGTCTGGCATCAGAGCCGCTTGACGCCCGAGCAGCGCGCGGCCCACCTCGGGCAGGCCGGCGCGGTCGTCTGGCTCACGGGCCTCTCCGGCTCCGGCAAGTCCACCATCGCCATGGCCCTCGAGCAGCAGCTCGTGGCCGCCGGCCGCTTCGCCTACGTACTGGATGGCGACAACCTGCGCCACGGCCTCTGCGCCGACCTGGGCTTCTCGGAAGAGGCCCGGCGCGAGAACATCCGCCGCGTCGGCCACGTCGCGCGCCTCTTCGCCGACGCCGGCGGCCTGGTGGTCACGGCGTTCATCTCGCCGCACCGCGCCGAGCGGGACGCCGTGCGCGCGCTCCTGCCCGCCGGGCGGTTCTTCGAGGTGCACGTCGCCACGCCAATCGAGGTCTGCGAATCCCGCGACCCGAAGGGCCTTTACAAGCGCGCCCGGGCCGGCGAGATCGCCGACTTCACGGGCATCTCGTCCCCCTACGAGGCGCCCCTGGAGCCCGAGGTCGTGCTCGACACGCAGGCCCTGGGCATCGAAGCCGCCGCAGCGCACCTGGCCCAGCGCCTCACCGAGGCGGGGCTCTTCACGGGCCCCCCCCGCGGCTGAGGTCGCCCTTCAGAGCATGTCCGCGGACGCGCCGGCCGCCCCGGGGTTGCCGGGGCTCGGACCGCCGGGGCCGCCGCCCGCGACCGCGAAGACCGGCTCCTGAACGTCCGGCGCGCTGATCCCGCCGCGGAACACACCGACGCTGACGCCGCCGGAGCCGCCGCCGCCGTGCCCGCCACGGCCGCCGTCTCCGCCGGGGCCGCCGCGCTCGCCGCCCCCCACGTCGCCGCTCGTGGGGCCACCGTTGCC
>CAINDO010000643.1 GCA_903847385.1 uncultured Myxococcales bacterium
CAGCGGCGGCGCGACCGCATGGAAGAACGGCGGCGATGCCGGCGACATCGCGCGGGCCGCGCTCATCCACGGGCTCGGAGGCGCGCTCGGTGGCGGCATCGCGGGGCGGTTCGGCGTCAGCACGGCCACGATGGGCGCCGGGCGCGCGCTCGTCGCCGAGGTCACCGGAAACGTGGCCGGCGAGCTCGCGGCACAGAGCGTCAGCGTCGCCTTCGGTCAGTCGAGTGGCGTGGACTGTCGGTCGGTGGCGGTCTCCGCGGCGATCGGCTCGGTGCCGAGCGTGTGGCGGGCGGCGGCGGGGGTGGGCTGGGGCGCGCATCACGAAACGCCGTCGGCCCGCGTGAGCGCGGGTGCTGTTGGTGAGCCGTGGCGTCTGGAAACGGAAGTTGCGGTTGATCTGAGCGCCTTCGACCGGCAGATTGGCGGTCAGGTCTTTGAACCGACGCTGGACGTTTGGGGTGCGCGGGCGCGCCCGGTTGCTCCAAAGCGGGGCGTGGCCGCCAACCGTCTCGCCGGGCAGGTGGGTGAGCGCTTTCTGGCCGGCACGTATGGACCAACGAGCCACGTCACGCTGAAGACCACACTTGGACGCCGAGTCGTCGACGACTCGAGCGGCGGCGTTGCCCGTGAGAGCAAGGTCGGACTCACTTCACTCCGTTCGAGTATTCGAAAGCAGATCGCCACGGACGTTGAGCTGATGAGCGCCCCAGGTCGCGGGGTGACGAGCGTCGAGTGGCACTTCTTCCCCAGCGGAACTGAAGCGGGGCCAACGGCTTTGCTGCAGAACGCACCCAGCAACGCAGGCATCGGCACCGTCATCCACTGAGGAGTCCCAGCTTGACCGTCACATCGTACCCGCTGTTCAATCCGCCGAACTCACTGTCGGAAAAGTCGCATCGCGATTGGTCGAAGGCTGAGGCGGAGGAATACAGCAGGTGGCTGATCCGCTCAATCGACGACAGGACGGATGATCTGCTGCACTACTTCAGTGTTGACGCAAGTGCGTGGGAGCCACGAGCTCTGCTCCTTCGACTCGGAGCTCTCGTTGCGGAGCGTCTTGGCGAGGCCGAATTCTCGGAATGCAAGCCGGACGGTGCCCGCAGTCTCACCAACGCTGGACACGCCCTTGCCGCCGACCTCGGGCTTCTGACCGCAAGGCTCCTTCTACAGGCAAGCGGTGGCACGATTCGGTGGGAAGTCGTCCGAAAACCGAAGAGTGACACCTCATTCAACCTACCGGTGCTCGCCGGGTTCTCCAACAAGCTGACCCTCGATCCCGTGGGAGGAGCAGTGGCAGAGGCCCAGGCCGTCTTGGCCGGTCGCCGTTCGGGTGATGCGTGGGCCCGCATCCTGGCCTTCTGGGGCAGCCTCGCTGTTGGCTGACGCCCGCCCTTCCGTACCACGTCAGTCGGCCGCCTGAACCGCGTGCTCTTTGGAAAGGCCGTGGAACGGCATGTTCGGGCACAGTTCGGAAAGGACCCAACGCTCCGAGGCCAATTCAGAGACAGAGGTGTGTCTATCAGACAGCCTTCATCGGTCTTGGAGTCTACTCTGGTCTCAGCTTCGAGTTGACGACCCACGCGCAGATCAAACCGCACCTGCGGCGGCGCGGATACGGTGCAGGCTTGATCATTGCGGCCTATACTGACGCACGTGAATCCGGAGGTTTCTGATGGATGAACGACACTTTGAGAAGCAGTACTTCGATGGATTTTCCGACTTTGACTCGAGCGGGATATTCGACGGCTACAGGTTCACCCGCTGCGAGTTCGACGCCATCGACCTTTCGAACGCCCGGCGACCGGAACTCCGGAGCACGATTCGCAACTGCCACCTGCAGCGCTGCATCGTCCGGCAGAACTGCTCGATCAACACGGCCATCGTCGAGGACTGCGTCGTCGACGGTCTCGAGACGCGTGGGCCGGTCGACATCCACGGCGCAGTCTTCAAGCACGTCGTGCTCAAGGGCAAGATTGGGCACCTGATCCTTGCCCCACCCTACGGCCTGTCGGAAAGCAACCCGAGTCCCTTCCTGGCTGCCAACGCCGAGTACTACCGCGGCGTCGATTGGGCGCTCGACCTGACGCAGTGCGAAGTGAAAGAGCTTCAGTTGTCTGGAGTTCCCGGTCGGCTGATCCGACGCGACCCGACTACCCAGATCCTCGTGACCCGTGAACGCGCGCTGGCGGTCGACTGGCGAAGTCTCCCGCTCGGTGGCTCGCCCTACGCGGTTTCCCTGAATCACCTGACTCGGTACGGGGACGACTCCCGCGTCCTCATCGCACCGCACCGAGACCGCAGCTTCCAGGCCTGCATCCAGGCGCAGAAGGTCCTTCGCGACGCCGGGGTGGCCGAGCCGGACTGAGGGCGCGGTCAGGGCGGGCGTTCGCTGGACGGGACGCCACTCGACGCAGGGCTGAACTGGGCGCCGGACGACCCCATGGCCCGTGTCGCCACGACCGGTCGTGCGCGTCGACCCACGCGACTCGACGATGGGCAGTCGGGCTCGACCAACCGAGCATCCGATCAAGGTGGCGGGGCCCTGGTGTCCATGTATCCGCATTGTCCACGACTCATGGACACGGGCGGTCCCTGGACGGGCGGCGCCACGAGCCGTTCCCCGGCGGGTCAGGGCGACGGCGTGACCAGGACGTTCACGACGACGATGTTGCGGCTGCCCTGGTCTGCCGTGGCGACGGGGACAGCCACGCCCTCGCCGAACGCCGTGGCGAGGTCATCGATGGTCAACTCGACGGTCCCGATCGCGTCGTCGAAGAAGACGTCGACATCAATCAGAGACACCGTCAAACGCATCCCGGCGTCGGGCGTCACCTGCGCGAACGTGGCGTTCCAGTTCGGAGAGTAGGAGTTGCCCACCTCGCCGAGGTTGCGGTCGTCGCCGAAGGCCCCGCTCACCAGCGTCACGGTGCCGCGGGGGTCCGGTGGCTCGATGCCGGCGAAGAGGCCGCCGATGAGGGCATCGACGAGCTCGCGGGCCACTTCGAGCAGGCGCTCGATCAGGTCTCGGCAAGCGTTGCCGAGGACGTCACCGGCGAACGGCACCTCTGCCCCGCTGAACTTGCACAGCTGAGCGTTCAAGTAGTCCTGTGCCAGGTCCTGCGCGAGACCCAGAAAGAAGTCCAGGATCGCGCCGCCCGGCCCGTCCCAGGGCTCCGAGTTGCTCAGCCGGTTGACCGGGAAGAGCTCGACGCCGACGAGCGTGATGTCGACCCGGACGTCGCCCGGCACCTGCTGGCACTGGCCATCCTGCGCGCAGAAGGCGCCCTCGGCGCATCCCGTGGTGTGACAGTCGAGCCAGCAGATGCCGTCCGGCAAACACGCCCAGGCAGCGGGACACGGCGTCCGCGGATCGCAAGCGTCCAGACAAATGCTGAAACCCGACGAGAAGGTCGCGCAGCGCGCGTCCGCGGGACAGTCCAGGTCGCTGGCGCAGGGTACCTCGCACAGACCACTCGGCATGTCGACCAGGCACCGCCCGAACTCACAAGCGGCTTCATCGGCGCAGCCGGTGACACCGCAGGCGCCCTCGTCGGTGTCCCCGTCGCAGTCGTCGTCCAAGCCGTTGCACCGCTCGGGTGTGCAGTCGAGCGGCGGGTCGGGGGGCAAACAAACCCCGGGATCCACACACATGTATCCCGGGCGGCAAGCCGCGTCACCGGCGCAGAGCGCAAGGCAGGCCGTCCCGCCCTGGTCGTCGACCTGGAAACAACCGGCGCCCGGCCCGCAGTCCACGTCGTTCTGGCAGGCGAACTGGACGCACATCCCGCCGGGGAAACCCGACGGACCATCGAATTGGAACTCTGGAATGCAGTCGACATTCGACGCGCAGTCTTCGGGTCCGTCACACGGGGCGCCGGAGCGACCGAGACAGGCGACCCCCAGACCGGGGGACACGTCGCAGACGAACTCCGTATCGCCGCAGTCCGTCGCCATCAGCGCGCCGTCGAGGCACCATTCGGCGACCCCGTCGACGCAGCGACCGGCCGCGTCGACGTCCCCACAGCTGTTGCACCGGCCGTTGACGCAGACAGCGCCCGCGCCGCAGAGGTTCGCCCCCTCGTCCGCTCGACCGTTACAGTCGTCATCGACCCCGTTACAGACCTCTGCGACGGGTTCGCAGATCGGGTCGGGCAGGCAGAGCCCGGTGGCGTCACAGAAATAGCTCACCCGACAGTCGGCCTCTTCCGTGCACCCGCCGGCGCATGCCGTGCGGCCGTCATCGGAGACCTCGACGCAGATTGCGCCTTCGGGGCAAGGATGTTCGGCGTCGCAGTCGAGCGAGATGCAGTATCCGTTGATGAACCCCGTGGGCCCGAACTCGTCTTCCGCCGGGATGCACACCGGGGTGTCGCCCGCGCAGTCCTCGTCCGTACGGCAGGCCCCGCCGGGCGCTTCGCCGCACTCGGGGCCTTGACAGGGCAACGGGGCCGGGGAACAGCCACCGTCGGCCTGGGCGCTCGCGCCGCAGTCGGCAGGGTCCGGTACGCCCGAATCGGGGTCGAAGAGGCCGGCGTCGCCGGTCGGCGCCGCAGCGGCGTCGGCCCCAGGCCGGCGATCCGCGTCGGGTTTGTCGGGCGGCGTGCTCCCATCGAGTTCTTCGGCGGTTGCCGCGTCGGGCTGGGCGGCTGCTGCCGCATCGGGCGTCGGAGGCCGCGGTGCGCCTGCCTCGGGGGTGGGCGCGGAGGGCGTTCGCGTAGCGTCCGGCGCTCCTTCGGCGACCACGATCGTTCGACCGCCACTCGGCGGCGGGTCTGCGCAGCCGGCGCCGATCAGCATCAGCGCGGCCCACGCGATCGCGGCTGAACGCGCGCTTCGCCGTTCCTCGTCCACATGTCCTCCTGCAAGACCCCGCGCCGAGTCGTCCTCGGTCGACCGATGCCCCTTGTATGACAACTCGCCCCGCGCCGGCAATCGGCCGATCAGAATGTCGCCGTGGCCGCGCTTCGGAATCCGCGGCCGAACGCGCTCAATCTGGACTGCGCACGCTCTCCGGAGTCGTCGTGCCGTGTCCAGGGTCCGGTTCTGGACTCCGCCATGAGGCGAAGCGGCGAGAACGGGGCGTTCTCCCGCGCAGCGAGGGCGAGGAACGCTTCGACCGTCTCGCGCTCATCCGTTTCCGCAAGCGCGCCAACGTCTCGGCCGAGCGCGGAGGCACCAGCGTCGTCCGCGTTCTCCTGAGCGTCGATTAATTCGTCGGCGAAGCGGCGGTCGTAGTCGTCGAACGCGTAGTACTCGAGCAAGTGGGCGAGGTCGTCCAGGTCGCGCCGCCGGCGGGCGTGGTCGTCCATGTAAGCGATGATCTTGAGCAGAGCGATCACGTAGAGGCGGGCGACGCGGAAGACGAGGCCCGGGGCGACCTCCAGCGCATCAGAGTGCGGGAGCGCGTGCTGGAGGCCAGCGAAATTCATCTCGATTCCGGACACGGGCCATCGATGGCGACGACCGGCCACGCCACGGGCGACGACCGGAAGGACGTCGACCTTCACACCTTCGGGCGTGTAGATGCGGTGTTCGAATCGCGGGTCCACGCGGCCCTCCACCTGGTCGGCAAGGATACGGCTCGCGTCCGCCGAGTCGCCTGCGACGACGACATCCAGGTCGGCGGTGGCGTGCCAATACTGCCCGGGCATTCGCAGCGTGATCGCCGACGCTCCAATCAGCGTCAAGGTCGGCGAGGACGCGCTCCTTGCGAGCCGGGCGAGCGCAGTCAGTCGTTTCCCGTCGAGCGCCATCAGGCGGCCAGATGCAGGTAGGCCGTGGCGACCTCGTCCGCGGCCTCGTGCGCGCGGTCGCTCTCGCCGGACATCAGCTCCGAGTAGACGAGAAGCGGATGGGCGGCGCCCTCGACCACCCCCTCATATCCGACGGGGCTCGGGGGCCGAATGAAGCAGAGCGGCCCCCGAGGGTCCGGGAGGGCGCGGACCATCCTGGGCAGCTCCGCCGGAATCTCGTCGACGTGCACGACGCAGAGGGGGCCACGGTAGTAACCCGTCATCAAGTGGGCGGCCCAGCCGCCGCCGAAGCCCCAGTGCCGGCCTTGCAGTGCCTGCCGAAGGAGCGGCTCCAGAGCGTCCGGGTTCGGATCGCGGGGCTGGAAAGTACCAAGCGTCAAGAGACTCCGCACGCTGGCCTGATAGGCCGCCAACCATTGCCGAACCGCGTCTCTCCGGTCGAGCCCGTGACCCTGCAGGCGCCGGACGAGGGTCCGGACACGCGCCTCCGGCACACGCGCACGTGCGGCGAGTTCTGCGACGTTTGCGCGCTCGAGGTGAGGCTCGGCCAGAAGCGTGAACAGGACGACCGCCTCGCGAGCGGCCGCCGTCCAGGATGGCCCCCTCAGACGCGGCCGGCGGCCTTCCACTGCATAGAAATACGCGTCGTCCAGTGCGATGCGACAGTTCCCCACGGCGTCGAGGAAGTTCCAGCCCGCGTGACCCAAGCGCGCGCCGACGGCCGGCGGGACATGCTCGGCCAGCACGATGCCGGCGCCCGGTGCGACCGAGTTCCCCGCCTCGGCCAGGATTCGATCCGCAGCCGCACTCGACAAGGCGAGGGGATGCCGGCGAACGACGAATCGATGCGACCCCTGCGCCGTCGTCAACTCCAGTTCGACGCCGCCCGGGACCGAGGTCGACGGATCCCACCGGACGGCCCGGAACATCGGAATCGCCGCCAGCGCGCGATGGAATGTCTCGAGGTCCGGGTCGATCTGCATGGCCCCGATTCTGCGGCCCTGGCCGCTGCACTGCAAGAAGGGTGGGGCGCTGACGAGTTCCCGCCGGCTGCGTCGGCGTCTCTCCCAGAGGCGGGACGGGGCAATGCACTTGTCGCCATCGAGGAAATGAGGTTGACGCTGGGCGCAGGGGCTGAAAACTCCCGTTTCACGCGGTCGAGCGGTCGGTCGGCGACGTCGGCGGGCACAGTCGTCCGCACACGCCGGCCTCGAACGATCCCGGCCAGGGCCTTCTTACGCATGAGTCGCTCCTCCGTGCATCGAGCTACCTGGCCGTCGACGCCGAGCTGGTCGGGGGGCGTGCGCAACAACTCGCGCCAGACTTTCCTAGCCCCGCAGAACCGCTGGTTGACCGCCCAGGAGCGCCGGATGGCGGCCTGAAGCACCTCGTCCCGCTGCACGCGCGCGGCCCGGCTGGCCAGGTCGCCACGCTGTCGAAGCCACGCGTGGTACGTCGACGGGGCGATTGGCAGCACTGCGCAAATCGGCTCGACCCCGTAGGCGTGTCGGTGCTCGTCGATGAGCGACACCATCGTCTCGGTCGGCGGTCGAGCTCCGCCGCTGCGAAAAACGCCGACGCCTTCCGCAGAATCTCGTTGGCGCGCCGCAGTTCGCGGTTCTCGCGTTCGAGGTCCTTCAGGCGCTGCCGGTCGTCCGTCGCCGGCGCCGCTCCCTTACCGCCGCCGCGCTCGGCCTGCCGCAACCACTTGCGCACCGTCTCCGCCGTGCAGCCGCGCTTCGCCGCGACGGCGCAGATGGCCGCCCACTCCGACGGGTGCTCCCCGCGCGCTTCCCGGACCTCAGGTGGAAATCTCTGTCTCGTCTCGCTGATGACCCCTTCGTCTCGATGATTGGGGTCTCTGGCAAGATCGGGGCGGTCCAACCTGCATTGCCGACGAGTGAAGCAACGGCCGCCTCGGCCGTGTTGTCACCCACGGAGTATCCAGCGACGAGCGTGCCGTGGGGTTGGGAGCATGAAAGCGTGCGTTTCGAGGAAAATCCGTCAGTCGGTAGAGTTCGAGCGCCTTGTGATGGCGTCGGAGTCCCAAGCATGCCACCACTCTCCGCACGCCGCCCTGCCGACTATCACTGCCTCAGAGGCCTTCGATCTGCCCGGCGGCGCAGGCAGAGATTCCGAGTTGCCGGACCATGGCGCGAACGTGGCCGACCTGGACCGTCGGGTTCTTCCTGCGGCCATGTGCGCCGAGCGGGAATGATGGGTAGGTCTTGCCGCCGAACCGGATACACCAGTAGTGCGTCGTTGCACTTCGGGTGTGTCCCGGCGCGCAATGGTCGAGCATACTCCAGACTTCCGCCAAGTCGATGACGCCGCCCGCGCCCACGGTCAGGCGGCGACCAGAGGGCGGAGGTCTTCAGCGATGCGATTCTCGCTCGGCTGCAACTCGAGGTGGACGACTTTGACGCCGGGCTTCCGGTCCGCAGTGTCGTGCGGCATGGACTCGGTGGGGCGGTGGCCGGCACGGACGAGCCGACGGGCTTCTTCCCATTCGGCGAGCGCCTCGTCGTTTGTCTCGTGGACGAAACGCTCGACCTCGGCCTTGAACGACTTGAACGTTGGCTTTTCGGTCGCGATGTCAACGAGGACGGCGCGAAAGGCGTGGCGAAAGACCGAGAAGGCGGCGTTCAGGTCGGGGCCGACTTCGGCCAAGCCGCCTGGGAAAACGCCGAAAATCCAGACCGACTCGTCATCCTGAATCTCGGCCGTCGCGCGCCCATCGACGCGGACGCGGGCCAAGAACCCATTGCCCAACACCATCTCGTCGAACCGGAAGTAGAGCGGCAAGCGGTTCATCGTCAGGACTCTACCACGGCAGGCGACTTGGGAGAAACGGCGGCAGCGCCGGTTCAGGACGGGTCGATTTCAGCGCCAGAAACAAAAAATCCCGCGAAGCGTAACCTCGCGGGATCTTTGAGCTTTTCGAGTGCCCAGGGCCGGAATCGAACCAGCGACACGGGGATTTTCAGCCAGGAAGAACGATATCGAAGAACGAGCAACCGCAACGCGATTGCCGTGCGCCTCATACACCGCGGTCCGCCAGCGGGTCAATAACTAGCAGCCTCAC
>CAINDO010000644.1 GCA_903847385.1 uncultured Myxococcales bacterium
AAGCTGACGTTCGACCACGCCCAGCAGATCGCCCCGTCAGGGAGCATGGCCTTGATCGCGCGCAGGGCCTCGGCCTCTGCCGGGGACGCGGGCTCGCCGACATCGCGCCACTGTGGCGAGTCATCGCGCATGCAACCCCCAACGCAGCCATCCCAACCGAGCTCCCCGACATTGTGGCAGAGGCGTCCGACGCTGGCGGGCGGGCGCTCCGCCGTTCGAGGGCTGCGCCGGGGAGTCGTCCCTTCATGATGGACGGTTGCCCCGGCTCGATGGCCTCGGGTGCAGGCTGAGCGTTGTCATGGTCGCTTGCTCGGTGGGTTCGCATGGCTCGACTCGTCCGGGCGCATCAATGGCCGGCAAAGGAAGCCAGCGCGTGACAATGTCGCGTCCCGCGCGCTGTCGCACCCTGATGCCACACTCCGCGGATGGGGGAATTGTCCGGGGATCGAAGGGCGCTGTCTGACGTCGTCGCGTCGGCAGCGTTGGTGCTCGGCCAGGCTCGCTCGGTCCAGTCGGCGCTCGCGGAAGCGGAGCGGTCGCTGGTGTCGGCCGCCGCAGCTGTCGTCGAGGCCGATGTGCGGCAGCAGTTGGCGGCGCTTCCGCTTGAGTCGCTTCGAGGTGCGGTGGATGGCCGGGTCGCCTGGGGCGCGCTGCTCGACGCCGGTTACTCCACGGTCGCCGATGTCGATGTGGCCTCGTCGTGGGAGCTCGTGGCGTGCGACGGCGTGGGGGAGCGGTCGGCCGAGGTGGTGAAGGCGGCTGCTGCGGAGATCGCCGGGTCGCTGCGTGCCTCGACCCGTCCGGCACTGCGGCATGAGCGCCCGAGCTCCGCGGACTTGGCGCTGATCGTCGCGGTCGTCCGGCTCGATGCCGTCGCGGGGCACGCGCGGTCAGCCTCGACTCACCTGGCCGCGTTTGTCGAGGCCGCACCATCGGCGCTCGTCGAGGCGGCTCCTCTGCGGTCGGGCCTGCGCTGGCTGGTCACTCGGGGCGGCCGCAGGCTGGCCGCGGGGCGCGCGGCGGAACGGCTCGAGTCGCTGCTCGCCGAGCACGGTGCTGCGATCAGTGCCGCGGCGCTCGGGGTCGCCGGCCCGCTCGACGCGCAGGCGTCGTTGCGTGCCTATGTCGCTGAGCCCGCGCGGTATCTCGCGGTCCTTGACTCGAGGCTGGGCGTGCGGCCGGCGGGCATCGCGGGGCTGGCGCGCGAGATCGCCGATGCGATCGAGGCGTTCCCTCTCGACGTCGGGGCCCTGCGGGTGATGCTGCGCCGCTACCAGGAGTTCGGCGCGAAGTTCGCGCTGCAGCAGCGCCGGGTCCTGCTCGGCGACGACATGGGGCTGGGCAAGACCATCCAGGCGCTCGCGGCGATGGCGCACCTGTCGGCGCAGGGCCCGGGCTGGCGGGTGCTCGTGGTGTGCCCGGCGAGCGTCCTGGTCAACTGGGACCGCGAGATCCGCGCCAAGAGCGACCTCGTGCCCGTCGGGCCGGATGCGTGGGCCCTGGCCGGTGGAGTGCTCGTCACCACGTTCGAGCGGCTGCGCGACGTGCACGTCCCCGCGTCGATGCCGATCGGGCTCCTCGTCGTCGACGAGGCCCACTACGTGAAGAACCCCGACGCCCAGCGCACTCATCGGATCCGCAGCCTGCTGCCGCAATGCGAGCGGGTGCTGTTCATGACCGGGACAGCGATCGAGAACCGCGGGGCGGAGTTCGTCGACCTCGTGCGGATGCTCGACCCGGCGGTCGCGGCGCGGCTGAGCGGCCCAGCGGCGCTGGTCGCGCCGGGCGAGTTCCGGGCCCGGGTCGCTCCTGTCTACCTGCGCCGCAACGCCGACGAGGTCCTCGCCGAGCTGCCGCCGCTCATCGAGGTCGACGAGTGGGAGGAGATGACCGGCCACGACACCGAGCACTACCGCCGAGCCGTCGCCGACGGAAACTTCATGGCGATGCGCCGCGCCGGATTCATGGCCGGCGTGATGCGGCGCTCGGCGAAGCTCGACCGGCTCCTGGAGCTCGCCTCTCAGGCACGGGAGTCCGGCCACAAGGTCATCGTCTACTCCTACTTCCTCGATGTCCTCGGCATCGTCATGGCAGCGCTCCCCGGCACGGCGCTCGGCCCGATCACCGGCGCGACCCCGCCCGCCGCGCGCCAGGGGCTCGTCGACGCGCTCGCCGCCGCGCCGCCCGGGACGGTGCTCGTGTCGCAGATCGTGGCCGGCGGCATCGGGCTGAACATCCAGTCGGCGTCCGTGGTCATCCTGTGCGAGCCGCAGGTCAAGCCGTCCACCGAGCGTCAGGCAATCGCCAGGGCCCGGCGCATGGGGCAGCTCAAGACCGTCCACGTCCACCGCCTCCTCAATCCCGACGGC
>CAINDO010000645.1 GCA_903847385.1 uncultured Myxococcales bacterium
ACGCTGTCCAACGGCGGCGTGATCACCATCGGCAGCGGCGCCAGCACGGGCAGCGTGAGCGTCAATGCGCCCTCCGAGGACGTGTATCTGGACGCCGGCACGGTGAGTGCCACGATCAGCAGCGCCACGGGCGGCGGGGTTCTCGGCCAGGCGCTTGGGCAGCACCGGCGGCCGCCACATCCAGGTCTTGCCCCAGACCTCGGGCCCGCCGGTCAGCAGGTCCCAGGCGCCCACGGGGGGCGCGCTCGGCGTCATGCGCTCGACCTCGAGGGTCACCGGCACGCCCGCGGGGGCGGCGGCGAGGGCCTCGATCAGGTCGACGTAGCGGGGCACCTCGCGGCCGTTCACCTTCAGCACGCGATCGGTCGTCTGCAGGCCGGCCAGCGCGGCGGGTGTGCCCGGCGCCGTCACGGCGACGTCCGGCGCCAGGAACGACACGACGAAGCCCATCTTGTAGCTCTGGGTGCCGAACCGGAGCATCGAGTGGGTCTCGGACCAGGCCCGTGGCTCGATCTCCAGGGCCACGCGCTCGCGATTGGGTCCGCGCTCCACGGTGATGTGCAGCGGGCCCTCGGCCGGGTCGTACTGGTCCAGGTGGCGCTGTGTCTGCCAGAAGCCGTAGGTCGGGTCGCCGTCGATCTCGACGATGCGGTCGCCGACCTCGAGCTTGCCCGGCGCGCCCGCGGGCATGCCGCGGTCCACGGCGCCCACCACGGCGGGGGGCACCTCGTCCCAGGGCTTCGCGAAGAAGTACATGGGCACCAGGATCAGGAACGGGAGCAGCACGTTCATCGCCGGCCCGGCCAGGTAGACCAGGATGCGGGTGATGGGCGGCTTGTCCAGCAGGCTGCGGCCGGCGTCCGCGGGGTCCACGTGGTCGCCCTCGGCGGGGTCCTGCCCGGCCATCTGCACGTACCCGCCGAAGGGGAACTGCGCGATCCGGTACTCCGTCTCGCCGCGCCGCCACTTGATGAGCGCCTTGCCGAAGCCGATCGAGAACAGGTGCACGCGCACGTTGCTGAGCTTGGCCACCACGAAGTGGCCGAGCTCGTGCGCGGTGATCAGCACGCCGAGCAGCAAGAGGGCGGAGAGAACGGCAATCAACGGTTTCGGATCTCCCGGGCCATCAGTGGAGCAGGTAGAACCAGGCGAAGGGGCCCACGAAGAGCAGGGCGTCGATCCGGTCCAGCACGCCGCCGTGACCGGGGATGAGCGTACCGGAATCCTTCACGCCGTGGGCGCGCTTGACCATCGATTCGAAGAGGTCGCCGAGCATGCCGGCGATGGCGCCACCGCCACCCAGGATGAGCACGTCCACCGTGCTCAGGTTTCCCAGGCCGGGGAAGAACGACTTGGCGATGTAGGCCGCCAGGATGCCCGTGGCCACGCCGCCGACGGCGCCCTCGATGGTCTTCTTGGGGCTGATCTTCTCGTAGAGCTTGTGGCGGCCCAGGAAACGCCCGGCGAAGTAGGCGCCCGTGTCCGCCCCGAAGGTGATGGCCATGACCATCAGGATCTTGTAGCCGCCGTCCTGATCCTGGCCGCGCAGCAGGAAGATCAGGGGGAACGTCAGGCCGATGTAGAGCAGGCCCAGCGCATCCATCGCCAGCCGACGTGTGCTCGTCTCGATGGGGTCGGGCATGAACAGCCGCGAGACGCCCAGGAGCGCGAAGCTGGCCGTGAGCGCCGTGGCGTGCGTCCAGGTGGGCAGGGCCATCTGCAGCGCCGGCTGCAGCGCCGAGAGCGTGATCGCCACCAGGAACACGGCGCGATCGGCGCGCGTGACCTCGGTCTGCGTGATGGTCTGCCACTCGTGGGCGGCGACCACCATCGCGAAGACCACCACGGCCAGCAGCGCCATGGGGGACAGGAAGATCAGCACGGAGACGATGCCGGCCGCCATGGCCAGGCCGGAGAGGATGCGGGTCAGCACGGACGGGCGCTCACTTTCGCGGCGTCGGGGCCACCGGCGGCGCCGGCGGTGAGTTGGGACGAGGTCAGCCCGAAGCGGCGCTCCCGGGCCTCGTAGTGCGAAAGCGCGCGCAGCAGGTGCTCGCGGTCGAAGTCCGGCCAGCGCACGGGGCTGAAGAACAGCTCCGTATAGGCCACCTGCCACAGCAGGAAGTTGCTCACCCGCTCCTCGCCGCTCGTGCGGATGAGCAGGTCCGGATCGGGCATGCCCGCCGTGAACAGACCCGAGGCGAAGGTGTCGGCGTCGATCTCGCCGGGCGTCAGCTCGCCGCGCAGGGCGCGCTCGGCCAGGCGCCGGGCGGCCCGGACGATCTCCTCGCGGCCGCCGTAGCTCAGGGCCAGCGTGAGCACCATGCCGGTGTTGGCGGCGCTCTTGTCCATCAGCTCGCGCAGGGGGCCGCGCACGAACAGCGGCAGGCGGTCCGTCTCGCCGATGGTGCTCAGGCGGATGTTGTTGTCGAGGATCTGCGCCCGCTCTTTCTGGACGTAGTCCAGCAGGAGCTGCATCAGGGCGCCGACCTCCTCGGGGGGGCGGGCCCAGTTCTGCTCGCTGAAGGCGTAGAGCGTCAGGTAGCCGATGCCCAGCTCGCGGCAGGCGGTGGTGATGCGGTCGACGGTCTCGGCGCCGGCGCGGTGACCGGCGACGCGGGGCAGGCCCCGCTCCTCGGCCCAGCGGCCGTTGCCGTCCATGATGATGGCGACGTGGCGGGGCAGGCGGGCGGGCGGCGGTGGGGACTTTGGAGACAAGCGGAGGATCTCGGCCACGGGCGATGTCAGGTGCGGTTCTGGGTGCGCACGATGAAGAGGAGTTTGGAGATGGCGGCGATGCGGTCCTGGAGGGCCTGATTGTCCGGCTCCAGGCGCAGCGCGTGCTCGAGCGCCGTCCGGGCGCCCTCGAGATCGCCGAAGCCGCGGCACTCCACGGCCTGGATCACGAAGTTGCGGGCCTCGGCCGTCGTGACGAGGTCGAGGTCCTTCTCCTCGCGGCGGCGCGTGGACTCGGGCTCGAAGCGCACCGCGCCCCGGCGCCGCAGCCCCACGTTGTACGTGTGGCGGTTGGCCGGGTGGGAGAGGACCTTGTAGGCCTCGGAGATGCGCTTGTAGATGGTGTTGATCTTCTCGAACGCGTGCGGAACCGTGGCCTTGAGCCGCGCGTGGCGGTCCGGGTGGTACACCAGCGACTTCTGGTGGAAGGCGACCTGGATGTCGCCCCGCTCGGCCTCGAAGGGGATCTCGAGCAGCTCGTAGTAGCTCAGGGTGTCCAGCTTGGCCGCCAGCTCGTCCACCTGGCGCGCCAGGGCCGGGGGCAGGGCCTTGAGCTTCTCCACGGGCTCGCGGGCCACCAGGGCCTGCTCGACCTTGTCCATCAACACGTCGGGCGTGGTGGGCAGCGGCAGGAACTCGTCCGCCCCGAAGGCGCCGCAATCGCCGGCGCCCAGGCTGGGGTTCGAGTAGCGGGGGCTCATGAGCACGATGGCCAGGCCCTCGCCGTTCTTGCCCTTGCGCAGCAGGTCGCACAGCACCGTGCCCTGCAGGCCGGGCATCTCGCGGCCCAGGATGACCAGGTCGGCGCCGTGCTGCCCGAGGTGGTCGTAGGCGCTGTCGCCGTCCCCGTAGGTCCAGACCTGGAACCGGTCGCGCGGCAGCGAGGCCGCCACGGCGTTGCGCACGCCTTCGTCCTGCTCGGCCACCAGCACCCGGCGCACGATGGTCTGGGGCTCGGTGCCCGGCCGGGGCGCGACGGCGGCCTGCACGCCCGAGGGGGCCGCCGCGGGCGCACCCGGGCGGGCCACGGCGACCTTCTTCAGGGCGACCTTGGCCAGCGTGGGGACGGTGCGGGTGGGGGACTTGGTTTCCATGTCGACCCGTTACGACACGCCGCGTTCGAGCATCTGGGCGATCTCCTCCGGGCTGTAGCCGGCGGAGACCTCGATGCGGGTGGCCTGCTCGATGCCCGTCTCGCGGTCGCGGGCGGTGACCACCACGATGCCGTTCGTGTCGATCTCGAAGGTGACCTGCAGCTCGACCTGCCCGCGCGGGCCGGAGCGCAGGCCGTAGAGCTCGATCTCGCCGAGTTTGATGTTCTCGGCGGCGACCTTGCTCTCGCCCTGGAAGATCTGCAGGCGCACGCTGGTCTGGTTGTCCGTGGACGTCGTGAACGTGCGCGTGACCTCGCAGGGGATGGACGCGTTGCGCTCGATGATCACGTCGTAGTAGCCGCTCACCGTCTGCACGCCGAGGGACATGGGCGTCACGTCCAGCAGGAGCGGGGTGTTGCGGCGCGTGCCACCGGCGGTGGTGAAGTGGTCCTGCTCGAGCGCCGCGCCCTGGATGGCCGCGCCGATGGCCACGACCTCTTCCGGGTTGATGTCCGTCAGCGGCTGGCGGCCGAAATACTCCGCGACCATCTGGCGCACCAGCGGCATGCGCGTCGTGCCGCCCACCAGCACCACGCCGTCCACGTCCCGGGCCTTCATGCCCGCCAGGGACAGGGCCTCGTCGCAGACCAGGAACGTGCGCTGCACGATGTCCTGGTGGCGTTCGGCGAAGTCGTCCCGGGACATCTGAAAGCGCAGGTCCAGCAGGTTGCCCTGGTTGTCCTGCGCCAGCTCGGCCACGTTGACCACGGCGCGGGGGTTGTTCGAGAGCTCGCACTTGACCTTCTCGGCCACGTGTTTCAGGCGGCTGACGGCGATGGTGTCGCCCTCGAGCGAGAAGCCGTACTGGCTCTTGAAGGCGTGCATCATGTAGCGCGCCAGGCGGGTGTCGAAGTCGTCGCCGCCCAGGTAGGTGTCGCCGGCCGTGGCGATGACCTCGAACACGTTGTCGCGCATCTCCAGCAGCGTGATGTCGAACGTGCCGCCGCCGAAGTCGTAGATGGCGATGCGGGCGTTCATGCCCCGGCCGTAGCCGTAGGCCAGGGCGGCGGCCGTGGGCTCGTTGATGATGCGGATGACGTCCAGCCCGGCCAGGGTGCCGGCGAGTTTCGTCATCTGGCGCTGGGTGTCGTTGAAGTTGGCGGGCACCGTGACCACGGCCTTGGTGACCGGGCCGCGCACGTAGCGCTCGGCGATGTCCTTCATGCGGCGCAGCACCATGCCCGAGACCTCGGGCAGGCCGTAGCGCTCGTTCCGGATCTCGACGAGGGGCACGTTGTTCTTGCCCTTCACGATCCGGTACGGGAACGACTGCAGGGCCGTCTTGACCTCTTTGCTGGCGAAGTGCCGGCCGATGAGGCGCTTGGCCGAGTAGACCGTGTTCGTGGGGTCGACGATCTGCTCCTGGCGGGCCTCGTTGCCCACCACCACGGAGCCGTCCCCCAGAAAGGCCACCATCGAGGCCTGGATGCGGGCCCCGCGCTCGTCCGGCACCACGTGCACGGTGCCGTCGATGACGGTGGCCACGCACGAGTTCGTCGTTCCCAGGTCGATGCCGATGACGCGTTCTTCGCCGGCCACAGAGACCCCCATGTGATCCGCGCGATTCTAGGGGGAAGGGGGTGCGGGGGCAACCAAACCCGGGGTCCGGGCGTCGAATGCGCACAGGGGGGCGCCCACCGTTTGTCGGCGGGGCTTCCGGTGGCTACATTGGGCCCATGAACACCGAGACCGACGAGCTGCTGACCCAGGCCCTTCGCCTGCCGCCGACCGCGCGGGCGGCCCTCGCCGCGTCCCTCATCTCGAGCCTGGAGACCGACCCCCCGGACGAGGGCGTCGAGGCGGCGTGGCAGGTCGAGGTCGGGCGGAGGGCGGCGGACATCGATCGGGGAACGGCGAAGACCGTCCCCTGGTCCGAGGTGGAGCGGATGATGGCGGACGCCGGCCGTGCCCCCGCCCGTTGAGTTCCACGAGGACGCGGCGGCGGAAGCGGTCGCAGCGCTGACCTGGTACGCCGAGAAAAGCGCCGAGGCCGGGGCCGCGTTTGCCGCGGCGCTGAGCCATGCCGTCGGGCTCATCGAGGCGACCCCGGAGCGCTGGCCCGTCGTCGGCGGCGAAATCCGGCGAGTGCACTTGGCCCGCTTTCCGTTCTCCGTCTTCTTCCGAACTCGGGGAGCGGCGACGCTGGTGCTCGCCGTCGCCCACCAACGGCGAAAGCCGGGTTACTGGAAGGGGCGCTCGCTCTGAGCTTCGTCGGGCTGGCGTGTGCGATCCGGACAGGCTTCGTTGGTGGTCGATCGCCGTCGGCCGCTCGGGTAGTCCAGGGACGGCAATCGGCACAAAGGGAACCGCAATGAGCCATCTGGCCATCTGGCTCATGGTCGGCGCGACCGCTCTTGGGTGCGCGTCGAGAACCCGCATTTCGTCGAACACGGGCGCGACGATCTACGAGGTCTCGTCGGAGAGAGCCCTCGGGACCGGTGAAGGAACCTACGAGGACCTGCAGCCGGTGTGGGCGGATACGCAGTTCAGGGCGGAAAAGAAGAACTGCGACAGCCGCACAATCACGATCAACCGCTCGGACGACATCTCGGTGTTCCGGATTCTCGCGGGCTTCTTCGTCATTCTCCCTTGGATTTGGGCCGGGGATTGTCTGCCGTCCTACGGCATCCCGCTCCAGTGCGAGGGCGACGACGACAAGCCGTCGCAACAGCAGCAACAGCAGCAACAGCAGCAACAACAGCAGACCGTGATCATCGGAGTCCCCGGCGCCGCCGCGCCGAGCGTCGAGCCGGCGCGGAAGAACCACTCGGATGAAGGCTGCCGACGCGACTCGGACTGCAAGGGCGACCGGATCTGCAAGAAGCGCGAGTGCGTCGACCCGAAGTGAGTGGCGGAGGCGCCGCGCCCGGGCCGCTCTACGGCGCGACGATCAGAAACCCGCCGATCGCGCCCCAGAACACGGACATCACGATGTTCGAGGAGAGCGGGCAGGCGCCGCCCTGGCAGCCGATGGTCTTGTACCAGACGGCGCCGATGACGCCGCCGATCACGGCCGCGATCAGCTGTCTCATCGCAGCGCCTCCCCCCGGCCGAGCTTGCCGAAGAGGTCGGCGATGGGGCCGGCGCCGGGGAACCCGACGACCTGCCCCTCGACCTTGCCGCCGCGCACCACCACCAGGGTGGGGATGCCGCGGATCTGGAACGCGCCGGCGAGGACCGATTGCTCGTCGACGTTGACCTTGCCGACCTTGACCTTGCCGCCGTACTCGGCGGCGAGGCGGTCGAGCACGGGGCCGACCTGACGGCAGGGGCCGCACCAGGGGGCCCAGAAGTCGACGACGACGGGCGTGTCGCTGTCGAGGACCTCGGCCTGGAAGTTCGACTCGGTGAGGGCGACGGGGCTGGCGGCGGCGAGCATGTTGATTCTCCTCGGTTTTCCTGCGCGGGCTGCGCAATCGGTTCACCGGGGAGAGCCGCCACCGACGGCGGGTGTTACGCGCCCGCCGCCGAATCCGCCGCGGCGCCGCCGTGCTCGGCCTTGAAGGCGGCCAGCGTGTCGCGCAGCTTGGCCCGCAGCCGCGTGAGGCGCACCCGCACGGCGCCGGGGGTCATGCCCAGCGCCTCGGCGATCTCGGGGCCGGTCCAGTCCTCGGCCTCGGAGAGCAGCACGATGGCGCGGTCCTCGGGGGCGAGCGCCACCAGCGCCTCGCCGAGCTTGGCGGCGAGCTGGGCGCGGGCGGCGGCGACCTCGGGCGTGTCGGCGTTGCCGAGCACGAACTCCGGATCGAGCTCGGCGTTCCAGGCCGGGCTGTTCTTGCGGCCCCGGCGCATCCGGGCGCAGGCGTTGGCCACCATGCGCACCAGCCAGCCCTGCGGCGTGCCCTCGCCGCGGAAGTCCTGCAGGTGCTCGCCCGCGGACAGGAGCGCGTCCTGCACGGCGTCCTTGGCCCGGTCCTCGTCGCGGCAGTGGCGGCGCCCGGCGGCCAGCAGCGTGGCGCCGAAACACCGCGTGATGCGGTCGAGCGCCTGGATGTCCCCCGCCCGCAGGAGCGCGACGAGCTCGTCCGGCCGGCAGGGCGGCGCAGAGCCTGCGCCGGGGGTGACGATTTGATGTTCAATCATTGATTTCCCGGGGGATCGATGGAAGGTTTTCGCCGCTGCGGCCGAATCGATTTGCCACTGACCGCATCTGCGTACACACCCTGATGGAGACGAAGCGATGAAACTCTACTACAGCCCCGGCGCCTGCTCCCTGTCCCCGCACATCGTCGCCCGTGAACTCGGCCTGGACATCGCCCTCGAGGCGGTCAACCTGGGCACCAAGGTCACGTCGACGGACGCCGACTTCAGGGCCGTCAACCCCAAGGGGTACGTGCCGGCGCTCGTGCTGGACGACGGCTCGTTGCTCACCGAGGGCGCCGTGATCGTGCAGTACCTCGCGGACCAGAAGCCCGAGGCGGGCCTGCTGGCCCCCGCCGGCACGATGGAGCGCTACCGCACGCAGGAGTGGCTGAACTTCGTGGGCGCCGAGATCCACAAGGGCTTCAGCCCGCTGTTCCGCAAGGACTGTCCCGAGGAGTGGAAGTCGGCCGTCCGCGACACGCTCGCCACCCGCATCGGCGTGGTGGACGCCCACCTGGCCACGAACGACTACCTGATGGGGACGAAGTTCACCGTCGCCGACGCCTACCTGTTCACCGTCCTGGGCTGGTCCAAGTGGACCGGCGTGGACCTCGGCGGCTTCAAGCACGTCGGCGCGTACCTGTCCCGTCTCGCCGAGCGCCCCGGCGTGCAGGCCGCCCTCGCCGCCGAGAAGGCCGCGAAGTAAGGCCCCCGGGCCCTCAGGCCGCGCGCGCCGGCAGCGGACCCGTCTTCGCCCGGCGCGCCGGCGTGGCCGCGCCCGCCACGATGCGGCCGGCCTTCTCGGACATCGCGCGCACCTCGGCGTGAATCGGCCGCAGGTGCGCCGCCCCGATGCCCAGCGCCCGCAGGCTCTCGAGCAGCTCGTCGCGCGCGTCGACCGGGTGGTGGGGGTTCGTGCGCAGCTCGTCCAGCAACGACACGATCCGCACCAGGTGCACCGCGCGGGGCAGCGTCTGCAGCTCGGCGGCGGTGCCGTGGTGGCCCAGGCACACGTCGCGCACGGCCTCGGGCAGGTGCCACGCCTCGAACGCCCGCCGCGCGCAGGCCAGGTGGGTGCCCTCGAGCAGCGAGGCCACCAGATGGTCGGCGCCGTCCGTGCCCGAGGCCTCGGGCGGCAGCACACACGCCACGGCGCGCAGGGCCATCACGCGGCCCACGTCGTGCAGCAGGCCGGCCATGAAGGCCGTCTCGTAGAGCGAGGGGTCGCGCTCCAGGGCCAGCCACCCCGCGGCGAACCCCGAGGTCAGCGCGTGGTGGGTCAGCCGGCTCCACTCGCGGGCGAAGCGGTCCCCCGTCGCGCGGTTGCCCGAGTCGAGCAGGGCCAGCATCGCCGCCGTGGTCACCACCTGGTTGATCTCGCGCAAGCCGAGTCGCATCACGGCGTCGCGCACGCTCGCCAGCTCGCCGAGCCCGGAGAAGAACCCCGAGTTGGCGACGGTGAGCACCTGGGCCGCCAGCGCCGGATCCTGTTGCAGGGCGGCCACGACGCTGTTCAGGTCGACGTCCGGCTGCCGCAGCAGCGTGGTCACGCGCGAGGCCACGGCGGGGAACGGCGGCACCAGGTCGCGCTGCTCGTCGAGCACGCGCTCGATCGCCGCGGTCCACTGCGGGAACGCCCCGGGATCGGCCGGGCAGGCCCACTCGGCGGCGTAGTCCATGGGCAGGCCGGCCAGATCGGCGGGGCCGGCGGGTTGCGTCGGGGCGGCCGTGGTGGCGGGGGCTGAACGCCGCAGGGCGCGCGAGGGCGCGCTTTTGCGCTTCGAACGGACGAGACCTTTGAGCCAAGCGAACATGGACACGCTCCGGGCACCGGAAACTCACCCCCCAACATCGGCAGACCGGTGGGGTTTGGCGGGTCGATGGGTCCGGGCGCACCCGCGGCGCGGCCCGCGTGGCCCCCGCGCGGCGTCCGGGGTATGGTGGGGGCGGACGTGACCGCGGGAACGGAGTGCAGGCATGGCTTTTCGGCGAGTGAACCGGTGGCGTCGCGCCGCGTGGGCGCTGTGGGCGCTCGGCCTCGCCACGGCCTGCGGCGGTGGCACGCTCGCCAGCGACGACGTCGATCCGGTCGGGCCGGGCGACGCGGACGCGACGCTCTCCGGTCAGGCGCCCGATCCCGACGACGGTGTGCCCGGCGGCTTCGGCGGCACCCCCGCCCCCCCGCACCGGCCCGGCGATCCGGACGACGGCGTGTATCGGCCCGACGCCTTCGCCGGCCGCGACGATCTGGGCCTGGGCGGTCCGGGCGACGGGACCTTCGCGCTGCCCGACGGCATGGGCCCGGGCCCGGACACGGACGCGGTCTCACCCCCGCCGCCGCCCCCCACGCCCGACGCCGCCGTCGCACCGCCCACGGACCCCCCGCCGCCACCCCCGACGGAGCCCCCACCGCCGCCCCCGACGGAGCCGCCCCCGCCCCCGCCGCCCGCGCCGATCTCGGTGTTCTTCAACGAGCCCGACGGTGGCGCCGTCGAGACGCTGCAGACCGAGATCATCCGGCTGATCGGCCTGGCCTCGCCGGGCTCCGAGCTGCGGCTGTCGGTGTACGAGTGGGGGCAGATGGCCTACGTGGACGCCGTGCTGCAGGCCGCGGCGCGCGGCGTGGACGTGCGCATCGTGGCCAACGGCACCGATGACACCATCGAGCCGCAGATCCGCGACGCCCTGTCCGCGGGCCTCGGCGGCGACCGCATCACCTACTGCCCGCGGGGCGCCTGCATCGGCACGGGCATCAACCACAACAAGTTCATGCTCTTCTCGCGCCTGGACGACGGGTCGACGAACGTCGTGGTGCAGGGCTCGCACAACTTCAAGGCGTCGCAGAACAGCCGGTTCAACCATCTGGTCGTGGTGCGTGGCGACAACGCCCTCTACGCGAACTACCGCGACTACTGGACCGACCTGCGCGGCGGGCAGCAGAACCTGGACTACTACCGCACGTTCGACGGCGACACGGGCGTGAAGGGCTACTTCTTCCCGCGGGCCTCCGGCGACCTGGTGCTCAGCGTGCTGGACAACGTGCACTGCGAGGACGGCAACGCCGAACTCCACGTCGCCATGGCGTTCTTCAAGAACGACCGGGTGGACGTCGCCAACAAGCTGCGCGCCATGCGGGACGCGGGCTGCACGATCCACATGATCTTCGGCAACTACCCGGACGCGAGCGCGGCGCAGGACTCGCCGGGCGGCGACGTTCTGGCAGCCCTGCGGGGCATGGACTACCGCGTGTACGACCGGCCCGGGGTGACCGTGCACTCCAAGTACATGCTGATCCGGGCGCGGTATGGCATGGGCGCGGCCGTCGAGAACCTGGTGTTCGCCGGGTCGCACAACTGGACGGGCGCGGCCCTGCGCCGCAACGACGAGGCCATGCAGCGGCTGGAGGACGCGGCCAGCTACCAGGCGTTCCTGAACGACTGGAACGTGATGCGCAGCCGCCTGCCGTGAACATGCACGCACCTCCCCGCTTCCAACGCTACGTGGCCATCGGCGACAGCACGACCGAGGGCCTGGACGACCCGGACGGCCGCGGCCACTACCGCGGCTGGGCCGACCGCCTGGCCGCGCGCCTGCACGCCCACCAGGGCGAGCTCCACTACGCCAACCTGGCCATCCGCGGCCGTCATACGCGACAGATCCGGGACGAGCAGCTCGCGCCGGCGCTGGCGATGCGCCCGGACCTGGTCACGCTGGTCACGGCGACGAACGACATCCTGCAGCCGCGTTTCGACCTGGACGCGGTGGCCGGGGACATGGCCGACATGCAGCGCGCCTTTCGGGCGAACGGTGCCACGGTGATCACCTTCACGCTGCCGGACCTGACGCCGGTGATGCCGGTCGCGCGCCTCGTGCGGGGTCGCGTGTTCGCCTGGAACGAGGCCCTGCGGCGCGTCTCGGCGGAGACGGGCGCGCTCGTGGCCGATCTGGCGGCGCACGCCGTGACCTCGGATCCCCGCCTGTGGAGCGAGGATCGCCTGCACGCCAACTCGGCCGGGCACGCCCGCATCGCCGAGGCGCTCGTCGCGACGCTGGGGCTCCCCACGGACGGCGTGGACTGGGCGCGCCCCCTGCCGGGCCCCCGCGACGCCAGCCTGCTGGGCGCCGTGCGGCGCGAGGCCACCTGGGCGCGGGTGTACCTGCTGCCGTGGGTGCTGCGCCACGCCCGGGGCCGCTCCTCGGGAGACGGTCGGGGCCCCAAGCGCCCCGCGCTCGCGCCGTTTCAGCCCGAGGGCTGAGCCGGGTTCGAGGCGTCGGGCACGCGCCGCACGTCGATGCGGCCGAGCTCCGTGTCCACGGCGGCGATCTCCACGCGCAGGGCCGAGCCGAGCGGCGGCGCCTCGCCGGCGAGCAGCGCCAGGGCGCCCTCGACCTGCACCAGCGCGCCCTGGGGCTTGTGGCCCACCACGACGGCGCGGAGGTGCTGCCCCAGCCGCCGCTCGAAGAGCCGCGCCACCAGCACGCGCTCGCGCTCGGCCTCGGCGCGGGCCGCCCGGTGGGCCTTCTCGTTCACGTGCACGCACAACGGCTCGAGCGCCGGGTCGTCCCGCCGCAGGCCGCGCTCGCCGCGCAGATACCGCCGCAGGATGCGGTGCACGGCCAGGTCGGCGTAGCGGCGGATCGGCGAGGTGAAGTGCAGGTAGAGCGGCGCGGCCAGGCCGAAGTGCAGCCCCGGCGTGCCGGTGTAGCGCGCGGGCCCCAGCAGGCGCCGGGCGGCGCTCTCCACCAGGGCTTCGGAGCGCGTGCCGCGGATCTGCCGGTCGAAGGCGGCCAGCGCGCGGGGCGTGAGCGGCGTGGTCTCGGAGAAGCCGGCGACGACGCCCAGGGCCTCGGCGGCCGCGGCGAGCGCCTGCGTCCGCTCCAGCGAGGGCGCCTCGTGCACGCGGAAAAGGCCCGGCAGACCGCGCTCCACCAGATACCGCGCGACGGCCTCGTTGGCGGCCACCATCAGCCGCTCCACGAGCACGTGCGCCACGTCCGAGCGGCGGGCCTCGAGCCCCACCGGGGCGCCCTGCTCGTCCAGCCGGACGGAGATCTCCTCGCGCTCCACGTCCTTGCCGCCGCGGGCCGCGCGGGCCTGGGACAGACGCGCCGACGCCGCCCGCAGCCGCCGCAGCGTGGCGTGGGTGACCTCGGGCACGGCCTCGGCGTCGCCCTCTTCGAGAAAACGCGTGACGGCGTCGTAGGTCAGGCGGGCCGTCGAGCGGATGGCCGCCTCGTGCACGTCCACGGCGGTGACCTCGCCCTCGGCGTCGATGCGCAGCTCGACCGTGAGGGCGGGGCGGTCGGCGCCCTCGACCAGCGACAGGCGGTCCTCGGAGAGCCGCGGGGGCAGCATGGGCAGCACCCGGCCCGGCAGATACACGCTCGTGGCGCGGGCCCGGGCATCGGCGTCCAGCGCGCTCCCCTCGGCCACCAGGGCGCTCACGTCCGCGATGGCCACGATCACGCGCAGCGCGCCGTCGGCGTCGGGCGGCAAGGCGAGCAGGGCGTCGTCGATGTCGCGCGTGTCCGGGCCGTCGATGGTGACCGTGACCTCACCTCGCAGGTCGCGGCGGCCGCGCAGATCCGGGGCGGGCAGGGCCTCGGCGGCGGTCGCCACGGCGGCGTCGTGCGCGCCGCGCAGGTCGTGGCGGCACAGCAGGCGGGCGATCTCGGCGTCGCCCCCGGTGAGCACCTCGGCGACCACGGCCTGACCGTCTTCGATGCGGGCCAGGACCTCGTCGCCGGGTTTCGCCGGGCCCGACAGCGGCCAGTCCGTGTTGGCGACCAGGCGGTCGACCTTCAGGAACAGCGCGCGGCCGTGGCGCACGGCGGTGCCGAAGAGCACCTGCCGCGGGCGTGAGACGAGGCGCAGGTGCCGGGCGGTGTGGCGGTCCCCCTGCGACTCCAGCACGCACTCGACCTCGTCGTCGGCCAGGAACGGATTGAGCTCCGGGGGCACGACGAAGGCCGAGCGTCCCGCGGCGTCGAGCACGAAGCCGAAGCCGCGGGGATGAACGGAGACGCGGCCGCGATGGACGGCGGCGTCGGGGGCGCGATCGGGGGGGGCGAGGCCGGACATGCCGCGCAGTCTACGCGGGGTCGATCCGGTGCGCACCCGCCGAGCGGGCCGGGGGATTACTTCGTGGCGGGGGCGGGCGCGGCGGCGGAGCCGGCGGCGGAGCCCGGAGCGGCGGACCCGGCGGCGGCGGAACCGGCGGCGGAGCCCGGGGCGGCGGCGGCGCCCTCGGCGGGCTTCATGCTCAGGCAGGCCTCGAGCACGCACTTGGCGTCGGCCTCGGAGTCGTTGACGCGGGAGCAGGAGTACTCGTCGGCGCCGACCTTCTTGCGCACGTCGACGGCGTACTGGCTCTTGCCGGGCTCGAACATGCTCTCCTTGGTGTAGTAGATGGTCCAGTTGGACTCATCGACCTTCTCGTTCTTCAGCATCTCCTTCTTCTTGCCCATCGTGCCCTTCTCGATCTCGGCGATCGTGGCGTCGTAGGACTGGAAGTAGGACATGTCGTCCTTCTTGGAGAGCATGACGGTGCAGCTGCCGTCCTGGGTCATCAGCATGAGGCTGGTGCCGGCGCCGGGCTCGAACTTCGCGCCGGCGGGGACCTCGAGCTGCACGCCGAGCTTGTCGGCCGCGAGCCACGCCTTCGTGGCGGGGGCCTTCGTGGCCGGGGCCTCGACCTTCTTCTCGGCGGAGGCGGGGGCGGCGGCCTTCTTCTCGGCGGGGGCCTCGGTCTTGCCACAGGCGACGCAGGCGAGGGAGACGAACGCGACGGTCAGCTTCAGGTTCATACGGAGTCCTTGGTTTTTGGCCGGGGCCACTTCCCCCGACGGCGGCGCACACTACGCCTCCCGCAGGCACACGGAAAGACCTGAGACTTTCCCGGTTTTCCCCGACGGCCCGGTGTGCCACTTTGCGGCCCATGGAAAAACGTCGCCTCGCCATTCTGACCAGCGGCGGTGATGCCCCCGGCATGAACGCCGCCATCCGCTCGGCCGCCCTGCTCGCGCTCTCCCACGGGCTCGAGGTCCTCGGCGTGCGGCAGGGCTACGTGGGCCTGATCGCCGGCGACTTCGTGCCGCTCTCCCGGGCGGACGTGACCGGCATCGTCCGCGACGGCGGCACCCTGCTCGGCAGCGCCCGGTGCCTGGAGTTCCAGACCGTCGCCGGCCGGAACGCCGCCCGCGCCCGCCTGGCCGAGGCCGGCATCACGGATCTGGTGGTCATCGGCGGCAACGGCTCGCTGACGGGCGCCCGCGCGCTCACCGCCCCCGAGGAGCTCGGCGAGCAGGTGCTCCGCGTGGCGGGCGTCCCGGCCAGCATCGACAACGACGTCGGCCTCTCGGGCCTGTCCATCGGCGTCGACACGGCGATGAACACCATCGTCGACGCCTGCGACAAGATCGCCGACACGGCGTCCGCGCACGGCCGCACCTTCATCGTCGAGGTCATGGGCCGCGACTGCGGTTACCTGGCCATGAGCGCCGGGGTGGCCGCCGGGGCCGATCTCGTGCTTTTCCCCGAGGCCGGACGCAGCGAGGAGGAGATCGTCGAGGTCGTGGTCTCCACCATCTCCTCGGCGCGCCGCCGCGCCTCGCCCCCCAAGCGCGTGCTCGTGCTCAAGGCCGAGGGCGTGCGCATCTCGCCGGAGCGCCTGAAGACGAGCGTCGAGGAGCGCCTGGCCGCCCTCGGGCAGACGGGCGCGCTCGTCGAGACGCGCATCACCGTGCTCGGCCACATCGTGCGCGGCGGGCGCCCCTCGGCCTTCGACCGCGTGCTGGCCGGGCGCCTGGGCTTCGTGGCCGTCCACGCGCTGCTGGCCGGCGAGAGCCGCGTGATGGCCGCCTGGGCCGGGGCTTCGGCCCCGCCGCCCGGCGCCCACCTGTCCCCCGGCGACCCCCACTGCTGGGTCGTCACGCTGGACGCCGTGCTCGCCGAGACGCAGCGCCTGCTCGACGGCACCAGCCCGGTGGTCCGCTGGCGCAACCGTGTGTTCGCCGAGATCGAAGGCGTCCTGAATCCGCCCGCCTGAATCCGCCGGATCAACCAGTCGCTCCTCACTGAAAGGCCAAGTCCCATGGGAAACATCAGCCTCGCCGGCAAGACCGTCGTCATCACCGGCGCCAGCCGCGGCATCGGCCGGTCCATCGCCCTGCGCGTCGCCCGCGAGGGCGCCAACGTCGTCATCGCCTCCAAGACGGTGGACGACAGCGCCCAGAAGCTGAAGGGCACGATCCACGAGGTCGCCGCCGCGGTCGAGGCCGAGGGCGGGCAGGCGCTGGCGCTGCAGGTGGACGTGCGCGACGAGGCGCGCGTGCAGTGGATGGTGCAACAGACCATCGAGCGCTTCGGCGGCATCGACGCCCTGGTGAACAACGCCGGCGCGATCATGCTGCAGCCCACCGAGATGCTGCCCGTGAAGCGCTTCGACCTGATCTTCGGGCTGAACGTGCGGGCGGTCTTCACCTGCGCGCAGGCCTGCATTCCCTATCTGAAGAAGTCGGCGAACGGACACATCCTGAATCTGTCTCCGCCGGTGTCATTCGAGGAGCGCTGGTTCCAGAGCCATGCGCCTTACACGACCTCGAAGTTCGCCATGACCATGCTCGCCTATGGCATGGCGGCGGAGCTGAAACACGATGGCGTGGCCGCGAACACACTGTGGCCGCGCACGCTCATCGCCACGGCGGCCGTGGAGTGGATCGGCGGCGAGGCGCTGATGCAGGGCAGCCGCAAGCCCGAGATCATGGCCGACGCCGCGTATGAGATCCTGTCCAGTGATGCAAGGCAGGTCAGCGGGCAGTCATTCATCGACGAAGACCTGCTCCGCGCGCGGGGATACACCGAGTTCGATCAGTATCACAACGCACCGGGCAACGAGCTCTTGACGGATCTCTTCGTCCCCGGCACGTGAGCGGGCGCTCGGCCCGGCTCGCCTCGCCCCACGACCCGCCGGTCACGCGCCTCGACGCCACGCCCGAGGCCGCCGTCGCCGCGGCGGACGTGCCGCGTTTTCTCGCCGACGCCCTGGGGAGCGCCGACCGGGCCGCCTCGGTGCTCCATCACGGTGGCCTGTGGGTCGCGCGCCACGCGTGGGCGGGCGAGGCGCTCGCCGCCGGCGTGCCCGTGGCGATCTACGCGTTCTCGGCCGAGCCGGCGCCGCTGCCCGGCCCGCCGCCGGCGCTCCTCTACGACGCCGACGGCCTCGTGGCCGTGGACAAGCCGGCGTTCCTGCCGATGCAGGGCACGCGGGCGAGCCGGCGCTTCTGCCTGGAACACATGCTGCGCGAGCGCCTGGGCGCGCCCGGCCTGATCGCCGTCCACCGCCTGGACCGGGAGACGAGCGGCGTGGCGCTCTTCGCCCGCGACCCGGCCGCGGCGGCCCGCATGGAGCGGCAGTTCCGCGAGCGGCGGGTGCGCAAGACCTACCTGACCGTCGTCGCCCCGGGCGCGGCCGCGACGCCGGACCGCTTCGACGTGCGCGGCCACATCGTGCGGCGGCCGCACCCTGCGCACGCGTTCTTCGCGCTCCAGGCCGAGGCGCCGGAGTCGGCGGCGCCCGACGCCGCGGCCGGGTCCACCCACAGCGAGACGCGCTTCGCCCGCCTGACGCCCGGGGCCGCGCCGCCGCCGGGCCTGGACGCGGCGCTCCTGGCCGCCCGCCCCGTCACCGGCCGCACGCACCAGATCCGGGTGCACTGCGCCCACCGGGGCCACCCCGTCGTCGGGGACGCGCTGTACGGCGGCGCGCCGGCGGCCCGCCTGCATCTGCACGCCGCTGCGCTCAGGCTGTTTCGCGCGGGGGGGCCGCACGTGCTGGCGACCGCGCCCCCGGCCGATTTCCCGTGCGCGCCGGCCGCGTTCGATCCCGAGGCCTGGGACGCCGCGCTCGAGACCGAATCGGACCGGCGCGGCGATTGAACCTTTATTTCCCGTGGGAACTCTGGTAGCAAGCGCCACCCTGCGTTTGAACGACGCACCGTGGAGGTCCATCAATGGCGAAAGGCCGTTGGGTCGCTCCCGCTGCCCGGCACAATGCGCCACCAGTCGCGTCCATACCGCTTCCCGTCGAAATGCCGGCGGAAGCAACCTGGGCCATGGTCGGCGAAGCGCTGAGACGGCTGGAGTTCTACACCGAGACGCTGAAGCCCTCGTTTCTTCAAGAATGCCTCGCCCTCACCAAGGCCATCCGCTTCGGCGAACGTGCGGGTGAGTTCCGATTCCGGGTCGGCGAGCGCGAAGTCGTCGGATTCTCGTACGCCCCCCCGTCGGTGAACCTGCCGACGAAGCTCTACGAGATGAAGTGCAACCGCTGCATGCCGGCCTGGGCCTGCGTGCACGTGGCGGCGGTGACGGTGGCGCTCGGCTCGCAAGTGCCCGAAATCAGAGGCGTTCTCACGACGCCGGGCTGGGCCATGGCCCTGACGCCCCTGCTCGAGGAGACGGCCCCCAAGAAGGCCGCGCCCCCCGCGGCGGGGGCCACGCCCGGGGACGATCGCGGCGTCGAGCCGGGGCACATCCGGTACGTGCTCAAGGCCGGCGAGCCCAACGATCTGCTCGGCAACGCGCGGCTCTCGTCGGCGTTCCTGCAGCGGTCCCTCGTGCGCGCGCCCCGCAAGGTCGGCTACGACCCGGTGGTCACCAAGTTCCCGGCCACCCTGGCCGAGGCGGCGCAGAAGATCGACACCATCTCGGACGTCGACCGCGCCATCGACGAGCTCGCCCAGCAGGTCGAACTGCTGGAGGACCTCGTGCGCTACAACCCCGCCGGCCTCGGCCGCGCGGCGGCCTCGTTGCGCAGCCTCGAGATGCAGTGGATGGCCCTGCTCCCGCAGACCGCCGAGGTCTTCGTGGGCGAGGCGCGCGTGCGCGTCGTCGGCGAGCCCATCAGCATCCGGCTCGAGGTCGAGGACGGCAAAGAGGGCCAGCTGCGGCTGCGCTGGCTGCCCGCGGTCAAGGCCCTGGTGCCGCTCGGCCGCGGCTACGTGCTCACCCAGGACGACCTGCTCCGGCCCCTGGCGGCGAACACCCATCCGGGTGTGATTCGTCTGTTGCAGGGACAGATGCCGCGCGTGCCGGCGGAACAGATCGATGACTTCCTGGAGCGGTTCATTCCCTCGGTGCGGGTGCCCCTCGAGCTGCGCACGCGCCACCTGCGCGCGCTGCCCGCCGGCGCCGTGCCGCCCAAGCCCCGCCTCATCGTGACCACCCAGAACGGCGCCCTCACGATCGAGCCGCGCTTCGCCTACGCCCTGGGCGAGGCCGTCGCGGAGATCGCGGCGGACGATCTGCGGCCGCTGCTGCGGGTCGAGGGCGCGACGGGCAAGTACAAGGTCGTCAACCGCGATCCCGAGGCCGAGGGCACGCTGCTCGTGAAGCTGGCCGAGGCCGGCTTCCGCACGGGCAACCTGGGCGAGGAGGCCGCGCTCGACTTCCTGCTCGAGGGCCTGCCGCAGGCCCAGGCGCTCGGTTTCGAGGTCTTCGTGGACGCGTCCGCGAAGCGCATGACGCCCAAGGGCAAGCTCGATCCGCAGATCAAGGTCGGCTCCGGTCTCGACTGGTTCGACCTCAAGGTCAGCTTCACGCACGAAGGGCAGGAGGTCTCCGTCGAGGCCGTGCTGGCCTCGTGGCGCGAGGGCCGCAAGTACCACAAGCTCCCCGACGGCCAGGTGTTCCGCCTGCCCGAGTCCTGGCTGGCCCGCCACGCCGGCACCCTGGGCGAGCTGCAGGACGTCCGCGCGGCGAGCGGCAACAAGATGAGCGCCTTCGCGGCGCCTCTGGTCGCCGATCTGCTCGAGGAGGCCGGTCAGAGCAAGGCCCTGGGCCGCTGGAAGGAGATCGCCCGCAAGGTGCTCGACTTCGAGGGCGTGCCCGAGTGGCCGATTCCCCCCGGCGTGCAGGCCGAGCCCCGCGAGTACCAGAAGCGCGGCTTCCACTGGCTCGTGTGGCTGCGGGACCTGGACCTCGGCGGCGTACTGGCCGACGACATGGGCCTCGGCAAGACGCTCCAGACCCTGTTGTTGCTCTACGACACGCACGGCGATCCCGAGGGGCACCCGTCCCTCGTGGTGGCGCCGACCTCCGTGGTCCACAACTGGGCCGCCGAGGCCGAGAAGTTCGTGCCGGACCTGCGGGTCTACATCCACCACGGCCCGAACCGCCTGGACAAGCTGCCCCGCAAGGACGTCGACGTCATCGTCACGAGCTACGCGCTCCTGCGCTACGACGACGCCTTGTTCACGAAGGATCGCTTCCGCTACGTCGTCCTCGACGAAGCGCAGATGATCAAGAACCCGGACTCGCAGATCGCCGCCATCTGCCAGAAACTCCAGTCGGACCACCGCCTCGCGCTGACGGGCACCCCGCTGGAGAACAACCTGGTCGAGCTCTGGAGCATCTACCAGTTCCTGATGCCGGGCTTCTTCGGCACGCGGCAGTCCTTCGCCGGTCGCTACGCCACGGCGGTGCACAAGCAGCAGGACCTCGAGGCCCTCTCGACCCTGCGCGAGCGCATCAAGCCGTTCATCCTGCGCCGCCGCAAGGAGGAGGTCGCCACCGAGCTGCCGCCGCGCACGGAGCAGGTGCTCTACTGCGAGCTCAGCCCGCAGCAGCGTCGCCTGTACGAGCAGGTCAAGACCACGTTCCGCGAACAGGTCATGACCCGCATCGAGAGCACCGGCGGCATCGGCGGGGCCACGATCCAGATCCTCGAGGCGCTCATGCGCCTGCGGCAGGCCTGCTGCGATCCGCGGCTTTTGCCCTTCGAGGAGGCGCGCCGTAGCACGGCCTCGGCCAAGCGTTCGCTCCTGCGCGACACGCTGGAGGAGATCGTCGCCGAGGGTCACCGCACCCTGATCTTCTCGCAGTGGCCCTCGCTGCTGCGGCTGGTCGAGGAGGACCTGCGCGCCATGAGCCTGACCTGGCTCTACCTGGACGGCCACACCAAGGACCGCAAGGCCCTGGTGGACCGCTGGAACCGCCCGGACGGCCCCCCCGTCTTCCTGGTGAGCCTCAAGGCCGGCGGCGTGGGGCTCAACCTCACGGGCGCCGACCATGTGATCCACCTGGACCCGTGGTGGAACCCCGCCGTGGAGCGCCAGGCCACGGACCGCGCGCACCGCATCGGCCAGACCAAACCCGTCGTCGTCTACAAGCTCGTGGCCCGGGATACGGTCGAGGAGAAGATCCTCGAGCTGCAGGCCCGCAAGCAGGCGCTGTTCGACGCCACGGTGGACGCCGAGAAGATGCTCACCGAGTCCCTGACCCGCGAGGATCTCGAGTCGGTGTTCGCGCCGACCTCGGGCACGGCCGAGGCCTTCACCGGCGGCGACGTGGGCGACGACACGGACGGCGACAGCCTGTTCAGCGGCGTGCTCACGCCCATCAAGACCCACGAGCGGGGCAATACGTCCGGCAAGAGCAACGGCGGCGGCGGTGCCAACGCCGCCCCGGCGGGCAACGCCAGTCGCGCCCGGCCTCCGCGGCGTCGCGGACGCGGCGGCGCCGGCAATCGCCCGCCCGCCTCGCCCCCGCCGGCTCCCACGACCTGAGGCGCCGGCGGCCCCTCAGGCCGCCCGGAGCACGCTCTCGAGCTGGTCGGCGCTCTGCAGGCCGACCAGCCGCCGAATCTCCCGCCCGTGATCGACGAGCAGGAAGGTCGGCAGACGCTGCACGCCGAAGCGCACCTGCGCGTTCGGCGCCTGGGCGATGTTCACGCGCAGCACCAGCACGTGCCCCTGATGGCGGCGGGCGAACTTCTCGACCTCCTGGGCGCCGTCGCGGCCGCTGGCCTCCTGCGGCGACCAGAAGTCGAGCAGCACCGGCCAGGGGGCGTCCCGGGTGATCTCGGCGAGCTCGGCGTCCGTGGCGGCGAGCGAATGCGCGGGCGGCGGGACGATCTGTCGGCAACGACTGCAGCGCAGCGCGTCGGCCAACTTGGAGGCGGGGAGCTGGTTGCTCGCGCCACAGATCGTGCATCGCAACAACATCGAATCGAACTCGCAGGGCGTCACAGGGCGCTCGTGGCCATGCACGGGCCGCGCCAACCGCGCCACCGGACGAATCGATACCCTCCGTCGGCGCCGACCGGTAACGGAGGGGTTCCGCGGTGTTACCGGACCCGGGCGCCGCGCGGCCTCAGAGGGCGCAGTTGGCGTCCGCCGGGGCCGCGCCGGTGAGCAGACGGCGCAGCTGGTTGCGCTCCCGGTTCCAGTGACACAGCGAGTCGGGCTGGAACAGGTAACCGTAGCCGTAGATCGTCGGATTGCCCCACCGCTCGGTCAGCCAGGGGCTGCTCGCGTCCCAGAGCGCGGCGTGGCGCGCGTCCACGACACGTTGGGCCAGGGTCAGGGCGGCGTCCGCGGCGGCGACGTGCGCCTCGGCCGCGTCCGTGTCCGCCTCGGCGTAGGCCAGGGCGGCGTCGTAGGTCGCGCGCACGAAGGCCAGGCGGAGCCAGTCGATGGCGAGGCCGTCGGCGAGCTCGGCGCGGAGCGGGTCGCCCGGTGGCGTCTCGCGGCAGGCGGCCAGGGCCTCGGGCGCGTCCGGTGCGGCGTCGGGGCACAGCCCCGTGTCCCGCAGCGCCCGCGTGGTGGCGCCCTCGAGCGTCGACAGCGCGCCCAGGATGCCCTCGGCGAAGGCGGCCCGCTCGGGGGGCGTGAGCGCGGCGACCTCGGCGAGGCTCAGGCGATCCGGCGCGGCGATGATGTCGCCCATGTCCCCGGCGTCGATGTAGATGTCGCGCCCGGCGGTGTAGGGGGCGGCCAGCTTCAGGATCAGCGCGTCCCGCTGGGCGTCGCCCAGTTCGGCCAGGGCCGCGCCCGTGGCGGCGTCCCCGTACGCCTCGGTGAACAGGTCGGCCGCCGTGCCCTCGCCGCGGTAACTCGCTCGCAGCGACGCCCGGTCGTGCATCCAGTAGCCCCACTCCCAGCCCGTCGAGAACAGCACGTGCGCCGCGAGCGCGCCCTGGGGCCGCAGGCGGTCCAGGTCCAGCAGGCGCGAGGTCACGTAGACCGGCAGGTACTGCGGCACGCTGTCGTCGAAGGCGATCCAGTAGGCCGTCTCGGGGAAATAACCCACGGGCTTCGACTCGGCCAGGTGCCCCTCGACGAAGTCGCGGTGGGCGTCGAACTCGGTGTGCGCGTAGGCGCCGGCCGTGGGGTCGTACAGGTTGTAGAACATGACCGTGTGCACCCAGGGCACCACGGCGGGGTCGGCGAACTGCGCCAGGAAGTAGTAGAGCATCTCCTGGCCGCGGTAGGTCACGCGCTGGTCGGGCTTGTTGCCGACGTGGATGGTCGTGACCATCTCGGCCTGGGGCGAGCGCGAGATCAGCTCGTGATACGTGAGGTTCACCGAGTCGACGAAGAGCTCCGGGTCGACCCCGGAGAACTCGCCGAAGGACAGGTTGTACAGGTCGAAGTCCAGGCCCGAGACCGGCGTGATCAGGTCCAGCGCGGCGCCGATCTGCTCGGCGCGCGTCTGCTCGGCCTCGGCGGGGTCGTCGATCAGGTCGAAGGCCTTCTGCAGGTTGCTGGCGCCGAAGAGCTGGATGCCCAGGCCGACCTTCAGGCCGCGGGCGTGGGCGTCCGCCAGGACCGCGCGGGTGTGCTCCACCCAGGCTGCGTGCGCCTCCGGGCGTCGCTGGATGTCGTCCAGCGCCACCCACTCGACGAAGTTCGCGCCGTTGAGCGCCGACCAGCGGTTGATGGCCCGGGCGCGCTCGAGCTGCGCCTCGCCGGGGATCCAGTAGGCGTTCAGCGCCTCGATGGGGTGCAGGGTGTGCAGATGCAGGCCGCGCAGGGCGATGGCGGGCTCGGCGCGCGTCACGTCCACCGGGACCAGGGGCCGGGCGCCCTCGGGCCGCTGCAGGCCCGCCAGGGGGTGCGGCAGGGCGAAGCCGGCGTGCTCCAGGGCCTCGGCGAGGCCGTGCGCCACGCCGAGCGGCGCGCCGCCCGTCAGGGTGCCGCCCTGCGCGTCCAGCCGGAGCGTGAAACACTCGACACACGCGGGGTCGGCGGTCACCCGCACCACGGCCGCGCCGGCGGGCGCCTCGCCGTCGCCCACGGTCACACGGGGATCCGGCGGGAGCGCGAGCGCCACGGCGGCGCGCGTCGCTTCGTCCTCGGCGGCGAAGTGGAGCGCGGTGAAGGCCGGCGCGGGGGCGGCCGCGTCGGGCGCGGGGGCGGCGGCGTCGGCCTGGCCCGCGGCGTC